>DATBRS010000134.1:0-14995 GCA_036560185.1 Myxococcota bacterium
ACGCCTTGCAGCTCCATCACGAACTCGACGTTCTCGCGGGCCGACAGCACCGGGATCAGGTTGAACGCCTGAAACACGAAGCCGAGCTTCGCGAGCCGCAGCGCGGCGAGCTCCGAACGGGAGAGCTCGGCCAGGTCCTCGCCGTCGATCGCGATCGCGCCGCTGCTGGGCGCGTCGAGCGCGCCGAACAAGTTGAGCAGCGTCGTCTTGCCGGAGCCGCTCGGGCCGGCGAGCGCGGTGAACTCGCCCGTCTCGATCGCGAGCGTGACGTCGCGCAGCGCCCAGGTCTCGATGCCGCGCACCGCGTACCGCTTCGACACCCCGCGCGCTTCCAGCGTCGCCATCACACCCTCCGCAACGCTTCGGCGGGCCGGGTGCGCACCGCGCGCAGCGCCGGCCACGTGCTCGCGATCAGCGCGGTCACGGCCGCGACGCCGAGCGGCGCCCAGACGTCGCCGCGCCGCGCCACCGGCACCAGCTTGGTCGGCGCGCCGAACGCGCGCATGCCCTCGCTCCAGGCCGAGAGGTCGACGCCGTCGCGCAGCGCGAACACCGCGGCGAAGCCCAGCGCGAGGCCGAGCGCGACGCCGAGCGCGACCAGCACCGCGCTCTCCGCCACGACGATCGCGACCATGCGCGCGGGCGGCATCCCGATCGCGAGCAATACGCCGATCTCGCGCGTGCGCTCGAGCACCGACATCAGCAGCACGTTCGCGATGCCGAAGGCCATCGCGATGAAGATGGCCGCGTAGATCACCCAGCCCATCTGGTCGAAGAGCGCGATCATCATGTCGAGCAGTGGCTCGAGCTCGCGCCAGGTCTCGACGCGCGCGCCGGCGCCGAGCGCGGCGGAGATCTCGCGGCGCGCGGCCTCGAGCCCCGTGCGATCGCGCGCCGCGAAGGCGAGCTCCGAGATCTCGCCGCTCACGCCGAACAGGCGCTGCGCGTCGTCGAGGCGCAAGATCGCGACGGACTCGTCGAGCTCGCGCGACGGCGCGTTCAGTACGCCCGCGACGCGCAGGGCCTCGCCGGTGAGGTCGCCGGCGGCGTCCTGCACCGCGATCACGACCTTGTCGCCCACGCCCGCGCGCAAGCGGCGCGCGAGCCCGGCGCCGATCAGGATGCGCCGCGGCGCGCCGAGCCATTCTCCTTCTGCGACGAACGTCGCCAGCGTCGACACGCTCGGCTCGCGCGACGGATCGACCCCGAGCACGCGCACGCCGACGCTCGCGCGCGGCGACTGCGCGAGGCCCTCGCCGCGCAGCCGCGGCGCGTAGCCCGACAGCGTGCGTGCGCCCGTCAGCGCGGCGAGCGACGGAGCCTCGCGCAGCCGCGACTCGAGCGGCGCGGTGTCTCGCCAGCCCGCGGCGTGTGCCTGCAGGTCGCCGATCTCGGCGCGAATCGCAGTCTCCGCCATTTGCGCGACGAGGCCGTACTGCAGCGCCATCGCCAGCACGAGGCTGCCGAGCCCGATCGCGATCGCCGCGAGCACGATGCCGCTGCGGCGCGGCTGCCGCCCGAGGCCGCGTAGCGCGAGCCGCCAGGTGCTGGCGCGCGCGAGCGACGCGGCGAGCTCGGCGAGCGCAGCCGCCACTAGAGGCTCCGCAGCGCGTCGACCGGACGCGCCGACGCCGCCTTGATCGCCGGATACAGCGCGGCGCCGAGCGCGATCGTGGTCATGAGCAGCGTCGCGATCGCCGGATTCCACGCGCTCAGCTGCCAGGTGATGACGGGCGTCACGCCGAACATCTCGCTCATCTCGCGGATCTCGCCGCCGATCGGAATCGGGTTCCGTTCCATGATCGCGGCAGCGGGCAGCGCGAGCGCGAGGCCGAGTGCGAGACCGATGCCCGAGAGCAGCAGCGATTCGACGTACACGAGCTGGAAGATTCCGCGTGGCGCGAGCCCGAGCGCGAGCATCACGCCGAGCTCGCGTTGCCGCTCGAGCACCGACATCAGGATCGTGTTCAGGATCCCGAACGCGACCACGACCACGAGGATTCCGAGCATCGAGTAGTTCTGCACGTTGTCGATCACGAGCATCTGCGCGAGCTCGGGGAGTACGACCGGCCAGGGATTCACGTCGAGCGCGTCGCCGCCGAGCGGCGCGACCGCGGCCGCGACGGCCACGCGCGTCGCGTCGAGCCGCGCGACGTCCTGAACGATCATCGCGACTTCGCTGACGCGCCCCTCGTAGGCGAACAGCGCCTGCGCGTCGGGCAGCGCGATCAGCGCGAGCGAGCGCTCGAGGCGCGGATCCGGGGCGCGCAGCACGCCGCTCACCGTGAACAGCTCATAGGCGTTCTCGAGCGTGTAGGCGACGGTGTAGGCGAGCACCTGGTCGCCGATGTCGACGCGCAGCGCAGCCGCGAGCCGCTCGCCGAGCAGGATCTGGCGCGCGCCGCCGGCGAGGAACGAGCCCCGCACCACACGCGCCGGCCAGGTGGATACGCCGCCCTCGCGCGCGGGGTCGATGCCGAGCAGCGCGACGCCCTGAGAAGCGGGGCCGTTCGAGAGCAGCGCGAAGCCATTCAAGCGCGGAGCCGCTGCCGCCACGCCAGGGGTCGCGTCGAGCGCGGCGGCGAGCCGCGGCGTCCAGCTCACGAAGCGCTCGAGCGTGCGATCCTCGAGGTAGCCCGCGCCGGTCAGCTGCAGATGCCCCGCGTGCATGCGCACGTTGTCGTCGATCATGCGCTCGTGCATGCCGGTCGTGAGCGCGATCATGTGCACTACCAGCACGACCGCGAACACCGCCGCCGCGAGCGTGAGCACGCTGCGCCGCTTGTTGCGGCCGATGTTCCGCCAGGCGAGGCGCACGATCAGCGGCATCGGCTCACTCGCGCCGCGTCAGGTTGCGCTGGGTGAAGATCTCGTCGTCGAACTTCTCGTCGAAGCGGATCTCGTTCACCTCGATCTGCGTCTCGTGGCCCGGCTGGTCGAGCGGGACCATCGACCAGCGATGCGGATACGAGCGGCCGCCCGCGGCGCGGAAGTCGGCGAGCGTCATCACGCGCAGCTTCACGCCGGCCTCGTCGTAGAACTCCTGCCGCAGCGGCGCGAGCCGCACCGGATCGATCCACGCCACGATGCGCCCCCACACGACGGGCGCATTCTCGCGCGGCACGTACTCGATCACCCACGCGCGCGCTCCCTGATACGCGGGGTCGACGCCGAGCCAGCGATGCTCGTAGTCGTCGAGCACGGACGACTCGCGCACCAGGTCGTCGTTGGTGAAGTCGCTGCCCATCCACGATTGCATCATCATCGAGGGCGGGATGCGGATCGTGCGCTCGACGCGCGGGACCCAGCTCCACAGGTTCGGAGGCAGCTTCAGGAAGCCCGCGCCGTGATCCTTCGGCGGCTCGAGAATACGGATGAACGAGCGCTCGCCGCGGCGATCGTCCCAGCTCTGGAAGCGCACGCGCCGCGGCTCCGGCAAGCGCGGCGACTTCACGATCATGGTGGCGTCGAGGAAGCTCGCGTCGCCGCGGAACGTCGCCTCGACGCGCTCCGCCACTTCGCGCGCGCTCGGCTGCGCGGGCGGAGGCTCGAGCTTCGCGTCCTCGGCCGCCGCGGCGGCAGCGGTGAGGGCCACGAGGCCGAGCGCGGCGAGGGTTCTCATGGCTTCCGGGTCCAGCCTCCGTTGCCGTCGCTCACCAGCTCGGAGGTCGGCCAATAGGCGAGGTCCGTCTCGAGCGTGATCACGCGCTCGCGGCCGTCGAGATCGGAGACGAACAGCCGCAGCGACGCGCCGTCGGGCTTGCTCGCGACCACCGCGAGGAACTCGTCGAGCCCCTTCACGCGCACGCCGTCGACGGCGAGGATTCGCCAGGTGGGCGCGAGCTCGTGGGCCTCGGCCGGCGTGCCGCGCCAGCGCCCGGCGACGTACACGCCTTCGAGCGCGAGCCCGCGCTGAGTCGCGATCGTCGCCGGCACCTCCTGCAGCAGCGCGCCCGCCCACAGCACCACGCGCTCGGCCGCGGGCGGCAGCGCGAGCGCCGGCTCGAAGGCCGCGTTCACCAGCTCGCCGGCGCGTACGACGTCGAGCGAGACGCTGCCGCGCTGCACGCTGCGCTCGAGCTCGAGCAAGCTCGCGAGCGGCCGGCCGCCCTCGCGCACCACCAGGTCGCCGACGCGCAGCTTCTCCGCGGCCGGCGTGCCCGGCGTCAGGCGCCGCACTGCGAGCACGCGGCGGCCGTCGCCGTCCGCGCGCTCGAGCTCCGCGGCGAGCGCGTCGGGCAGGCCGCGCTCGCGCGCGCGCAGCAGCGTGAGCGTCTCGAGCTCCGCGCCGAGCGTGCGCGTGGGCTGGCCCGCCCGCGCGATCCAGTCCTGGATGACGGCGCTCGGGATGCCGCCGAAGAACGAGTTCGAGGCCCCGCCCGCGTCCGTCGAGAACGATGCCCAGAGCGCGCGCACCCGCCCCTTCCGGTCCGCGAGCACCCCGCCGATGCTCGCGATGTCGTCAGTCAGCGCCGCGAGATCGAGGTTCGTCTCGCGAAAGCGCGGCGTCTTCGGCACCGGAATCGCGGGCACGTCGACGCGCTCGACCTTCGACGTTCGCCCCAACAACTCCTGCTGGCGCGTCATCGTGATCGCCCAGACTTTCTCGCCGCGCGCGAGCGGGCGCGGATCGAGCTCCGCGGAGACGAGCGGCGTCGCGCCGACGAGTCTCGGGTCGTAGGCGACGAGCGCGAGGTTGTGCTCGGGATGAAGCGCGACCACGCGCCCGGGAATCGCCGCGGAACCGCCGATCACGAGCTCCACGTCGCCGACGAGAATCGGCACCGTGTCGCGATCGGTGATCACGAGGCCGCGCTCCGCGTCGACGACGAGGCCCGCCCCCGAGAACTGTCCACCCTGCACGCCGTCCATCGGCAGCGCCACGTCGAAGCGCACCTGCACCAGCGACTGCGCGAGGCGCGCCGTCGGGCCCGAGCCCTCGGTGGCGAGCCGCACCGTGGCGAGCGGCGGCGCGACCGTGCTCGGAGGCGCGGGCGACGGCCTGCAGCTCCACGCCGGAGCGGAGTCGACGCGATCGCAGCGCTGCATCGGGAACCAGCGCCGGTCGACGCGCAGCACGCCGATGCGCGGCGCGCCGGTCTCGCCGAGCGGGCGGAACTGTACGCGCGCGAGCTGTCCGTCCGCGCGCTGCGCGAGCTCGTGCTCGAGCTCGGCGAGGCTGCCGATCGGCGCCCCGTCGAGCGCCTCGATCAGCGTGCCCGCCGGAATGCCCGAGCGCCCGAACGCGTAGCCCGCCGAAGCGAGGTAGACCCCGCGCACGGGCATCGCGTACGCGCGCGCGAGCTGGAGCGAGAGCGGGTTCATCACGCCGCCGCCCATTTCGAGGAAGCTCGCGGGGGTCACGGCGTGGAGGTCGCCGACGGGAATCGTCAGGGCGAGCGGCTCGCCCCCGCGCTCGACGTCGAGCGTGACCGTCTGGCCGACTCTCGCGTCGAGCGCGTCCTCGAGCTGCACGAAGCCGTCGAGCGGCTTCCCGTCGAGCGCGACCACGATGTCGCCCGGCTCGAGCAGCCCGTCGGCGGGGCCCTCCGGCACGATCTCGTGCGCGACCAGCATGCCGATGGAGCCCGGCGCCGCTCGGCGCGCGCGCGCCTCTGTCTCCTTGCGCAGGCCGAGGCGCTGGAGATCGTAATAAGGCCGCTGGCGGAAGACGGTGTGCAGCGAGCCGCGCGTCACGGGCCGGCTGGCGCGGATCAGCGCCAGCGCGCGAGCGGGCCGGTCGAGCGGCAAGTAGAAGCTGGTCGCGCTGCCCGTCGAGCCGCCGGCGTTCAAGCCGATCACGCGGCCACGCCGGTCGACGACCGGAGAGCCCGACGAGCCGCCCGAGGTGCCCGACGCCGCCTGCAGGTAGAACGTGTTGAAGTCGTTGTACGAGCCGGCGCCGTAGTTCGGAGCGTCGCGGTCGAGCCGCGCGAGCGTGCCGGCGAGAATCGACAGCTTCTCGCCCGAGTCGTTGCCGATCACGCGCAGCTCGACGCCCACGCGCGCGGCGTCGGGCGCGAGCTCGAGCGCGGCGGGCTGCATGAACTCGAGCGCTCTCGGGTCGTAACGGTAGAAGCCGAAATCGTGCACCGGATCGCGGTACACGGGCACGACCTCCACTTCCTCGTGGTTCAAGAAGATCGCGTGGGCCTTCACCGGCCCGGGCTGCACCACGTGCCGATTGGTGAGGATCAGGCCGCGCTCGGCGTCGACGACGAAGCCGGTCGCGACCGACGTCGAGGGATCCTCGGTATCGAAGGCGCGCACGGCAGAGACGCGGATCGCGACGACGGCGTGGGAGACGCGGTCGATCGTCGCTTCCCATGGATCGGCGGCGAGCGCGCCGCTCGCAGTCAGCAGAGAGATCGCGGCCAGCGCGAGCGGGATCCAGAACCTCCTCACGCGCGCTTCTCCGGCACGATTCGCTCCAGGTACTTCCGCACGTACTTCCCGAGCACGTCCGCCTCCAGATTCACGCGGGCGCCCGGCGTGAGCGCGCCGAGCGTCGTCACTTCCAAGGTGTGCGGGATGAGCGCGACGTCGAAGCCGTCGCTCGCGACGCTCACGATCGTGAGCGACACGCCCTGCACCGTCACCGAGCCCTTCGGTACGCACTGATCCGCGAACGCGCGCGAGGTCTGCACGAACAGCTGCACGTCCTCGCCGCGCTTGCGCCACTCGCGCACGCGGCCCGCCTCGTCGACGTGCCCCTGCACGATGTGCCCGTCGAAGCGCGCGCTCGCCGCCATCGCGCGCTCGAGGTTCACGCGCGAGCCAGCGGCGAGATCGCCGAGCGCGGTCTTCTCCAGCGTCTCGCGGATCGCGTCGAAGCGCAGCTCGGTCGCGTGCGACTCGGCGATCGTCAGGCAGCAGCCGTTCAGCGCGACGCTCTCGCCGAGCCGCACTTCGCGCGCGAGCGGCGAGAGCACCGCGAGGCGGGTCGTCTCGCCGCGCGCCGTCACCGCGACGACGTCGCCAACGGTCTCCACGATGCCGGTGAACATCGGCGCTACGCCGCGTGCTTGCCGAAGCGGCGCGTGATCTCGCGCAGCATGTGGTCGCGCACGAGATCGTATTTCGCGTCGAGCTCGATCGGCGGATTCGGGAAACGCGACTCGACGCCCTCGATGCGCATCTCGTGATATCGAAGCTTGAAGTCGACGAACTTGAGGCCGTGGGCGGTCGAGATGACGACCACCTTGTCGGATTTCCGAATCGTCCCGTTCGCCACCAGCTTCTCCATGGCGGCGAGCGCGACGCCGGTGTGCGGGCAATTGAAGAGGCCGGTGCGATCCGCGCGCGCCGCCGCTTCCGCGAGCTCCGACTCGCTGGCCTGCTCGACGATGCCGTCGTAGCGCTGGATCGCGTCGACGGCCTTCTGGTAGCTCACCGGGTTCCCGATCTGGATCGCGCTCGCGAGCGTCGGGCGCGCTGCCATCGGCTCGAAGGCCTCGAATCCGCGCTTGTAGGCCACGTAAAGCGGGTTCGCGTTTTGCGCTTGCGCGCACACGATGCGCGGGCGGCGCGTGACGAGGCCGAGGTCGACGAGCATGTCGAGGCCCTTCGCGAGCGCCGAGACGTTCCCGAGGTTGCCGCCCGGGATGATGATCCAGTCCGGCACGTCCCAATCGAACTGCTGGACGATCTCGATGCCGACCGTCTTCTGGCCCTCGATGCGCAAGCTGTTCATCGAGTTCGCGAGGTAGATGCCGTCCTTCTCCGCGATTCGCTTCACGATCTCCATGCAGCCGTCGAAGTCGGTGTCGAGCGCGAACACGATCGCGCCGTTCGCGACCGGCTGGATCAGCTGCGCGATCGAGATCTTCCCGCGCGGCAGGAACACGATCGCGGGAATGCTGGCCGCCGCCGCGTAGGCAGCGAGCGCCGCCGAGGTGTCGCCGGTCGATGCGCAGCCGACGGCGCGCACGTTCTTCCCGCGCGCGCGCATCTCCTTCACCATCGAGACGAGCACGGTCATGCCGAGATCCTTGAACGAGCCCGTGTGCGTGTTGCCGCACAGCTTGATCCACAGATCCTCGAGACCGAGCTCGCGGCCGTAGCGATCGGCCCAGAACAGGTTCGTGTGACCCTCGTACATCGAGACCACGTTGTCGGCCTCGATTTCCGGCAGCACCCATTCCTTCTTGCCCCACACGCCCGAGCCGTACGGCCATTCGCTCTTGTGCTGGCGCGACTCGAACAGCTCCTTCCAGCGGTTGCCCGAGGTGCGCTTCAGCGCGTCCATGTCGTGGGCGACCTGCAGCAGCCCGCCGTTGCGATCGGTGTAGACGACCTCGTCCAGCGCGTAGCGCTCGTTCGGGTTCGACAGGCTCTGGAACCACGCGCTGTGCCTGGGCTTCGGCATCACACGTTCTCCTCGATGCGCACGAGGCGCGTGCGCGCCGCCACCTCGGGCATGCGGTCGACGACCGCGAGCGCGCCGCGCACCGCACGCTCGCGCGCGGGGTGCGTGAACACCACGATCGGCACGCAGCCCGTCACGGCGTTCGCGCTCTTCTGCAGCACCGACTCAATGCTGATGCCGTGGGCGCCGAGCGCCGTCGCGATGCGCCCGAGCACGCCGGGCTCGTCGCGCACGGTGAACACCAAGTAACAGCTCGCCTCGATCTCTTCGAGCGAGAGCAAGTCTTTGCGCTCGAGGTGATCCGGTCGATAGGAGAGCGGTGCGACGCGGCCAGCGCTGCCGCGGCGGATCTCGCGCGCGATCTCCATCAGATCCGCGACGACGGCGCTCGCGGTCGGCATCTCGCCGGCACCGGCGCCGTAGAAGAGCGTCGGGCCGACCGCGTCGCCGTGCACCGCGATCGCGTTCATCGCGCCGTCCACGTTCGCGAGCAGCGAGTCCGCGGGAATCAGGGTCGGATGGACGCGCGCCTCGATGCGCTCGGGGCCCGCGGTGTCGCGCGGCGGATGCGCGCGCGCGATCGCGAGCAGCTTGATGCGGTAGCCGAACTCCTCGGCGGCCTCGAAGTCGAGCGGCGTGATGCCGCGGATGCCTTCGGTGTGGATGTCCTTGGGCGTGATGTCGGCGCCATAGGCCATCGCGACCAGCAGCGTCAGCTTGTGCGCGGCGTCGATGCCGTCCACGTCGAAACTGGGGTCCGCCTCGGCGTAGCCGAGCTCCTGGGCGCGCTTCAGCACCGACTCGAACGGCGCGCCGGTCTTCTCCATTTCCGTGAGCACATAGTTGGTGGTGCCGTTCACGATGCCGTGGATCGAGAGGATGCGATTCGCGGAGAGCCCTTCGCGCAGCGAGCGCAGGATCGGGATGCCGCCGCCGACGCTCGCCTCGAACGCGACGTCCACGCCCTTGCGCGCGGCCGCCTCGAAGATCTCGCGCCCGTGCGTCGCGAGCAGCGCCTTGTTGGCAGTGACGACGTGCTTGCCCGCCTCGATCGCCGCGAGGATGAACTGCTTCGCAGCGCCGTAGCCGCCGATCAGCTCGATCACGATCTGCACGCTCGGATCGGAGATCAGGCCGGTGGCGTAGCGGTCGAAGCGGATGCCGGTGAGATCGACGCCGCGATCGCGCTCGGTGTCCATGTCGGCGATGCGCACGAGCTCGAGCGGAAAGCCGAGGCGCTGCGAGATCACCGCCGCGTTGTTACGGAGCAGCTTGGCGACACCGCTGCCGATCGTGCCGAGCCCGATCAGCCCGACGCCTATCTTGTTTGGGCTCCGCTCGGCTTCGCCTCGCTGCGCGCCCGCTGCGCCGGCCGGGCCGGCGCTGGCGGGCTTGCGGCTTCCCGAGCCGCGGTCGTTCGCTCCAAGTTCTCGAGGATCGTGTGCGGACACGGCTCAAGCCCCTGCGCTGCGCAGGAACTTGCGGATGCCGCGCACCGCCTGGCGCGTGCGGTGCACGTTCTCGATCAGCGCGAAGCGCACCCAGCCCTCGCCGTTCTGTCCGAAACCCACGCCCGGCGAGACCGCGACTTTGGCTTCGCGCAGCATGCGCTTGCTGAACTCGAGCGAGCCCATCGAGCGGAACGCTTCGGGCACCGGGGCCCACACGAACATCGTCCCGAGCGGCTTCTCGATCTTCCATTGTCCGGAGCCGGGCTTTGCGAGGCCGTCGATCAACGCGTCGCGCCGCGCCTTGTACTCCTCGACGGTGGCGGCGACGCAATCCTGCGGCCCGCGCAGCGCGACGATCGCGCCCACCTGGATCGGCGTCGGGATGCCGTAGTCGAGGTACGACTTGATGCGCGTCAGCGCGTGGACCATCTCGCGATTGCCCGCGCAGAAGCCGACGCGCCAGCCCGCCATGTTGTGGCTCTTCGAGAGCGACAGGAACTCGATCGCGACGTCCTTCGCCCCCGGCACCTCGAGGATGCTCGGCGGCTTGTAGCCGTCGTACGAGATCTCCGCGTACGCGAAATCGTGCACCACCATCAGGTGGTGCTCGCGCGCGAACGCGACGAGGCGCTCGAAGAAAGGCCGGTCCACGACCATCGTGGTCGGGTTGTGCGGGAACGAGACGATCAGCAGCTTCGGCTTCGGCCAGGTGCGCTTCACCGCCGTCTCGAGGTTCGCGATGAAGTCGTGATCGGGGCCGATCGGCACGTGGCGCAGGTCGCCGCCGGCGATCACGACCGCGTACTGATGGATCGGATAGGTCGGATCGGGCGCGAGCACGACGTCACCCGGGCCGATCGTGACGAGCACGAAGTGCGACAACCCTTCCTTCGCGCCGATCACCGCGATCGCCTCGCCCTCGGGATCGAGCTCGACTCCGTGGTTGCGCTGGTACCACTCGCACACCGCCGCGCGCAGGTTCGGAACGCCGCGCGAGGCCGAGTAGCGATGCGCTCGCTCGTCGAGGGACGACTCGCGGATCTTCTCCACGATGTGCGGCGGCGTCGGCATGTCGGGATTGCCCATGCCGAGATCGACGATGTCCTCGCCGGCTCTCCGTCCCGCGTGCTTCAGCGCCGTCACCTCGGCGAGGACGTACGGCGGGAGCCGGCGCAGCTTGTCGAAATCGTGGCGGATCGCGGACACGGCAGCCTCGGGCGAGGGAGGAGGAAAACGCTGTAGGCACGCGAAGCTACGGAGGAATTTCGGACGCAGCAATCCGGCCGTCAGCGCGCCGACTCCGCACGCCGGACGCGCAACTCGCCCTCGCAGCGAGCGTTCTTCCGGCCGATTCACTCCTCCGGCTGATCCGCCAGCTCGCCGACGTGGAACAGGCCGTAGCCCGAGAGCACGACCTGCGGGAGCGCGATGCCGACGATCACGCCGTCGGCCTCGGCGGCGATCTCGGTGACGCGGTCGGTCACCGGGTCGGTGACCGTGGCGAGTGTCTGACCCGCGTGCACCGCGTCGCCCAGCTTCGCCGTTGGCAGGAAGATGCCGCCGCCGCCCGGCGGCACGCGCAGCCAGCGCGAGTGGGTGAGGATCTTCCCCTCCGGCGGGCTCGGCCGCGTGTGCGTCATGCCCAGGTAGTTCATGACGTTCTGCACGCCTTCCACGCCGCGCGCGATCTCCGGCTCGAGGAAGATGTTGGGGGGCCCGGCCTCGTAGATGATCGCCTTGATGCCGGCCTTCATCGCCTCCCGGCGCAGGCTGCCCGAGGGCCCGGCGCCCTCGACGATGATGCCGACCGAGAAGTGCCGGGCCAGCTCCAGCGCCTGCGGGTCGGCGACGTCGACGCGAATCTGCGGGGAGTTCGAGCGCGCCATCGAGCCCGTGTGCAAGTCGACGAGGTGCGTGCAGCCTCGGATCACGCCCTCGAAGACGGCGTACGCGACGAGCGCCGCGATGCTGCCGTTGCGGTTGCCCGGGAAGAAGCGATTCAGATCGCGGCGGTCGGGCATGTAGCGGTTGCCCGAGCGGAAGCCGGACGTGTTGATCGCGGGCAGCACGATCAGCGTGCCTGCGAGCTGCTCGGCATCGACCGAGGCGAAGGCGCGGCGCGCGATCTCGACGCTGTTGATCTCGTCGCCGTGAATCGCCGACGTCACGCACAAGCGCGGCCCCGGCTTGCGGCCCTGCGCGGCGAACACGACGAAGTCGACGAAGCCGCCCTCGAAGCTGCGCTCGCCCAGATACGTGAACTTCTTCCGCTCGCCCGGTGCGACCCGCTCGTGCGCGAGCTCGAGCGGCCCCCACGCGGGCTCGTCGGCGCGGGCCTCGATTGGGCGCGCGGGGCCTAGCGTCGCGAAGCACAGCGCAGCGACCGCGAGACTCGAAATTCGGATGCGCATGGGTTCTCCTCGGTGAGGCTCCGCATGGCGGCGCCAATCTGCGTTCAGCGGCCGCGGGGCAGCGTCGCCTCTTCGGCGGGCGTCAGGCGGCGCAGCCGCTCGGGCGTGAGCGGGCCGTCGCTGTAGGTGTCCTCGCCGGTGCAGATGCCGTGCTCGTCGTAGTGGAAGATCGCGGCCTGCCGGTACGAGAACACGTAGTTGCCCGCGAGGTCGTCGCACGGCAGCCCCATCGCCTGCAGCGCGCGCCCGGGGAATATGATGTGCATCTGGCCCTCGTGGAAGAGCGCGCGGTCGTCGATCACGAAGCGCTCGATCTCGTAGCGCAGCTTGTTGTACCCGAGCGCGAAGATGCCCGCGTAGAAGTCGCGCACCGCAGCAAAGCCCTTCGGGCCGAAGTCGCCCGTGCCCGAGCCGTAGAAGTGGTACTGCGGATTCGCGCACTGCGTCTTCAGGATCGCGTCGACGTCGCCCGCGAGTTCTGCGACGAGATGCTCGCGGAAATTCTGCAGCAGTGCGCGATGCCGCGGGTTCGTCGTCGCGGCGATCTTCGCGTCGATCGGCCGCAGTGTGTGGGAGATCGAGAAGTCGAGCATCACCCCTCCCGCGCGGCTCAGTGCGCCGCGCGCGTGCGCGAGAACAGGAAGTAGAACGGCAGACTCGCAGCCGACACGATCAGCGCGACGACCGCCGACTTGGTCGAGCCGAACAGCAGCGAGATCGCGATCGCGACGTTCGCGACGAGATACAGGCCCGGCACGATCGGGAAGCCCCAGGCCCGATACGGCCGCGCGAGCGCGGGCTGCTTCGCGCGCAGCGCATACAGCGCGAGAACGTCGGCGCTGGTGGCGAGCAGGATTGCGAAGGTCGTGAAGTCGAGCGCGCCCGGATAGCTCTGCAGCAGTGCCACGATCGCGATCGCGACGAGCGCCTGCAGCCAGAGCGCGACCGCGGGCGTGGCGTAGCTCTCGTGCACCTTCTCGACGCCCGGCACGAACAAGCCGTCGAGCGCCATCGCGTACGCGATGCGCGCGCCCACCAGAATCGTCGCGTTGAGCGTGCCGAGGATGGAGATCAGCACGAAGCCCTGGATCAGCTTCCCGCCGATGCCCCCGAACAGCACGGTCGCGGCCGCGCGCCCGACGTCGTCGACGGCCCGCAGTTGCTCCAGCGGCAGCGCGTAGAGATAGACCGCGTTGATCACGAGGTAGATCGAGGTGCAGAGCGCGAGGCCCGCGAACAGCGAGCGCGGCAAGTTGCGCTGCGGCTCGCGGATCTCGCTCGCGACGTACACGACCGCGTTCCAACCCAAGTAGCTGAACAGCACCGGCGACATCGCGAGCGCGAACGCGCCCAGCCCCGCGGCCTGGGTCGCGCCGCTGAAGAGGGGCGAGAGATTCGCCACGTCGCCGCGCCCGGTGAACGGCGCGATCAGGCCGAACGCGAACAGCGCGATCACCTTCACGTAGCCCGTCGCGTTGTTCGCCCACGCGCCGTACTTCACGCCCGCGACGTTCAGCCAGGTGCAGGCGAGCGTGGTGAACGCCGCGCACAGCAGCACGCTCGGCAGCGCCCAGCCGTAGATCGCGCCCACGCGATCCGCGAAGCCGACGGCGAGCGTCGCGACCGTGCCGGCGAAGATCGCGAAGAAGGTGATCCAGCCGACCACGAAGCCCGCGAGCGGATGGAACGCGCGCCTCAAGTAGACGTAATCGCCGCCCGCGTGGGGGAACATCGCGCCGAGCTCGGCGTTCGCGAGCGCGCCGGCGAGCGAGAGCAGGCCGCCGAGGATCCAGGCCGCGAAGATCAGGCCGGTGTGCGGAATCCGGTTCGCGATCTCGCCGGGCGTGAGGAAGATGCCGGAGCCGACGACCGATGCGACGACCAGGAAGATCGCGTCCTGCAGCGAGAGCGCTGGACGCAGCTTGTCGCGCGGGTCGCGCTCGCTCGTAGGAGTTCTCCGGTTGGCTGCGCTCGCCTCCGCTTCGCGGCGCCTCGCTCGTCAGTGGAGGAAGGGCACCAGCAGCAGCGCGACGATGTTGATCAGCTTGAGCATCGGGTTGATGGCCGGGCCCGCGGTGTCCTTGTACGGGTCGCCGACCGTGTCGCCGGTGACTGCGGACTTGTGCGCGTTGCTGCCCTTCTTCTCGCCCGCGAGCGCGCCGCTCTCGATGTACTTCTTGGCGTTGTCCCAGGCCGCGCCGCCGGTCGTCATCGAGATGCCGAGGCAGACGCCGCACACGATCGAGCCGATCAACAGGCCGCCGAGGCCTTCGGCGCCGAGGAAGAGCGCGACGATGATCGGCACCACTGCGGGAATCAGCGCCGGCACGATCATCAGGCGCAGCGCCGACTTCGTGACGATGTCCACACAAGTGCGGTAGTCGGGCTTGCCGGTGCCTTCCATGATGCCCGGGATCTCGCGGAACTGGCGGCGCACCTCCTCGACCACCTTGAGGCCCGCCTCGCCGACCGCGTTCATCGCGAACGAGGCGAACACGAACGGCGTCATCGCGCCGATGAAGAGGCCGGCCATCACCTTCGGGTCGTTGAGCATGAAGGTCGCCACGATGTTCGCGGTCTTCAGGTCCTCGATGAACGTCGCGAACAGCGCCACTGCCGCGAGCCCGGCCGACGCGATCGCGTAGCCCTTCGTCACGGCCTTGGTGGTGTTGCCGAAGGCGTCGAGCGGATCGGTCACGGCGCGCACCGCCGGGCCGAGCTCCGCCATCTCCGCGATGCCGCCGGCGTTGTCGGTGATCGGGCCG
>DATBRS010000135.1:0-70610 GCA_036560185.1 Myxococcota bacterium
TGGTGCTCCTGACGTTCGGCACGCGAATGGGGTCAATCGCACTCTCACCGAGTCGGTGATCAACCCTAAACCAACACCGCCACCACGCTCGCCGTCATCATCGTCGCGAGCGTGCCCGCGAGGATCGCCTTGAGGCCGAGCTGCGCGATCTCGGGCCGTCGCTCGGGCACCATCGCGCCGACGCCGCCAAGCAAGATCGCGAGCGAGCCGAAGTTCGCGAAGCCGCACAGCGCGTAGCTGCTGATCACGGCGGCGCGCGCGGAGATCTCATGCTGCGCGATCAGGGTGGCGAGATCGCGGTAGGCGAGAAACTCGTTCAGCACGGTCTTCACGCCGAGCAGGGCGCCGACGGCTCGCGCCTCGCTCGGCGCGATGCCGAGCAACAGCGCGAAGGGCGCGAACAGCCAGCCCAGCACGCGCTGGAAGGTGAGGTCCGGAACCCCGAGCCAGCCGCCCACGTGCTCGAGGCCCGCGTTCGCCATCGCGAGCAGCGCGATGAAGGCGATCAGCAGCGCGCCGACGTTCGCGGCGAGGCGCAGCGCGGCGCTAGCTCCCGCGGCGGCGGCGTCGATCGTGTTGACGGACTCGACGCGCACGGCAGCGGCGGCGGCGTGAATCGTCTCTGGCGTACCGGTCTCGGGCACCATCACCTTCGCGAGCAGCACTGCCGCAGGCGCGGCCATGAAGCTCGCGGTGACGAGGTGGCCCGCGAAGTCGCCGCCGCCGAGCATCTTCGCGTAGGCGACGAGCACGGAGCCGGCGATCGTCGCCATGCCCGCGGTCATTACGGTGAACAGCTCGCTGCGCGTCATGCGCGCCAGGTACGGCCGGATCAGCAGCGGCGCCTCGGTCATGCCGACGAACACGTCGGCGACGGTCGAGAGGCTCTCGGCGGCGGAGATGCCCATCGTACGCGACAGCCCGCGCGCGAGCGCGCGCACGACGAGCTGCACGGCGCCCCAGTGGTAGAGCACCGAGAACAGGCTCCCCATCACGACGATCACGGGCAGCACTTCGAGCGCGAACGAGAAGCCAGTGCTGCGCAGTGAGCCGAACACGAAGTCGGTGCCGGCGTCGGTGAAGCGGATGAACGCATTCACCGCGTCGTTCACGCCGACGAAGAAGGCGCGGCCCGCCGGGCTGCGCAACAACAACAGCGCGAGCGCGAGCTGGAGCCCGAGGCCCCAGGCGACGACGCGTGCCGGGAAGCGCCGGCGATGCTCGGAGAACGCCCACGCGACCGCGATGAACGCCGCGATGCCGAGCGCGGCGGCGGCGCGCGACGCGAGCTCCGTCATCGCGCGGGTCCGAATGCCGCGACGAGCTCGCGCACCGCCGCGAGCGGATCCGCGGCGTTCGCGACCGCGGAGATCACCGCGACGCCGTGCGCGCCCGCGGCGCGCACACTCGCGCAGCTGCGGGCATCGATGCCGCCGATCGCGACGAGCGGCAGCGGCGCGCAGTGGCTCGCGATCTCGCGCAGCGCGGCGAGACCGCGCGCGTCGTAGCCGGTGTGTTTGCTCGCGGTGCCGAAGACGGGGCCGTAGGCGACGTAGTCGATCGGCTCGGCGAGCGCGCGCGCGAGCTGCGCGGCGTCGTGGGTCGAGCGCCCGATCGCGAGGCGCGGCGCGATCCGGCGCACTTCCGCGGGCGGCAAATCGTCCTGGCCGAGATGCACGGCGTCGGCTTCGCAGGCGAGCGCCAGATCGACGCGATCGTTCATCACGAAGGCGACGCCCGCGGCGCGCGTGAGCGCTCGGATCTCGCGCGCCCAGTCGAGCGCTCGGGAGTCGACACTGTGTTTGGCGCGCAGCTGGACGACGCGCGCGCCGCCCGCGCACGCCGCGCGCGCCTGCACGACGGGGTCGTGCTTCCAGCGCGCGTCGTCGTCAGCGAGCACGTGCAGGCCTGAGAAGTCGAGCGGCACGCGCTGCATTCTCCCGCGTCTCGCGGGGTCGCGCGACGGGCCGTGCCGCTCAGGGCTTTTCCGGCACGTCGATGCCGAGCTCGAGGATGCGCTTGCGCAGCGTGTTGCGGTTGATGCCGAGCAGCTCCGCCGCGCGCAGCTGGTTGCCACCGGTGCGCGCGAGCGCGCTCTCGATCAGCGGCTTCTCGACGCGCGCGAGCAGCGCGCCATGCACGTCGCCGGGGGCGCCGCGGTCGAGCGCGGCCTCGGTCTCGGCGCGCACGATGGCTTCGAGCGTCATCGCCACGCGCTCGCTCGCGGCGCCCTCGAGGAACGCGAAGTCGTCGAGCCCGATCACTTCGGCGGGCGCGAGCACGAGCGCGCGCTTGATCGCGTTCTCGAGCTCGCGCACGTTGCCGGGCCAGGCGTGGCGTACCAGCGCGTCCACCGCGTCCGGCGAGATCACGTGCATGCCACCCGTGAGCTCGGTGTCGTAGCGCGCCAAGAAGTGGTCGATCAGCGGCGGGATGTCCTCGCGCCGCTCGCGCAGCGGCGGCACCGCGATCGGCACGACGCGCAGGCGGTAGAGCAAGTCCTCGCGGAACGTTCCGGCGGCGACGGCGGCGTCGAGGTCGCGGTGCGTGGCCGCGAGGATGCGCACGTTCACCGGCTCCGCGCGGCGCCCGCCGACCGAGGTGACCTCGCCGGTCTGCAGCACGCGTAGCAACTTGGCCTGCAGGTCGACTGGCATGTCGCCGATCTCGTCGAGGAAGAGCGTGCCGCCGCTGGCCTCGCGGAAGCGGCCGGCGCGCGCCTCGACGGCGCCGGTGAACGCGCCGCGCTCGTGGCCGAACAGCTCGCTCTCGAGCAGCTCGCGCGGGATCGCGGCCGCGTTCACCGCCACGAACGGCGCCGCGGCGCGCGGGCTCGCGGCGTGGATGGCGCGCGCGATCAGCTCCTTGCCGGTGCCGCTCTCCCCCGTGACCAGCACCGCCACGTCGCTGCGCGCGACGCGACCGATGGTCTTGAAGACGTCGAGCAGGACGCCGCTCTTGCCCACGAGCCGCTCGCTCGGAGGCGCGCCCTTGCCGAGCGCGCGGCGCAGCGCGCGCACTTCGGATTCGAGCGCGCGCGAGCGCAGCGCCTTCTCGACGAGCGCGAGCACCTCCTGCGTGCCGAACGGCTTCACCAGGTAGTCGAAGGCGCCGCGCTTCATCGCTTCGACCACGTTCTCGAAGGTGTTCTGCGCGGTGATGATCACGATCGCGACGTCGCTGCCGACCGTGCGGGCGCGCTCGAGCAGGTCGAGGCCGCTCGCGCCCGGCATGCGGATGTCGAAGAACGCGAGGTCGTAGGTCGCCTCGGTGAGGGCGCGCAGCGCGTCGTCGCCGTTCGCGACGTCGCTGACGGCATGGCCGGCGGATTCGAGCGTCTCGCGCAGCACGAAGCGGATCGACGGCTCGTCGTCGGCGATCAGGACGCGCGCGCTCATGGTGCCTTCCGCAGCGGCAGCGAGACACGAGCCGTCGTGCCGACGCCGAGCTCGGATTCGAGGTGCAGCGTGCCGCGATGCTGCGCGACCCAATAGTCGGCGAGCGCGAGCCCGAGGCCGGTGCCGCCCTGCCGCGCCGAGAAGAACGGCGTGGTCGCTTGGCGCAGCTCGTCCGGCGTCATGCCGCGGCCGGTGTCGCGAATCGACACCGCGAGCGTGGGCAGCGGCTTGCCGTCGTCGAGCGCGATGCGGTGGTCGAGCGTCATGCGCGTGGTGACGGTCAGCGAGCCGCCGCGTCCCTCCATCGCCTGCAGCGAGTTCCGTAACAGATTGAGGAAGACCTGGATCAGACGATCGGCGTCGGCGGCGAGCTCGGGGATCGACGGGTCGTAGGCGCGTTCGATCTCGACGGCCTCGCCGAGCGGGTCGTGGGAGAGCAGCGCGAGCACGCCGTCGAGCACGCGGTGGATGTTCGTGTGCGCGAGCCGCAGCTTGTCGCGACGCGCGAACACCATGAAATCGTCGACCAGCGCGGCGATGCGCGTCGCCTCGCGCACGATCAGGCCCGCGGTCTCCTTGGTCTTCGCGTCGCTCGCGCGCTGCGCGAGGATCTCGCCCGCGCCGCGAATGCCGCCGAGGGGGTTCTTGACCTCGTGGGCGAGCCCCGCGGCGATGCGTCCGAACGCCTCGAAGCGCTCGCGCTCGCTCTCCAGCTGCTCGAGGCGCCGGTGCGCGCTGCGATCCCGCAGCACCACGACGGCGCCCTGGGTCTCGCCGCTCTCGGCCTGAAGGGGCGAGGCGGACACGTCGATCGGCACGCGCTCGCCGCGTTGCGGCTCGAGCTCGCAATCCGCCGCCGAGATCGCACTGCCGCGCGAGAGCACGCTGCGCGCCAGGCGAGCGATCTCGTGACCGGGCGGAACGAGCTCGTCGATCGCGCAGCCGAGGGAGGTCTCGCGCGAGCGGCCCAGCAGCCGGCAGGCGACCGAGTTCAGCTCCTCGACACGCCCGGCCGGCCCGACCACGACGACGCCAGCCAGGATGGCTTCGAGCACGTCGGTGAGGTCGCGGCGCATGGCGCGGGACGATAGGGAGCTTCGCCGGGGAGGCGAGGGACGCTCGTTCACAGGATTCACCGCGAGGCGGGGACAGTTCGTTAACGAAGTCAGTCGGGCGGACGACCTCGGACAAGGGCGATCGCAGCCAGGCGGCAGATCGTGTGCGGAATCCGCTCGCTTGCGACCGGCTCCGTCGTTCTGTGAACCAACGTCCCCGCCCGTTCGTGAAGCTCGTGAACGAACGTCCCCAAGCGCCGGCGCGCGCGATACGTTGCCGCGATGCGAACGGGCATCTCGGTAGCCGAAGCGCGCGCGATCGTGCTGGAAGCGGCACGGCCGCTCGCGCCCGAGGTCGTGGCGTTCGAGGAGGCGCTCGGGCGCGTGCTCGCGGAGGAGGTGCGCTCGGAGCGCACGCTGCCGCCCGCGGATTGCTCGGCGATGGACGGCTACGCCGTGCGCGGCGCCGACGTGGCCCGCGCCGGCGCGCTGCTGCGGGTCGCGTTCGAGGTCGCCGCGGGCGCGCAGGCGCCGCGCGCGCTCGCGGCCGGCGAAGCCGCGCGCATATTCACGGGCGCACCGGTGCCCCCCGGCGCCGACACCGTCGTGCGTCAGGAAGACGCCGAGGCGCGCGCGGGCGAGGTGCGCGTGCTCGTCGCGGCGCCGCGCGGTGAGAGCGTGCGCCCGGCCGGCGAGGACGTGCGCGCGGGCGATCGCGTGCTCGCGCCGGGCGCGCGCATCGGGCCCGCGGAGGTGGGCATGCTGGCCGCGCTCGGGCGCACGCGCGTGCGCGTCCAGCGCCGGCCCACGGTCGCGGTGCTGTCGGGCGGCGACGAGCTGATCGAGCCGCACGAGACGCCGAGCCACGGGCGCATCGTTTCTTCCAACTCGTACACGATCGCCGCGCAGTGCCGGGAGGCGGGCGCGCTCCCCAATAACTTGGGCATTGCCCGCGACACGCCCGCCGACCTCGAACGCTCGCTGCGCGCCGGGCTCGGCGCGGACGTGCTCGTCTCGACTGCCGGCGTCTCCGTCGGCGACCACGACCACGTGCGTCCGACGCTCGAGAAGCTCGGGGTGCACCTCGAGTTCTGGGGCGTCGAGATGAAGCCCGGCTTTCCGGTGACCTTCGGCCGCGCTGCCAGCGGGTCGGGCGCCTTCGTATTCGGTCTGCCGGGCAACCCGGTCTCCGCGATGGTGACCTTCGAGCTGTTCGTGCGGCCGTTGTTATTGCGGCTCGCCGGGCGCGGCGAGCTCGCACGCCCCGAGGTCGACGCCGTCTCTGGCGAGGCGTTCCGGAAGAAACCCGGGCGCGAGCACTACGTGCGCGTATTCCTCGCGCGCCGCGGCGCTGAGATCGTGGCGACCACGACCGGAAACCAGAGCAGCGGCGTGTTGCGCTCGATGACGCTCGCCGACGGGCTGCTCGTGTTCCCTGCCGACGCCAGCGAGATCGCCGCCGGCGCGCGCGCGCGCGTGATCGTGCTCGACGAGAGCTTCTTCGCGCGAGCCGCGGGCTGAGGGCGCAAGTGGGCGATGACTCGCGCATCGCGAACGTCAGCGCGGCGCTCTTGTTGGGCGGCGCCTCGACGCGCATGGGGTGCGACAAGGCGCAGCTCGTGATCGCGGGCGAGCCCGCCGCCGCGCGGCTCGCGAAGCTGCTCGCGAGCTTGTTCGAGGACGTGCTGCTGGTCGGCGGCGATCCGCCTGCGAGCGCGCCGGGCCGGCGCGTCGCGGACGGCGCAGGCCCGCGCTGCGGCTTGCTCGGAGTCGCGACCGCGCTCGCGGCGGCGCGCGAAGAGCGCGTGCTCGTGCTCGCGACGGATCTGATGGCGATGACGCCGGACCTGTTGTTGGGGATCACGGCGTATCCCGGCGCCGACGCGGTGGTGCCGCGCGCAGGCGGTTTCGCGCAGCCGCTCTGCGCGCTCTATCGCCGCGGCCCCGCGCTCGCCGCGGCGCAGCACTGTCTCGCGCGGGAGAAGCTCGCACTGGGCGCGATGCTCGACCGGCTCGGGGTGCGCTGGCTCGAGGGCGAAGACCTCGCCGCGCTCGATCCGAGCGGCCGCGCGCTCGCGAACGTGAACACGCCCGACGAGTACGCGAGGCTCGCCGCGCGCGAGGCGCGGGCGTGAGCTGGCTGCGCGCGCGCGTCGCCAGCTTCGGCTTCGCGCTGCGCGGCGTCGCCGCGCTCGCGCGCGAGCCAAACGCGCGCATCCACTTCACGGCGGCGCTCGCGGTGGCCGTGCTCGCCGCCTGGTTGCGCGTCTCGCGCGCCGAGGCCGCGTTGCTCGTGCTCGCGGTCGGGCTCGTAGTCGCAGCGGAGGCGTCGAACAGCGCGCTCGAAGCGCTCGCGAATCGCGTCGCGCCAGATCATCACCCGCTCGTCGCGCGCGCGAAGGACCTGGCCGCGAGCGCGGTGCTGCTCGCCGCGCTCGCGGCCGCGAGCGTGGGAGTGTTCGTGCTGGGGCCGCCGCTGCTCGCGCGCCTGCTGGACGGCTGAGCGGCGCCGGCTCAGAGGCGGAAGGTCCAGCTCAGCTTCGTGGTGAGCCCCGCGGCCTGGAAACGGAAGTCGCGGCCTTCGATGTCGTTCGCGCCCTGCGATTGGTTCCAGATGATCACGAGCTCGTTGCCGGGATTCACGATCCAGCGAATGCGGCTGTTCCAGCCCACCGAATCGCTCAGGTTGTCGTACTGCACGAAGGTGTCCCAGCTCAGGTCGGGCGAGAAGATGAACTGCGCGCGCAGGCGCACGAGGCGCTGCACGAAGTCGCCGCTGCCCTCGCACGTGCCGGGCGCGCAGACCTCGTAGCTCGCGGGCAGGTCGGCGATGTTCTCGATGTACTCGATCTGCCCGAAGAAGTGCTTGCTGAGGCGCAGCTCGAGATTGCCTTCGATCGAGTGCAGGGTGCCGCCGAAGAACCCGCCGTACGAGTAGTCGAGATTGAACGCGACCGGCCGCGACTGCGCGGTGCCGAAGCCGACCTGCACGCGACCCCAGTCGTAGCGGCGCGGCGAGGAGCCCGACCCGTTCTCGCCCGGAATGCAGATCAGCGGCGTCTCGTTGATGTAGAAGCCGCTGCAATCGGGGAAGGTGTCGACGTCCTCGATGATCTCGCTGCGCGATTCGGCGCCGATGTAGACGTAGTCGTCCAGCGCGTTGTGGATCTCGAGGAAGGTCGGGTTGAAGATCAGCGTCTGGAGGTGCCCATCGAGGCCCTGCACCAGATCGGTCTCGAGGATCGCGTCGTAGAAGCGCACGTACCCGGACTCGGGCCGCCAGCGTTTGCGCGTGAGGTTGTGGAACTGGTCGACGCCGGGACGGTTCACGAAGCCGAGCGCGGGATCGAAGTTCTCGCCGATGCGCGCCCACGACGCGTCCACGAACCAGCGGTCGTTCGGGTAGCGCAGGCGAAGCCCGTAGGCCTCGTCGTTCGTCGAATCCATGTGGATCCCGGGCTGCCGGTTCGGGTCGTCCGGCGGGAGCCGGAACTCGCGCGCGTTGCCCGACGAGGTCGTGCGCTGCGCCCAGCCGATCAGCTCGCCGATCTGATCGCCGAACACGTGGCTCGAACGAAGCCGGACGTCGGCGCCGATCGTGGTTCCCGTTCCGGGGCTGTCGGGGTCGCCATAGGTCGCGATCACGCCCGCGGTCGACTCCTCGCCGAAGTTCCACTTCGCGCGCGCCACCGAGAGATTCTTGTTCCCGATGTTCACGTTCGTCGTGCGATCAGAGTTCTTGTTGGGGCCGCACTCCCACTGATCCCGCTGCAGCACGGGCGCACTCAGGTCGCAGTGCTGCTCGAAGTCTTCGAGCTGCACGTTCATCACGCCGAAGTTGAGCCGCCCGACGCGGCCGGTCATCTTCGCTCCCGCCCGAATGTCGAGAATTCCCGTGTCCGCGACGCCGATCGGGTCGGAGTAGATGCCCACCTTGCGCGTGAAGAACGGCATGCCGTTCGGGTTCGAAGTCTCGTTGAACTGGATCTGCTCGCCGATGCCGCCGAAGTCGAAGATGCCGGCGTCTTGGAGGAAGAAGTCGCGCGTCTCGGGAAAGAACAGCGCGAAGCGGTCGAGGTTCACCTGGCGCGCGTCGACGTCGGAATCCGAGAAGTCGGTGTTGAACGTGAGCGCGCCGGTGACCGAGGGCGTGAGCTTGTAGTAGACGTCGAGGCCCGGATCGAGCGTCGAGTAGTCGCGGTGGTCGATCGTGCCCAAGGCCTCGCTCACATCGCGCTCGACGAAGCCGCCGACGGAGCCGTACGGCACGATGTCGAGGCCGATTCCCGGCACGACGCCCTCGATGCCGGTGAGCGTGCCGGCCTCCGACATGTCGAGCGGGAACTTGTTTTGGCGCCACGACGCCCAGCGGCTGTCCTCGTTGAGGCGGCGCACGCTGCGCGTGACGTTGAACCCCCAGTCGGTTTGCGCCGGATCGAAGGCGAGCGACTGGAACGGGAACGCGAACTCGGCCGTCCAGCCCTCGGCGTCGACGCGCGCTTTCGCGAACCAGATGCCGTCCCACTCGGTGCGCACGGTCTGATTGTTCTCGATCAGCGCCTCGTAGCGGCCGCTGTTCGGGTTGGTCGAGAACATGTAGCCGTTGCGCTTGTCGTGGAACGTGTCGATCGTGATCAGCACGCGGTCGTCGCTGCGCTGGCTCGTGTCGCGCCGCATCACCTTCTGGATCAGCTTCTCGGGCTCCGGGTCCCACGCGCGCACCGCGACGTAGAAGTACTTGTCGTCGTAGAGGACCTTGACTTCGGTCTGATAGGTCGGCTCCGCGCCCTCGTGCGGGCTCTGCTGCGTGAACGGGCCGAGCGGTGTCGCGTGGTCCCAGGCGGCGTCGCTGATGCGCCCGTCGATCTTCGGCGCACGCGCTCCCTCGGGCAGCTTCGTCAGCGCGACGGTCGGAGACATCTCGCGATTCGGCGCGAGCGGATAGGGCGGCGCCGGCGTCTCGCCGCCGGCGGCGACGGCGAGCGCGAGCGCCGCGGCGAAGCAGCCCGCGCTGCGTACGGCTCTCACCGCGCGGCTCGCCCCGCTGTGTCCCGCTGAGTCGCCCATTCGCGCGCTTGTTAGAGCCGCTCGATGATCGTGCCGGTGCCGAGGCCACCGCCGCAGCACATGGAGATGAGGCCGTAGCGGCCCTGGGTGCGCTCGAGCTCGTGAAGCGCGGAGGTGATCAAGCGGTCGCCGGTCGCGCCGGTCGGATGTCCCAGCGCGATCGCGCCGCCGTTCGGGTTCACGCGTTCGACCACCGGCTTGCACTCCTTCTGCCAGGCGAGCACGACCGACGCGAACGCCTCGTTCACCTCGTACACGTCCATGTCCTCGATGCGCAGCTTGGTGCGCTCGAGCAGCTTGCGCGTCGCGGGGATGGGACCCTTCAGCATCGTCTCGGGGTCGACGCCGACGATCGTCGAGTAGACGACCCGCGCTCGGGCTCTCAGCCCGAGCCGCCGCACCGCCGCTTCGGACGCGAGGATCACGGCCGAGGCGCCGTCGGTCACCTGAGAGCTCGTGCCCGCCGTGTGCAGGCCGCCGTCCATGACGGCCTTCAGCGCCGCGAGCTTCTCTAGCGAGGTCTCGCGCAGCCCTTCGTCGCGCGCGACGCGCGAGCTCTCGCCGGTGGGCTTGCCATCGGCGCCCTGCACCGGCGCTTCCTGCGCGACCACCTCGCGGTCGTAGCGGCCCTCGCGCCAGGCGCGCGCCGCGTTCTCCTGGCTGCGCAGCCCGAAGCGATCGGTGTCTTCGCGCGTGATCCCGTATTCCTTGGCGATCAGCTCCGCGCCCTGGAACTGCGAGTTGAACGCGTACTGGCTGAAGTAGGACTTCGGTACCGGGCGCCCGAGCTTCTTGTCGGAGAAGTTCGCGCCGAGCGGCACGCGGCTCATCATCTCGACTCCGCACGACAGCACCACGTCTTCGAGGCCGGAGCCGACGAGCCCCGCCGCGAGCGTGCTGGCCTGTTGCGAGGAGCCGCACTGACTGTCGACCGTGGTGGCTGCGATCTCGAGCGGCAGCCCAGCCGAGAGCCACGCCGTGCGCGCGACGTTGTACGACTGCTCGCCGACCTGAGACACGCAGCCGCCAATCACCTGACCGATCTCGCGCGGGTCGAGGCCGGCGCGCGTCACGGCGGCGCGCATCACGTTCCCCAACAAATCGGCCGCGTGCAGCGTGGAGAGCCCGCCGCCGCGGCGGCCGAGCGGAGAGCGGACGGCTTCGACGACGAAGACTTCGGCCATGCGGGATCCTTTCGCAGCGTCCAGCGTGCGAGCGCAGCCGCCCAGCGCGGGAAGGCGCGCACCCTAGCCCGTTGCCGAGCCCCGCGCGCGCCGCGCCGCGGGCCTCAGCGGTGCGCCATCTTCACGCGCTCGCCGCTGCGCGTCTTGCCGCCGGCCTTGATCCACGCCTTGAACGTGCGCGCCGAGTCGCGCGCCGGGTTGTAGACGTCCTCCTCGGACTTCCACTTCGCGTCGCCTGCGTACACGAGCCGCGACCAATTGGGGAACGAGTACGGCTCGCCGTTCGCTTGGAACGGCTCCGGGAAGGCGTTGCGCACTTCCCAGACGATCGCGCCGGTCTCCTCGTCGACGGCCAGCCACGTGATCGGGAACGTCATGGTCGGGAACGGCGCCATCACGTCGCAGATCCAGCTGCGGATCGCCTCGCGCCCGTGGAGCTCGCCGTATGCGTGCTCGATGTAGTGAGCGTCCTCGCTGAAGCAGTCGGCCCACACGTTCCAATCGCCCGTCGTCGACGCGATGTCGCGGCGGCGCTTGTAGTCCTCGAACGCCTCGAGCAGCTCGGCGCGGCTGTACTTGCCCATGGGATCCCTCCTCGACCGCGCAGCCTACTTCAGCGTCGGCACGTCGAAGCAGCGCTCGGGCTCGGTCACGTCGCGAGTGCCGAGCGACGGGTTGAACTGCCGAACGCACACGTTCGGCCGCGCCGGGTAGGCGTTGACGTCGATGCGCATCAGCACGAGCGTGCCCGCAGTGCTCTTCGCGACGTTCGTCTGGAAGTCGGAGAAGACGTTCAGCACGCGGTGGCCCGCGAGCTCGCTCGATCCATAACAAGCGAAGTTCGGGTCGGTGACGTAGTGGCCGCCGGCGATCGCGAACACGCCGGGCGCGCGCGCGAGTCGTCCCGCGCGCAGCGCCTGCCCAGGCTCGCCCGCGCCCGCACAGGTAGGCGAGTCGCCGGGCCGCGCGACCGCGTGGCCGAGCAACACGAACTGCAGCTCGGCACCGTGCTGAGCGAGGACGTCGCGTGCCCAGTCGTCCTGCGGCGCGCAGTCCGGATACCAATCGAGTGAGAGCGCCGCGAAGCGATCGGCGAAGCGGATCCAGCCGTTCCGGCTCGGCGCGCGCGTCGCGCCGCCGAGGCCGCAGCGTCCGTGCGCCGGGTGGATCTCGGGGCCCGCGCTCTGCCACTCGGGCTGCTTCGCCTGCCGCTGCATCACGTGCTGCTGGAAGTTGCTCGCGCGGTCGCCGCCGCCGGGCAGGCCACAGCCGTTCGAGCCCGCATCGCAGTCGTGATTCCCCATCGCGCCGAGCCACGGGATTCCGCAGCTCTCGATGCGATCGAGCAGGCGCTCGGCGTAGCTCCACTGCGTGCGCACGCCGCGCGCTTGGCCCTGCACGAAATCGCCGAGGTGCAGCACCGCGGCGATGCGCAGCGCGTCGCGCTGCTCGCAGATCCACGCCGCGTTCCGTTCGAGGCGCGGCAGCTGCCAGGGAAACTCGAGCGCGCTGCCGGCGTCGGGCTCGGTGTCGACCTCGTGCTGCGTGTCGGGCACGAGCACGACGTGGAAGGCGCCGTCCTCCGGGTGAACCGCCCAGCGCGCCGGCGGCGCTCCCGGCTCGGCGTCCGGCCCTGCGCCGGCGCCGCGAGCGCCGAGCGCCAGCGTGAACGCGAGCGCGAGGCCCGCACGGACTTCTCGTTGCACTCCGCTCCTCCGAGCGGCGCAGCTTAGGCGTGCGCGTCTCATCGGCCTATGCTGCGCGTCCATGCGGGCCGCGAAGATTCGCTGTGGCATCGGCGTCGCCGCCTTCGGCTTCGATCGCGCGCGCGACTACTTCGCGTTCGCGGAGCAGTGCGAGGCCGGCGGCGTCGATTCGTTGTGGCAGACCGACCGGCTCGTCGGCGTGGACGCGCAGCTCGAGCCGATGGCGGCGATGGCTTCGCTGGCGGGCGCGACCGAGCGCATCAAGTTCGGGATGAACGCGGTGGTCGTCGCCTACCGCGATCCGCTCGTGCTCGCGAAGGAGTGCGCGACCATCGACTTCCTCTCGGGCGGCCGCTTGCTGCCGGTGTTCGGAGTCGGCTTCGAGGGCGATCCCACCTGGCGGGCGACCGGCCGCGATCCCGCTGCGCGCGGCAAGCGCTCGGACGAGACGCTCGAGATCATGGCGCGGCTCTGGAATGGCGAGAGCGTGGACTTCACCGGCGCGCACTTCACTTATCAGGGCGCGCGCATCTCCCCACTGCCGGTGCAGAAGCCGCTGCCGCTCTGGATCGGCGGGCACAGCCCGGCCGCGATTCGCCGCACGGCGCGGCTGGGGACGGGCTGGCTCGGCGGGCTGATGGCGCCGAGCGAGATCGCCGGCGTGGTCGCGGCCATCCGCGCCGAGTGCGCGAAGACCGGGCGCGCGATCGACGCGGATCACTACGGCGCGACGATTCCGTTCCGCTTCGGCAGCGCGGACGACCCCCTCGTGCAGCGCTTCGCGAGCCGCGCGGCGGCGCGCTCGCCGCAGGCGCAGCGCGGCGACGGCGCGGCGGAGAGCCAGATCGTCGCGGGCAAGCCCGCCGACTTGGTCGCGCGTATCCAGCAGTACGTAGCAGGCGGCGTCTCGAAGTTCGTGCTGCTGCCGCTCGCACAGGGCACGCAGGATCTGCGCGAGCAGACCGCCCGCGCGATCGCGGAAGTGAAGCCCGCGGTGGAGAACTGAGCGGCCTCGCGCATCCGTGCTGGCGCGTCCGGCGCGCGCGGCCGAGGCGGAGGGAGATAAGCTGCGAGGCCCAGCTCCGAGGAGTCTCCGATGCCGATCGACCTGAACGCGCTCGAAGAGATCAAGCAGCTCAAGTACCGCTACGTGCGCGGCGTCGACCGCAAGCTCTGGGCCGAGCTGCGCGAGACGCTCGCCGAGGACGCGACGTCCTCCTACGGCGGCGGCAAGTACAGCTTCAAGGGCCGCGACGCGATCATGGCGTTCCTCGAGAAGTCGATGGCGTCGCCGAAGTTCCTGTCGAGCCACACCGTGCATCAGCCGGAGATCAGCTTCGAGAGCCCGACCCGCGCGCGCGGGATCTGGGCGCTGCACGACACGGTGATCAACCTCGAGCAGGGCTGGACGCTGAACGGCTCCGCGTTCTACGAGGACGTCTACGTGAGAGGCGCCGACGGCCGCTGGCGCATTCAGCACACCGGCTACACGCGCACCTACGAAGAGGTGGCGCTGCGCGCGAAGACCGGCGCCAAGGTGACCGAGAGCTTCTGGGGCGAGAAGGAGATGGAGTTCAAGGCGGTGTGAGGGGCGCGAGCTACTTCGCGCCGCGCATGGCGTCCACGCTCCAGATGCCCGAGCCCTTCGACGCGATCACCAGGAATGCGAAGCAGTACGCGACCGCGAGCTCGCCCTGATTCACGAGCGGGATGAGGCTGTGGCTCGGGTTGCCAGGCCCGAACACGTGGCCCATGAAGTAGGCGGCCGCCATCGTGCCAGAGACGAGGAAGCCCGCCGGCCCAGCGGCGAGACCGATCGCGACCAGCAAGCCGCCGGCGAACTCGATGCCGCCCGCTCCATATCGGATCAAGCCCGGCACGCCCTCCGGAAGTCCGCCGAACCAGCCGAGGAGTTTCTGGCAGCCGTGCTGGAGCATCAGTAGACCGGAAATGATTCGGAAGGCGGCGTAGATCTTGTCGGCGTGGGGCGCGAGAAAGCCCATGAGCGTCTCCGTTCGTGATCTTGTGTTGCGAAGCCTGCGATGCGCGTGGGCATTCTATGCCGCGGCCGAGGCGTCCTGGGTCAGGAAAACGCGCTCGCGCTCTCGCATGAGGCGCGCGGGGTCGATGCGGGCGTAACCCGCACACGCGCTGAAGCGTCAGGGACCCGCGATCCCGAAGGAGCAGCGATGCGACTGATTCGTCCGAGCCTGATGCCCGAGCGCGACGTGACGCCCGAGGCGATCTGCCTCCAGCGCCGGTCGTTCCTGCGCGCTGGCGCAGCGTTCTCGGCCGCGGCGCTGTTCGGCTGCGGCGACGACAATGCCGCGCGCGCCGCGACCCCCGCTCCCGCCGAGCTCGCGACGCTCCCGAACGTCGTTCCAGCGCCGGAGCGCTTCCGCACGAGCGAAGCCCTGACGCGTCGCGAAGACGCGACCGCGTACAACAACTTCTACGAGTTCGGGACGGACAAAGATGATCCGGCGCAGAACGCGCACTCGCTGCGCGTGCGGCCGTGGGCGCTCGCGGTCGAGGGCGCGGTGGCGCAGCCGGGCGTGCTCGACGTCGACGCGCTGCTGCGAGCGTTCCCGCTCGAGGAGCGCATCTACCGGCTGCGCTGCGTCGAGGCGTGGTCGATGGTGATCCCGTGGGTCGGCATCCCGCTCGCAGACGTGCTGAAGCGTTTCGCGCCGACCGCGGAGGCGAAGTACGTCGCGTTCGAGACGCTCGTCGACAAGACGCAGATGCCCGGCCAGCGCCGTTCCACGCTCGATTGGCCCTATCGCGAAGGGCTGCGCCTCGACGAGGCGATGCATCCGCTCGCGATCCTCGCCGTCGGCATGTACGGGCGCGCGCTGCCGAATCAGAACGGCGCGCCGCTGCGCCTGGTCGTGCCCTGGAAGTACGGCTTCAAGAGCATCAAGTCGATCGTGAAGATGAAGCTGGTTCCGCGCATGCCGCGCACGACCTGGAGCGACGAGAACGCGAACGAGTACGGCTTCTACGCCAACGTGAATCCGGCGGTCGACCATCCGCGCTGGAGTCAGAAGAGCGAGCGCCGCATCGGCGAGTGGAGCAAGCGGCCGACGCTGCCCTTCAACGGCTACGGCGAGCAGGTCGCGAGCCTCTATCAGGGCATGAACCTGCGCAGGTACTACTGAGCCGGCGGGCTCCCGAGCGGGAACCAGCAGATGCAGCCGCGCATGAATCGCGAGCTCGTCCACGGCCTCGTCGTCGCAGGCGCGCTCGTGCCGCTCGCCTGGCTCGCGTTCGGCGCGGCCCAGGGCGGCCTCGGCGCGAATCCGGTGGAGACGATCACCCACGTCACCGGCGCCTGGGCGCTGAAGTCATTGCTCGCGTGCCTCGCGATCACGCCGCTGCGCCGCCTCTCGCCGCGGCTCGCAGCGCTCGCGCCGTTTCGGCGCACGTTCGGCCTGCTCGCCTTCCTGTACGCGACGCTGCACGCCCTCACGTTCTTCGCGCTCGATCTCGGGTTCGCTCTCGCACGCCTCGCGGAGGAGATCGCCGAGCGCCCGTACGTGACGCTCGGCTTCGCGGCGCTCTGTCTGCTGGCGCCGCTCGCGCTCACCTCGACGCGCGGCTGGCAGCGCCGGCTCGGGCCGCGCTGGGTGAAGCTGCACCGGCTCGTCTACGTCGCGGCCGCGCTCGCGGCGGCGCACTTCGTCTGGCTCGTGAAGAAGGACCTGCGCGAGCCGCTCATTTACGCAGCGCTGCTCGCGCTGCTGCTCGGCGCGCGCGTGGTGTGGAGGTTGCGCCGGCGCGCGAGTAGTTAGGAAGAGCCGCGCCTAGCGCGTCTCGACCCGCGCCAGCTCCGCGCAGCCCGGTCGCGCGTCTTGCCAGCGCGCGACCGCGAGCGAGAGCACGGCGAACGACGCGGGCGAAAAGCCGCGCGCCAGCCGCGCGCGCACTCCCGGCGCCGCACGCCGCGCGAGCAGGCGCACGAGATCGGAGAGCCCCGGTTCGTGCGCGACGACGAGCACGCACTCCTCCGCCTCGCCGACGCGCTGGAGCGCGGCGAGCAGCTCGGCCGCGCTCGCGAGGTAGAGGCGCGCGTCGAGCTCGCTGTGCGTGAGCGCCGCGAGGGCGGGCTGCGCGGCCGCGAGCGTCGCGCTGGCGCGCAGCGCGGTGGAGCAGAGCGCGCGCGTCGGCGCCCAATCCGCGCCGAGCGCCGCGATCTTCCCGCCCGCCCGCACGGCCTCCTGCACACCCTCTGCGCTCAGCTCGCGCAGCGCGTCGTCGCTCGCCTGCAGCGCGGTCGCGTGGCGAAGCAAGATCGCGCGCTTCATCCATCAGGCTCCCTGCGTAGTTTCCGGCGCTCGCCCTAACTCGCGGCGATTCCTCGCCTATGATTGCCGACTGCCGAATGAACCGGGGGAGGTGAGCGTGGCAAAGCATCCGCTGCTCGAACGCGCGGCGAGCGCAGAAGTCCGCAACGCGAAGGGATTCCGGGCGGTCGCCGCCTCGCTGAACGGAGAGATTCTCGCGGCCGAGTTCGCGGCGGAGCGCGAGGCCGCCCCGCAGCGCGCGGCGAGCGGACGCAAGCACCTCGTCGCGGCGAATCGGAAGCTCGCGGCGACGCGCAAGCCGGCGCGCGACAGCGAGCATCTCGCGCTGGCGCTCGCGACGCGCGCCGCGGAGGGCGGTGCGCCGCTCGCGCTGCCCGAAGCGGGCAGCTTCGCAGCGCTGCACGCCGGTGTGGTGTTGAAGAGCGCGCAGCCCGATGCGGCGCTCGGCGCGAGCGACCCGAACTGGGGCGCCGAGCCGATCGACCTGGTGGGCGTCGGCCCGGATGGCCGGCTCGCAGTCGCGGTCGTGCGCTGGCTCGCGCCGGGCGCGACGCGCGTGCAGACCGGCGACACGCCGCTGCGCGCGTTGCTCGAGGGCCTCGCGTGGGTCGCGGGCGTCGAAGCGAACCGCGAATCGCTGTGCGCCGAGCTCGCGGAGAAGACCGCCGAGGCGATCTCACCGGCACCGCCAGCGTTGCTGCTGGTCGCGAGCTTCCGCTGGTGGGAGCTCTCGCGGAAGCGCGAAGCGCAGAAGGGCGCGGCGTGGATCAAGGAGCTCGAGCGCCTCTCGCGCGAGATCGGCGCGAAGCTCGACATCCCCGTGCGCTTCCTGACGCTGCGCACGCCCGGCGATCCGGGCTTCTCCCACGAGAGCGGCGCGCCGCGTCTCGAGGGCGATCCGCGGCTCGAGCCCGCCTTCGAGCTGGGCGCGGACAAGGTGCGGCCGAAGGCGAAGCCGAGCGCGCGCAAGAAGTCGGCGGGGCCCGCGGCGCCCGTGGTGGTGACGGCCGATCTCTCGCGCGAGATCCGCAGCTACTCGGCGGGCGAGCACTATGCGGCTGGCGACCGCGTGCAGCACAGCGTGCTCGGTCTCGGCGTCGTGCAGGGCAGCGCCGGCGTCGGCAAGATCAAGGTGCAGTTCGACGCGCGCGATGCGGTGCTCGTGCACGATCGCCGGGCGGCGGGTGGCTGAGCCCGGCTCCGCGCGCGAGTCCCTCGCCACCGAGCCGCGCGCCAGCGTCGCGCTGCGCGCCGGAGCGCTGGTGACCACCACGATCGCGGCGGCGCTGTTCGCGCTCGCGTGTGCCCACCTTCCGCCCCAACAACTCGATGATCTGTGCGGGCTGTTCGCCGAGAAGCCCGAGTGGCGCGAGGCGACCGAGCGGTCGCGCGAGCGCTGGGGCGTCGCGCCGGCGATCTCGATGGCGATCCTCCATCAGGAATCGCGCTTCCGCGCGAAGGCGCGGCCGGGCTGGCGCATGGCCTTCGGGGTGATCCCCGTCGGGCCGGCGTCGTCGGCCTACGGCTACGGCCAGGTGCAGGACGCGGCCTGGAGCGACTACCGCGATCGCACCGGCAATCGCCATGCGAAGCGCGACGACTTCGCCGACGTGATCGACTTCGTCGGCTTCTACTCCGATCTGCTCGCGCGCACCGCGGGCATCGCGAAGGACGACGCCTTCCGCCTCTACCTCGGCTACCACGAGGGTCCGACCGGATTCCAGCGGCGCAGCTTCGATCAGAAGCCGTGGCTGTTCGGCGTGGCGAGCAAGGTCTCCGAGCGCGCCGCCCGCTACGCGCAGCAGACGAACGCCTGCCCGTGGCCGCCGGGCGGCGCGGTGGCGGTCTCCGCGACGCCCTGAGCGCTCAGCGCGGGCGTACGATCGCGCGCAGCATCGGCAGCACCTCGTACTGGAAGCCGAGGCCCGAGCGCTTCGCCGGATCGTTCGCGATCAGGCCGTTCACCTCGTTCGGGTGCTCCACCTCGACGACGCTCACGCCCCAGCCGCCGCTCGGATCCGCGACCGGCCCGAACGCGACCGCCGCTCCCTCGCCGAGCAGCTGCGTCCAGTAGCCGACGTGGTCGCGCATCACGTCCCGCTCGGCGCTGGTCATCGTCTGCATGAAGGTGGGACGCGGCGGAAGCAGGCGGATCAGGAAGTACGCCGGTGCGTTCGCGGCGCGCGCGCCGGCGTGCGCGGCGAGCCAGCCGAAGATGCGCGCCCAGCCTTGCGCGTGGCCCTCGCAGATTACGTCCGACGTGAAGCCTTCGTGGCGCAGGGTGAGGCGCGTCCCGCCGTCGATGGGATCGAGTCGGTAGTGCACCGTCGTCGCGTGGCCCGGATGCCAGCTCGGCCGCCACGTGAACGACACGCGGCGCGGCGCCTCGACCGCGAGATACTCGCCCTCGACGAAGAACGGGGCGCCGTCCGCGCCGACCCCGTCCGAGCGCCAGCTCCCGCCGACGCGCAGGTCCGCGCGAAATGCCGTGGTGCGGTAGACGCCTTCCTGTCCCCACCACTCGACCACCTCGCGCGAGGTGAGCGCCGCGAACAGGCGCTCCGGCGTGGTCTCGATCTCGACGACGGCGTGCAGCGATCCGCTGGCGACGTCCGCGATCGCGCGCGGCCGCGCTCCGGCGAGTCTCGTCATTTTACCTCCAGGTGACGCTTCAGGCGCGCGAGGCTCGAGTGCCAGAACGCGCGGTAGCCCTCGACCCAGCCGGCCACCTCGTGCAGCGGGCCCGGCTCGAGCGAGTAGAAGCGCTCGCGACCGAGGCGCTCCTCGCGCACCACGCCGGACTGGCGCAAAACGCGCAGATGCTTCGAGATCGCCGGCCGCGTCTCCGCGAAGCCGGCGGCGAGGTCGCCCGCGCGGGCCGGGCCTGCGCGCAGCCGGTCGAGGATCGCGCGCCGCGTGCCATGCGAGATGGCGCGGTAGACGTCGGAGCGGGGGTGGCTGCGCGGCATCGCTTAGGTTCCCACTCGGTTACATATCAGCGGGAGCCGCCGCGCGTCAAGGGGCGGCTGCGATGGGGGGCGCGAGCGTGCGCGTCTCGCCGACCGCGAGCGGCGCGATGTCGCGCCACGGCACGCCGAGCCGGTCCGCTTGGCGGCGCAGCTCGAGCGGCGCCTCGTCGGGCGGCTCGTCCGTCAGCTCGAAGGTCCCCCAGTGCATCGGGAAGAGCCGGCGCGCGCGCAGCTCGCGAAACGCGCGCAGCGCCTGCGCCGGATCCAGGTGCTGAAAATCCATGAACCAGCGCGGCTCGTAGGCGCCGATCGGGAGCAGCGCCGCGTCCAGCGGGCCGAAGCGGCGGCCGACTTCGGCGAAGCCGTGGAAGTAGCCGGTGTCGCCGGCGAAGAAGTAGCGGCGCGCGCCCGAGTCGATCAGCCACGCGCACCAGAGCGACTCGTTCGTGCGCTGCTCGATGCGCTTCGACCAGTGCTGCGAGGGCAGGCACGTGATCGTGAAGCGCCCGCGCTGCGCGCTCTGCCACCAATCGAGCTCGACCACGTTCTCGCGCCCGCGCGCGCGAAACCAGTCGGCGAGGCCCAATGGAACGAACCACGCAAAATCGGCGGGCAGCGCGCCGACGGTGAACGCGTCGAGGTGGTCGTAGTGGTTGTGCGAGACCAGCGCGAACGCTCGCGCAGGGACCGCGGCGAGCGGGACGCCCGGCGCGACGAGCCGCTTCGGGAGCAGCGCGCGCTCGCCGAAGTGCGGATCGGTGAGGAACACGTCCGCGCCATCGTGCACCGCGAAGCTCGCGTGCCCGATCCAGGTGATCTCCGCCGCGCCCGCCGGCAGCGCGCGCGCGAGCGAAGCGCCGTCGTTCGCGACGCGGGGAGCGGCGTTGCGCGGCATGTCGCCGTAGGGGTTGCGCGAGAACTGCCAGCGCAGGAGCGCGCCGAGGCTGCGCGCTTCGTCGCGCGCCCACGGCACGAAGTAGCCGTCCGCGCCGTGGTGGACCGCGTACAGCGACGCCGCGCTGGCCTGCGGCGCGGCCGGCGCCGCCGCTCCCGCGCGCGCATCGCCCTCGGCGCGCGCGCCGCCCGGTGGCGCGAGGCTCCCCAACAACACCAGCGCGAGCGCCGCCGCAATGCGGAAGCGCGCGAGCTGCGGGAGCTTGCGCGCGACCAGCGCGAGCACCGCGAGGCAGGCCGCTCCGCCGAACACGACCGAGAATGTCGCGCTCGTCAGCGCCGCGAGAAAGCCGGATTCCGCGGCGCCGAGCTCGTTCGACGCTCCCACGAAGATCGCGTTGACCGCCGAGACGCGGCCGCGCAGCGCGTCGGGCGTGCCTAGCTGAATGATGGTCGAGCGCGCGACCATGCTGACCTCGTCGGCCATCCCCGCGGCGATCAGCGCGAGCACCGAGAGCGGGAACCAGCGCGAGAAGCCGAAGGCGATCGTGGCGACGCCGAACACGCCGACCGCGCCGAGCAGCGCGCGACCGGGCCGGGACATCGGCGGGCGGATCATCAGTACCGCGGACATCAGGAAGGTTCCGATCGTCATCGACGCGGTGAGCACGCCGTAGCCGATGCCCGAGGCGCCGAGCAGCTTCGCGTACACCGGCAGCAGCGCCGTCGCGCCCGCGAACAGCACCGCGAACAGGTCGAGCGTCATCGCGCCGAGCACGGATTTCTCGGCGCGCACGAACGCGATGCCCTCGCGGATCGCGCGCAGGCTCACCTCGCGGCGCTCGCCGGGCGCGGCCGACCGAGGCAGGGTTGTTACGGCGAGGGCGCTGAGCGCGACGATCGCGCCAGCGGCGGCGAAGGTGCCCGAGACGCCGAGCCACTGCAGACCCGCGCCGCCGAGCAGCGGCCCCAGCGTCCAGCCGAGATTGCGCGAGGTCGCGACCAGCGAGACCGCACTGGGAAAGATCGCGCGCGGAACCAGGCTCGGCAGGATCGTCGCCACGGCGGGAAACTCGAAGGCGCTGCACACCGCCGAGGCGAACGCGCACACGAGCAACACGGCGAGGCCCGCCTCCGAGCCGAGCGCGAGCGCGAAGGCGGCGAGCGCGAAGCCGAGCTGCGAGAGGGCGGCGACGCGCACGCGGTCGGTCGCGTCGACCAGCGCGCCCGCCACGAGCCCGAGTGGGATGACGGGCAGGAACTCGACCAGCCCGAGCCAGCCGAGCGACGACGCATCGCCGCCGACTTCGTAGACGTGCCAGCGCAGCGCCGTCACCAGCGCGGTGCCGCCCGCCGCGCGCGCGAAGCGGGCGAGTGCCAGCGCCTTCACGCCGGGGCAGGCGAGGGCTTGCAGCGTGGGATGCGTGGGCACGGGGCGCGCAGAGTACCGGCGCTCGCACGGCTCGCGCGTGCGCAACGAAACGCGCATGCGCAGCGCGCGTCTTGCCGAAAGCTCGTTCATGCTCCGGGCGCTCTCGCGGGAAATCGACGCAACGCTGCAGTTCGTGGACGTGGTGGCCAGCGCCGCGCTGTTCGTCCTGATCGTGCGAACGCCCGGCCTCGGCGTCGCCGCCTCCGGGCTCTCGCTGCTCCCGCTCGGCCTCACCGCCGCGCTGGCGTGGCCGATCGCGCTGCGCGCGCTCGACCTCTACGACTCGCGGCGGCGCGACTCGGTCGCGGAGATCTCCACCTCGCTCGCACTCGCGGCGCTGTTCTCGGGCTTCGCGCAGGCGGCCGTCGCGTTCGCGCTCGACGCGCCGGCCCCCGCGTCGTTCCCGTTCGTGGTCGCGTGCGGCCAGCTCGCGGTGCTCGGCGGGCTGCGCATCGTCTTCCTCGGCGCCGCCCGCCTGCTCCGCCGCGCGGGCCACAACACCCGCAACGTGCTGATCGCAGGCTCCGGGCCGCGCGCCGCCTACGTCGAAGACGTGATCGCGAGTCACGCCGAGTGGGGCCTGCACGTTGTCGCGTTCATCGACGGCAGCCTGCCCAAGCGCGGCCCGGCGGTTCAGGCCACGCGCGTGCTGCCGCTCGCCGCGATCGAAGAGGTGCTCGCCGATCAGGTGATCGACGAGGTGATCGTCGCGGTGCCGCGCTCGAAGCTCGAAGAGGTGGTCGTGGTCGTCGACGCCGCGACCCGCGCGGGCGTGCCGATCACGCTGCTCTCGGACGTGTTCGGCGATCTCTTGCCCGCCCCGCGCGTGAAGCGCTTCGGCGCGCTGCCCGCGCTCTCGTTCGCCCCGGTGCACCATCCGCCCGCGTGGCTCGCGCTGAAGCGCGCAGTCGACGTGCTCGGCGCGGGCGCGCTGCTGGTGCTCGCGGCGCCGCTCATCGCCGCCGCCGCGCTCGCCATCAAGGCGACGTCGCGCGGCCCGGTGTTCTTCCACCAGGTGCGCTGCTCGCTGAACGGCCGCGTGTTCCGCATGCCGAAGCTGCGCACGATGGACGTGGATGCCGAGCAGCGGCAGGCCGAGCTGGCGGCGCACAACGAGATGGACGGCCCCGTCTTCAAGATCAAGCGCGACCCGCGCGTGACGCCCATCGGCCGCTTCCTGCGCCGCTACAGCCTCGACGAGCTGCCGCAGCTGTGGAGCGTGTTCCGCGGCGACATGAGCCTGGTCGGGCCGCGCCCGGCGATTCCCAGCGAGGTCGCGGCCTATCGCACCGCCGAGCGCCGCCGGCTCTCGATGCGCCCGGGTCTCACCTGCCTGTGGCAGGTGAGCGGCCGTAACAAGATCGGCTTCGACGACTGGGTCCGCCTCGATCTCGAGTACATCGACACTTGGTCCCTCCCGCGCGACTTCCTGATCCTGCTGCGGACGCTGCCGGCGGTTTTGCGCGGCGACGGCGCGAGCTGACCGCGATCGATGGCATCTCCCGCTAAACCTCCGCGCATGCACCGACCACGCCGCCGCTACGACCTGCGCAGTGAAGAGCTGAACGCCCAAATCGACGCGCTCGTCGCTTCCGCGCGCGGCGAGTTCGGCCCGCGCGACGACGCGAGCGCAGAGTACGCGCGCCAGATGATCGTCACCGCGCTGCGCTTCCTGCGCGACGACCCGTCGGACGGCGATTTCAAGCTCGTGAACGCCGCGATCAAGGAGCTGCGCCACGCGCTGCGCGTGTTCGCGCCCTACGAGGCGGTGCGCAAGGTCTCCGCGTTCGGCAGCGCACGCACGCAGCCCGGCACGCCCGACTGGCTGCAGGCCGAGCGCTTCGCCGAAGCGATGGTGCGCAGCGGCTGGATGGTGATCACGGGCGCGGGGGGCGGAATCATGCAGGCCGCCCAGGGCGGCGCCGGACGCGAAGCCTCGTTCGGCGTGAACATCCGCTTGCCGTTCGAGCAGCAGGCGAACGAGGTGATCGCCGGCGACGCGAAGCTCGTCAACTTCCGATACTTCTTCACGCGCAAGGTCAGCTTCGTGCGGCACTCCCACGCGATCGCGCTGTTCCCAGGCGGCTTCGGCACCCACGACGAGGGCTTCGAAGCACTCACGCTGATCCAGACCGGCAAGAGCGAGATGCTGCCGGTCGTGTTCGTCGACGCGCCCGGTGGTGATTATTGGAAGGACTGGCAGAGCTACGTCGAGGAGCACCTGCTCGGGCGGCGGCTGATCTCGCCCGACGACATGGCGCTCTTCCGCGTCACCGACTCGGTGGACGAAGCCGTGGCCGAGATCACGCGCTTCTATCGCAACTACCACTCGAGCCGGTACGTCGGCGATCGCCTGGTACTGCGCGTGCACGAGGCGCCGAGCGCGAGCGCGCTGGCCGCGCTCTCCGCGGAGTTCGCGGGCGTGCTGGTGGGCGGCGCGATCGAGGCGAGTGGACCGCTGCCCGAAGAGGCGGGCGACGCGCCCGGCCTCGCGCGTCTCGTGTTGCGCTTCGACCGCCGCAGCACGGGCCGCCTGCGGCGGCTGATCGATCGCATCAACGAGATCACTCCGCGCGCGGACGCCGCGGCGCGCGCCGCGGCGCATCAGATCGTGGAGGCCGACCTGCCCGAATCCGCGGAGCGCGAAGAGGCGGAGTGAGGCTCGGGCACGGCGAGAGGGAGCACCGCAGCATGCCTGCAATCCGAGTGGAGCGGCTGACCGCCGAGACCGACGGCGAATTCGTCGTCTTCCTGATCGGCATGCGCATCAACAAGCTCTGGAAGCTCCATCGCTGGCTGCCGGTCGGGCTGGCGATGGGGCGTATGCTGCGGGAAGTGCAGGCCGATCGCGCGTCGGGCTTCCTCGGCATGGAGAGCTGGGCTGGCCGCACGATCGTGCTGGTGCAGTACTGGCGTTCGTTCGAACACCTCGAGCGCTACGCGCTCGACAAGGCGCAGCAGCACTTGCCGGCGTGGAGCGCGTTCAACCGCGCGATCGGCTCGAACGGCGACGTCGGCATCTGGCACGAGACGTATCGCGTGCGGCCGGGCGACTACGAGTGCGTCTACAACAACATGCCGCTGTTCGGCCTCGCGCGAGCGACGCGCGCGGTGCCGGCGACGGGTCGCAGGGAGTTCGCGCCCGGGCGCATGGCTGCTCCTCGCGGCTGAGCGGCGCCAGCGCATCGCGCGAAAATTCCTAGCCTCCCGCGCCCATGCAGACCCAGCCCGCCCTCGATCTCTCGCGCGTGTTCCAGCTCGAGCCCCACGGCCCGGACACCTACGTCGCCGAGAGCCCGCACTATCCGTGGGGCCGCATCTACGGCGGCCTCGTGATCGCCCAGGCGTTATGGGCGGCGACGCAGACCGTGGGCGTGGAGCACAGCGTCCACTCGCTGCACGCGTACTTCATCCTGGGCGGCGAGTTCGCGGAGCCCGTGCGCTACGAGGTCGACCGCGTGCGCAACGGGCGCTCGTTCACCACGCGCCGCGTGGTCGCGCGCCAGAGCGCCGGCGCGATCCTCACGCTCGAGTGCTCGTTCCAGCGCTACGAGGAGGGTGCCGAGTCGCAGTCGTTCGCGATGCCGAGCGGTGTGCCCGGCCCCGACGCGCTGCCGGTGGTCTACGACGCGGGCCTCGATCGTCGCGAGGTGCCGCAGCCGAAGGAACGCCCACGCTCGCTGGTGTGGGGACGCTTCCCGTTGCCGCTCGGCAGCGACGCGCGCCTGCACTACTGCGCGCTCGCCTACCTGAGCGACATGAACATGATGGACGCTGTCGCGAGCTCACGTGCCGGCGGCGCGCAGCCGGACGGCGGACCCGGCGGATCGGATTGGATGGGCGCGAGCCTCGATCACGCGATGTGGTTTCACCGCCCGGTGCGCGCCGACGACTGGCTGCTCATGGACACGACGGGCCACGGCTTGATCCGCACGCGCGGCCTCGCGACCGGTCAAGTCTTCGATCGCAGCGGAGTGCACGTGGCGACGATCGCGCAAGAAGGATTGCTACGGGCCAAGAAGACTTGAGAGCGCCTCACTCGGTGTTCTTGTCCCGCTCCGCATACCACTTCAGCAGCTGCCGATCGTGGCGCGTCTGCGCGCTGCGGAGGCTCGGCTTCCATGCCGGCCAGCGCGGGTCGTTGCCCTTCGGCTGATCGCCCATCACGGTGACGCGCTGGATGATGCGCTCGCCGGTGAAGTCGGCGACCACGAAGTGCTGCGTGCAGCGGTTGTCCCACATCCCGATCGTGCCCTCGCTCCAGCGGTAGCGGACCGTGAAGCGCTCCTGGTGCACCCAGCGCGTGAGGAAGCCGAGCAGCGCCTCGCTCTCCGGCGCCGACAGCTCGACGATGCGGCGCGTGAAGTGCTCGTTGACGTAGAGCGCGCGCTTGCCGGTGTCCGGGTGGACGCGCACGACGGGGTGCACGGTCATCAGCTCGGGCTTGCCGTGGGGCAGCGCGTCGTGCAGCGCGCTCAGGCCGTCGCACAGCTCGCGCAGCGGGGGCGAGAGCGCGTCGTAGGCGGCGCACAGGTTCGTCCACAGCGTGTCGCCGCCAACCGGCGGGCACTTCACCATGCGCAGGATCGACATCTGCGACGGCGAGGGCAGGAAGGTGAGATCGGTGTGCCACTCGTCCGCGATGCCGCCCTGCGTCGCCGCGAGCTCGAACAGCTCGGGATGCTGCGTGAACGGGTTCTTCAGATTGGGGTGCGCCTCGAGCGGCCCGAAGTGCCGCCCCAGCGCGACGTGCTGCTCGACGCTGAGCTGCTGCCCCGGGAAGAACAGCACGCCGTGCTCGAGCAGCAGCGCGCGGATGCGGTCGGCATCGGACGCAGCCGCATGCGCGAGATCGATGCCGCGCACCTCCGCGCCGAGCGCGCCCGCGAGGCGCGTGACTTCGAGGCTCATCGCAGGTCTCCCATTCATGTTCACGAAAGGCCGGGGACGTTCGTTCACATTCGGACGCGCCGTCCGCGCGTGAACCAACGTCCCTGGTTCACGCGCGCCGGCCGAACCACGGGCGCGCGCGCTCGAGCTGCGCGGCGAGGCGGAAGAGCGTCGCCTCGTCGTCGTGGCGGCCGATGAACTGCACGCCGATCGGCAGCCCCGCTGCGTTCCAGTGCAGCGGCACGCTCATCGCGGGCGTGCCGGCGGTGTTGGCGAGCTGCGTGTAGCCGGTCGCCTCCATCAGCACGCGCGTTTGCGCCTGCAGATCCGGCGCCGAGAGCGAGAGCACGCCGAGCTTCGGCGGCGGCGTGCCCATCGTCGGCGAGAGCAGCGCGTCGTACTGCGTGAGGAAGCGCGCGAGCTCGCGGCCGGTGCGGTGCAGCACCTTGATCGCGTCCGCGTAGGCGACGGCATCCATGCCCTTCGCGAGCGCGCCGACGAGCCACGTGCCGGGCTCCACGTCATCCGGCTTCGGCTCGCGCCCCTGCTTACGCGCGCCGGCCTCGATCGCCCAGCGGATGTTCGCGGCGATCACCGTCAGCCCCGCCTTGCGCAGCTGCTCGATGCTGCTCGGCGCGAAGCGCGCGCGCTCGACGTGGTGCCCGAGCGACTCGCACAGCTTCGCGGCGTCCTCGGCGGCGGCGCGGCAATCGGGATGCGTGGCCGCCTCGTTCCAGGTCTCGGTGTCGAGCGCGATGCGCAGGCGTCCCGGGTGCGCGCCCACCTCCGCGAGCCACGGGCGCAGCGGCGGCTGCGCGGCGTAGGGCGCGCCGAGATCCGGGCCCGCGGTCGCGTCGAGCAGCGCCGCGCTGTCGCGCACACTCCTTGTTACGGCGTGCACGCAGCTCATGCCGCTCCAGCCTTCGCCCGAGTCGGGGCCGAGCGGCGTGCGGCCGCGCGTCGGTTTCATGCCGAACAGGCCGCAGCAGCTCGCGGGGATGCGGATCGAGCCGCCGCCGTCGCTCGCGTTCGCGAGCGGCACGATTCCCGCGGCGACCGCCGCCGACGCGCCGCCCGACGATCCCCCCGACGTGTGCTCGAGGTTCCACGGATTCCTCGTCTGTCCGAACAGACGCGACTCCGTCGTGCAGGTGAGTCCGAACTCCGGCGACGCGCTCTTGCCGAACACCACGAGCCCCGCGCGCCGATAGCGCGCGACCAGCTCGCTCTCGTTCGCGGGCACGTTCTCCGCGTAGAGCGAGGAGCCGTTCGTGGTGCGGACGCCGGCGACGTTCAGGTGCAGGTCCTTCAGTAGGAACGGCACGCCCTCGAACGGCCCCTTCGGCACGTCCGCCTTGGCCGCGCCGCGCGCCTGCTCGAGCATCGGAATCACGACCGCGTTGATGGCGGGATTGCGCTCCTCGCAGCGCGAGATCGCCACCTCCAGCAGCTCGCTCGGCGAGACCGCGCGCTTCTTTACCAGCGCAGCGAGCCCGAGTCCGTCGTAGTGCTCGTAGTCCTTCATCGCGGCGTGCCCTCCCGAGGCGCGGCGAGCATACGTCGGGCGCCGCCCGCGTTGGCTAGCGATCGCTTCTGAGGCACGATGCCTGCGAGTCGGGGCTCCGCGTCCCGGCTGGCTCGGCTCGCCCCGCAAGCTCGGCGCGCTCGGAAGCGCCGGTCAGGAGCACACCATGCTCGACCTCGTGATTCGCGGCGGAACCATCGTGGACGGCTCGGGAGGCGCGGCCTTCTCGGGCGACGTGGGCGTGCGGGACGGGCGCATCGTCGCCGTCGGCAAGGTCGCGGAACGCGGCAAGCGCGAGCTCGACGCGAACGGCCTGCTCGTCACGCCGGGCTGGGTCGACGTGCACACGCATTACGACGGCCAGGCGACCTGGGACTCGCTGATCTCGCCCTCGTGCTGGCACGGCGTCACGACCGTGGTGATGGGCAACTGCGGCGTCGGCTTCGCGCCGCTGCGCCCCGGCTCGAACGACTACCTGATCAAGCTGATGGAGGGGGTCGAGGACATCCCGGGCACCGTGCTCGCCGAGGGCATCGATTGGTCGTGGGAGAGCTTCCCCGAGTACTTGAGCACGCTCGCGAAGAAGCCGCGCGCGCTCGACATCGCAGCGCAGGTTCCCCACGCGGCGCTGCGCTTCTACGTGATGGGCGAGCGCGGCGCGGATCACATGGAGGCGCCGACCGCCGCCGAGATCGACGCGATGGGCGTGATCGCGCGCGACGCCGTGCGCGCCGGCGCGATCGGCTTCACCACCTCGCGCACCAAGAACCACCGCGCGAGCGACGGCCGCTTCACGCCGAGCCTCACCGCGCCCGCCGACGAGCTGGTCGGCATCGCGCGGCGCATGGGCGAAGCGGGGAAGGGCGTGTTCGAGATCGTCTCGGACTTCGCCGGCCGCGAGGCGGAGTGGGAGATGTTCCGCAAGATGATCGAGGTCTCGGGCCGCCCGGCGTCGATCTCGATCGCGCAGGCGGATCAAGCGCCCGATTCGTATCGCGCGTTCCTGCAGGTGCTCAGCGACGCCAACGGCCGCGGCCTCCCGTTCAAGGCGCAGGTCGCGGCGCGTGCGGTCGGCATCGTGCTCGGCTTCGACGCCTCGCTGAACCCGTTCTGCTCGCACCCGACTTATCAGGGAATCGCCAAGCTGCCGCGCGCGGAGCGCATGGCGAGATTGCGCGAGCCCGCCGTGCGCGCGCAGCTGCTCGCAGAGAAGCCGAACCCGGCGCTGTCGATGCTGGTGTGGACGTTCGAGAAGATGTTTCGCATCGCGGAGAAGCCGGACTACGAACCGGCCCCCGATCAGAGCCTCGCGGCCGAAGCGAAGCGCCGCGGCGTCGCGCCCGAAGCGCTCGCCTACGACGCGTTGCTCGAGAACGACGGCAAGGCGCTGCTCTACCGCCCGCTGCTCAACTACGCCAACTACAACCTCGATGCGGTTCACGAGATGCTCCAGCACCCCCACGTGGTGCCGGGCCTCGGCGACGGCGGTGCGCACGTCGGCCTGATCAGCGACGGCTCCTTCCCGACCTTCCTGATCTCGCACTGGGCGAAGGACCGCACGCGCGGCCCGAGACTGCCGCTCGAGAAGCTGGTGAAGGCGCAGAGCGCCGACACCGCCGCGCTGGTCGGCATGACGGATCGCGGCCGCATCGCGGTGGGCCTGAAGGCCGATCTCAACCTGATCGACTTCGCGCAGCTCGGCGTCGCGGCGCCAGAGATGGCCTACGACCTGCCGACCGGCGGCAAGCGCCTGATCCAGCGCGCGCACGGCTACGTCGCGACGGTGTGCTCCGGCGCCGTCACGTTCGAGCACGGCGAGAGCACGGGCGAGCTGCCGGGGAAGCTCGTGCGGAGCTGACGGCTGCGCAGCGCATGCGCTGGGTGACCCGCAAGCACATCCGCGTCAATCGCACGGCGACGGCCTGGCTCGTACGCCGCTTCGTGGATCCCGCCGCGGAGTTCGTGTTCGTCGATCCGGAGGCGGTGGCGCGAATCGAGCGCGACGAGGGCGCGATCGGCTTCGATGCGCCGGGCGCGCGCTTCTCGAACGCGGGCGGGCTCACCTCGTTCGAGCAAGTCCTCGCGGCGTACGGCCTCGGCGATCCCGTGCTCGCCGAGCTCGCGCGCATCGTCCATGCGGCCGACATCGCGGGCCAGGAGGCGAGCGCTGCGGAGGCGCCCGGCTTGAAGCTTCTCTCGCGCGGCTTCCCGCTCGTCGCGCGCGACGACCACGAGACGGTCGACAAGGCCGCGTTCCTCTACGACGCGCTCTATGCCGCGCTCGCGGAGCGTGTGCGGGGCTGACGGCGCCGCACTTCAGCCGTAGACGAATTCCTTCCCATCGAGATCGATCGCGGGGATCTCCTTCTTCTCCGCCCAGTAGTCCTGCGTGTGCTGCCACTCTTTCTTGTCGCCGCGCTTCGGCAAGAGATGCATCGAGCGCATCAGGTAGCCCGGGTTGAAGTTGTCAGGGTCGATCCAGCCGAGCAGCGGCATGTCCTGGTCTTCGGGACGCAGCGCCACCGAGACTCGCTTCTGCCCTCTCGCCTGCATGTGATTCAGCAGCCGGCACACGAAGTCGGCGAGCAGGTCTGCGCGCAGCGTCCAGCTGGCGCGGAAGTATCCGAACACCCACAACAAGTTCGGAACGCCGGTGAACATCATGCCGCGGTAGGTGACCGTGTCGTGGAGGTCGAGCGGCTTGCCGTCGAGCGTGAAGGCGATGTCGCCGAGCACGCTGATGTCGAAGCCGGTGGCGGTGACGATGATGTCGGCCTCGAGCTCCCGGCCAGACTTCAGCATCACGCCTTTCGCGGTGAAGCGGTCGATCTCGTCGGTCACGACCGAGGCCTTGCCCGCGAGCATTCCCTTGAACAGGTCGCCGTCGGGCACGAAGGCGAGGCGCTGCTGCCACGGCCGGTACTTCGGCGTGAAGTGCGCGTTGACGGTCTCCTCGGGCAGGAACGCGCGCACGCCGGCGAGCAACTCCGCCTTCACGGCTTCGCCTTCCTCGCGCGCGCGCCGCGTGAACTCGTGCTGATCGTGGAGGATCTTCCGCCGCACGATCTCGTGGATCCAGGTCTCGTCGATCTCGAGCGTCCGCAACATGTCGGCCACTTCGTTCGCGTTCGGCGCGGGATGGAAGTAGGTCGGCGAGCGCTGCAGCACGGTCGTGTGCTTCGTGTCGGCCGCGATCGCGGGCACGACCGTCGCGGTCGTCGCGCCCGAGCCGATCACCAGCACGTTCTTGTTGCGGTAGTCGAGATCCTTCGGCCACGTCTGCGGGTGAACGATGCGACCCTTGAACAGCTCCATGTCCTTCCACTCGGGCGTGTAGCCGCGCGCGTGGCGGTAGTAGCCCTGACACATCCAGAGGAAGCTCGTGGTGAAGCGGAACGATTCACCGGTGTCGGTGCGCGTCGCCTCAACGCTCCACAGGCTCTCGCGGCTCGACCACGTCGCCGCCGTGATCCGGTGGCGATACCGGATGTGCTTCGCGAGATCGTTCTCCGCGATCACCTCGCCCATGTATTTGCGGATCTCGCTCGCGGTGGCGATCGGCGCGCTCGTCCACGGCTTGAAGCGGTAGCCGAAGGTGTAGAGGTCGCTGTCGGAGCGGATGCCCGGGTACGTGTGCGTGAGCCAGGTTCCGCCGAAGCTCTCGAGCGCGTCGAGTACGACGAAGCGCTTGCCGGGGCATTGGTGCTGCAGGTGATACGCGCCGCCGATCCCGGAGATGCCGGCGCCCACGATCAGCACGTCGAAGTGCTCGGCGGGGCGAGGAGCGGGCACGGATTCCTGCGAGGCGTGGGCTGCGGACATGGATCACCTCTCGTTCGTTCTCAGCTGGGCGGAGCCGTGCAAGCAGCATGCCCCGCGCGCCGCGGCTGCGGACGGGACGCGCGGGGCGCAGTGCAGCGCCGGCGTGCCACACCCTGAGGCCGCTTGCCTGAGCGGCGTCGCTTGCCCCGCGGCCCGCCCGCCTCCTAGCCTGCGCGCCCTTGCGCATCCCTGGAGGCGACATGGCCGTTCACGACTATCGAGTTCTCGACGCGCGCGACGTCCCGAAGTGGGACGACGAGCTGGACGTCGTGGTCGTGGGGCTCGGCTGTGCCGGCGCGAGCGCCGCGATCGAGGCGCGGCTCTCGGGCGCGAGCGTGCTCGTGCTCGAGCGCGCGAGCGGCGGCGGAGGTGTTACGGCGATGGCGGCCGGGCACGTGTACGCCGGCGGCGGCACGCGCGTGCAGCGCGCGGTGGGCGTCGCGGACAGCGTGGAGGACATGGAGAAGTACCTGATCGCCAACACGCCCGATCCCGACCGCGACAAGATCCACCTCTACTGCAGCGAGAGCGTCGCGCACTTCGACTGGCTCGTTGCGCAGGGCGTGCCGTTCAAGGATTCGATGTACAAGGGCAAGCACGTGCTGCAGATGACCGACGAGTGCTTGATCTGGAGCGGCAACGAGGAGGCCTGGCCGTATCGCGAGCAGGCGAAGCCGGCGCCGCGCGGGCACAAGGTGGCGCTCGAAGGGCACGCGGGCGGCGCGAAGATGATGGAGATCCTGATCGAGCGCGCGCGCCAGCTCGGCGTGCGCAGCGAGATCGAGTGCTGGGTGCGCGAGCTCGTGCGCGACGGCGAGCGGATCGTGGGCGTGCGCTATCGCAACTTCGAGCGCGAGCGCACGGTGCGCGCGCGGCGCGGCGTCGTGCTCGCGACGGGGCACTTCACCAACAACTCGGAGATGCTCGCGACGTACGCGCCGCACCTGCTCGATGCGCGCCTCGAGCGCCAGTACACGCCGAACGACGACGGCGCCGGCATCCTGCTCGGCCTCGCCGCCGGAGGCGAGGCGCTGCACATGGCGGGCGCCCTGATCACGTACCCGTTCTACCCGCCCGAGCAGCTGCTGAAGGGCATCCTCGTCAACAAGCTCGGCAAGCGCTTCGTGGCCGAGGACGTCTACCACTCGCGCTCGAGCATCGAGATCACGCTGCAGCCCGACGCCGAGGCGTACCTGATCGTCGACGAGGAATGCTTCGGCCGCCCCGAGTTCGGCGGCTGGGATGTCGTCGATGCCTGGGAGGATTTCGCGTCGATGGAGGCGGACCTCGGGATGCCGAGCGGCGCGCTGCAGAAGACGCTCGCGGAGTACAACGCGAACGCCGCGAGAGGCGAAGACCCGGAGCTCCACAAGTACGCGAAGTGGCTGAAGCCGCTCGACAAGCCGCCCTTCGCGGCGCTGCGCGGCTCGCTCGGCAGCGGCGCCTTCCGCACCTTCACGCTCGGCGGCCTGCGCGTCTCGCGCGACGGCGAAGTGTTGCGGCAGAATGGTTCGAGGATTCTTGGCCTCTACGCCGCGGGCGCGTGCGCCTCGAACATCGCGCAGGACGGCAAGGGCTACTCCAGCGGCACCTGCATCGGCGAGAGCACGTTCTTCGGCCGGCGCGCGGGGAAGCACGCGGCGCAGAGCTAGGAGATCTCGGATGGCTCACGACGAAGGACTCGCGCAGCGCATCCGCGAGCTGCTCCAAGACGACCCGCGCATCAGCGAGAAGAAGATGTTCGGCGGGGTCGTGTTCTTCGCGAACGGCAAGATGGCGGCGGGCATTATCCGGGACGAGTTGATGGTGCGCGTCGGGCCGGACGTGCACGACGAAGCGGCCTCGCTGCCGCACGCGCGCGCGATGGATTTCACGCGGCGCCCGATGCGCGGCTTCGTGCAGATCGCACCTGCCGGCTTCGAGGAAGACGCCGACCTGCGCGCCTGGCTCGCGCGTGGAATCGCGTACGCCGAGGCGCCGAGTCGAAAGGCTCCGCGAGCGAAGGCGGCTGCGCGGAGCCCCGCCTCATCGAAAGCCGCGCCGGCCACGAAGCCGAAGCGGCGTTCTTCCGCCCCCGGCCCGCGACGGTGAACGCGAGGACAGGCACGCCGAGGCCATAGCGCGCGACGGTTTCCCCGCCTGCACGCCGAACGCTCACCCCTTCAGCGGCTTCGAGCCGAGCTTCGTCTGCTCGCTGCGCGGCGTCGTCTCTTCCCAGAGCCGCGTGTAGGTGCTCTTCGCGATCCGCCATGCGCCATTCTGCCTGACGTATTCGTCGTGGTAGAGCGCGCTGCCCTGCAGCGTCCAGCCCTGTTCGAGGTTGATGAAGACGTCGTGCAGGTACCACGTACCGGTGGCGCGATCGCCGCTCACGGCGATCTCCGGCGTGTGCACGTTGTGCATGCCGAACTTCTGCGGCGTGAAGGCGCCCTGATAGAACCTCGCGATCTCGGGCCAGCCCTTCACCGCGATCTCGTAGTCGCCGCCCTTGAAGTAGAGCTCGGTGTCCGGCGTGAACACGCTGTCCCGCAGGCACGGCAGATCCTTGGTGTCGACGCAGCGCATGTAGCGCGCCTTCAGCTGCTGGATGTCCTCGATCGCGATCAGGCGGTCGAGCGCGGCGTGCCGCGCCGCGTGCGCAGCATGCATGCCCGTTGGCTGCGCGTGCATCGGGCAGTCCATTTCGCTGCACATCTCGCTAGCGGGCTTTGCGCCGCTCGAGTGTCCCGCGCCGGCATGGGCGCCGCCGTGCTGCGCGCAGCCGAGCCCGGCGGCAGCGAGGAGCGCGAGCGCCGCGTAGGCGTTGCCGCGCCTCACTCCGCGCCGCCCTTCGTCTTCAGCTCGGATGCGTGCTGCGCGATGAACGCACGGATTTCGTCGGCCATGCCGAGGATGCGATCCCACTCCTCGCGGTAAAACGTGATCGGGAAGCGGCGCATTCCATACAGCGACACGCCGCCCTTCTCGCTGACGCGCAGGTGAGTTCCGCGCTTCTCCTTCGCCTTGAGCGCTTCGTTCTCCGCCTTCAGCCGGGCGAGCTCCGCCTTCAGATCGTCGTCGGATTGCGTCATTTGCACGGCCCCCATTTCGCGCGCGGAATGCGCTGCTGTGAATCGCTTCATAGCCCCCCACCTCGGCGCATTCCATGTTGGCGACGCAAACCAAACGGGAGAGCGACGTGGCGATCAGCGACCTTCAGAAGAAATCCGCGCAGGCCATCGTCAACATCTTCGAGACGGGGCGTGCGCTCGGGGACTACGGCAGCGTGACGCTGCTGCCGGGCGACACCGGCCATCTCACGTATGGCCGTTCGCAGACGACGCTCGCCAGCGGCAACCTCGCGCTGCTGGTGAGCGCGTACGTCGGCGCGCCGGGCGCCGCGTTCGGCGGCCAGCTCGCGGCGTTCCTGCCGCGGCTCGCGGCGACGGACCTCTCGCTCGACGGCGACGCCGCCTTTCGCGCGCTGCTGCGCCGGGCGGGCGACGACCCGGTGATGCACGAGGCGCAGGACGGCTTCTTCGACCGCGTCTATTGGGCACCCGCCGCAGCCCGCGCGCAGTCGCTCGGGCTGAAGACCGCGCTGGGCGTGACGACGATCTACGACAGCACAGTGCACGGCAGCCTGAAGCGCATCGTCGACGAGGTGCTCGCGACCGCAGGGAGCGTGGCGGCCGCCGGAGAAGAGAAGTGGGTGGCGCGCTTCGTCGAGGCGCGCGCGGCCTGGCTCGGCTCCCACGCGAATCCGTTGCTGCGCAAGACGACCTACCGGATGCAGGCGCTCGACGCGCTGATCCAAGCCAAGAAGTGGAGCCTTCCGCTGCCCCTCCGCGTGCGCGGCGTGACGATCGACGAGAGCGTGCTCGCCGGCGTGAGCGTGCGCGCATCGGCGGAGGGCGCCGGACGCATCCTTCGGCTCGCGCAGCCGCTGCTGCAAGGCGACGACGTGAAGGCGCTCCAGCGGGCGCTCAAGCGAGCGCTCGGCGCCCCCAAGCTCGACGCCGACGGCATCTTCGGTCCCGCCACGGAGCTCGCGTTGCTTCGCTACCAGCGCGACAACGGCCTGACCGTCGACGGCATCGCCGGCCCCGCGACCCGCTCGCGCCTGAAGCTCGACAGGTAGCCGGGCGGCGAGGCGGCGCCCGGCGCGATCCGCTCCCAACGCCGCGCCGGCGTCGTACAATCGCCGGCATGGACGACACCCTCTCCCTCTCGCTCACCGAGCTGATCGGGCGCCTGCGCCTGAAGAAGCTCTCGCCCGTCGAGCTGATGACGGCGGTGCTGGATCGCATCGCGGAGACGAACGGCGACCTGAACGCGTTCGTCGCGCTGCGAGAACGCGACGCGCTGCTCGCCGACGCGCGCGCGGCCGAGACCCGCATCCTGCGCGGCGAGGCGCGCGCGCTCGAGGGCATTCCTCTCGGCGTGAAAGATCTCGAGTACGCCGCGGGCTTGCCCAACACCCAGGGCAGCCTGCTCTACAAGGGCCGCATCGCCGAGCGCGACGAAGCGCAAGTCGCGCGGCTGAAGGCCGCGGGCGCGATCGTCGTCGGCAAGACGAACGCGCCGGAGTTCGGGCACACCGCCATCACGAAGAACCTCGTGTACGGCACCACGCGCTCGCCCTGGAATCTCGAGCACACGCCGGGTGGCTCCTCGGGCGGATCGGCCGCGGCGCTCGCCGGCTGCGTGATCCCGCTCGTGACCGCGAGCGACGGCGGCGGCTCGATCCGCATCCCGGCGAGCTTCGTCGGCGCGTTCGGCCTGAAGACTTCTTACGGACGCATCCCGCACGACATGCTCGCGGCCTGGGAGACCGGCGACACCGCGGTCGCGGGCCCGCTCACGAAGAGCGTCGCCGACGCCGCGCTGCAGCTCGACGCGACTTGCGGGCCGCATCCGCTCGACCCCAACTCGCTGCCGCACCCGGGCATCTCCTACGTCGAGGCGCTCGCCGAGGAGCTGCCCGCCGGCACGCGCTTCGGCTTCTCGCCGGACCTCGGTCACGCCGTCGTGCAATCGGACATCGCGGCCGCGGTGGAGGACGCCGCGCACGCGTTCGAGAAGGCCGGGCATCGGCTGGTGCCGATCGCGGGCGGGCCGCCGCCGCTCGGCGCGGCTTGGGGAATGCTCGGCGCCTTCGCGCAGCTCTCGCAGCTCGCGAAGCACTTGCCGCAGGACGAGCACCTCTTCACGCGCGCCTTCCTCAACGGCATCAAGACCGGCGCGAAGATGACGCCCGAGCGTTTCGGCGACATCAACCGCATGCGCAACGAGCTGAACGCGTGGTGCGCCGACGTCTTCTCGCGCGTGGACTTCCTAGTCACCCCGACCGTGCCCTACGACCCGCCGCCCGCGAAGGGGCCGTTCCCCGAGACCACCGAGGGCCGCAAGCAGCCGCCCGCCGGCGTCGCGTCGTTCACGATTCCGTTCAACCTGTCGTGGCACCCCGCCGCGACGCTGCGCGCGGGGATCTCGAAGCGCGGCCTGCCGATCGGCCTACAGATCGTCGGCCCGCGCCATCGCGAGGACCTCGTGCTGCGCGCCGCGCTCGCCTTCGAGCGCGAGCGCCCGTGGCATCCGCAGTGGCCGGTCAGCTGGTCGCGCGATCTCACCTAGTCTCAGTGCAACGACCGAACGCAGCTCGAGTAGCCGCAAGCGTCCCGCGCCGGTCCACCGGCGCAGGACGCGCGCAGCGAGGCGAGGCCGAGCGAAGCCCAAACAAACCCGACCGAAACGCAGCTCGAGTAGCCGCAAGCGTCCCGCGCCGGTCCACGGCGCAGGACGCGCGCAGCGAGGCGAAGCCGAGCGGAGCCCAACCAAATGCGCATGGCCGTGACTTATCAGGGCGACCTGCACTGCGAGGCGCTGCACGAGCCCTCGGGCTCGCGCCTCGAGACGGATGCGCCCAAGGACAACGAGGGCAGGGGCGAGCGCTTCTCGCCGACCGACCTCGTGGGCGCGGCGCTCGGCAGCTGCATGCTGACGGTGATGGGCATCGTCGCGCGCCGGCACGCGTGGGACATGACGGGCGCGCGCGCGGAGGTCGAGAAAGACATGGTCGCGGCGCCGATCCGGCGCATCGCGCGCCTCGGCCTGCGCATCGCGATGCCCGCCGGCATCCCGGCGAGCGCGCGCGCGGTGCTCGAGCGCGCCGCCCACACTTGCCCCGTGCACCAGAGCCTCCACCCCGACGTGAAGATCGAGCTCCAGTTCGAGTGGAAGTGAGCGCGGGATGATCGACCACCTGTCGACGTACGCGACCGACTACCTCGCGACGAAGCGCTTCTACGAGGCCGCCCTGGCACCGCTCAGCGCGCGCTTCCAGATCGAGATGACGTCGACCTGGGATCCCGATTTTCCGACCGGCCGCTTCTGTGCCTTCGGGCCCGAGCGCCCGGTGTTCTGGGTGATCGAGGTGCGCCGGCCGGCGACGCCGCGCCACATCGCCTTCAGCGCGAGCACGCGCGCGCGCGTCGACGCCTTCTACCGCGCGGCGCTCGGCGCGGGCGGCCGCGACAACGGGGCGCCCGGCGTGCGCGCGATCTATCACGCGAACTACTACGGCGCGTTCGCGCTCGATCCCGATGGCAATAACGTCGAGGCCGTGTGTCACGCCCCGGAGTGACGCGTCCGCGCGAGCGGGTGCCGCGCGAGCGCGTCGCCGACGAGCTGCCGGAAGGCGTTCCGCTCGCGCTGCTGCACGACCTGCACCTGCTGACGCGCGAGGGCGATCTGAACGCCGACGCGCGCCGGAAGCTGAAGCAGATTCGGCACCTGATCGGGCTGCTCGCGCCCGCCTGCGACGACGTTTACCGCCGCCACGAGCAGCCCGTGCTGGTGGATTGCGGCGCGGGCAAGAGCTCCCTCGGCTTCCTGCTCTACGCGCTGCGCGTCGGACCCGCGGGCCGCGGGGCGCTCACCGCGATCGAGGCGCGCGCCGAGCTCGCCGCCGCCGCGCATGAGCGCGCCGCCCGCTACGGCTTCGAGCGCTTCGCCTGCGTCGCGAGCGAGATCGCGCAGGCCGCTGCGGCGCTGCCCGAGCGCGTGCACGTCGTGACCGCGCTGCACGCCTGCGACGTCGCGACCGACGACGCGCTCGCACTCGCGATCGCGCGCGGCGCCGACTACGTCGCCGTGGTGCCGTGCTGTCAGGCCGAGGTCGCCCGCCAGCTCGCGCGCGCGGAGCCCACGGACGCGGCGAGCGCGGCGCTGTTCGCGAACGCCTGGCACCGCCGCGAGTTCGGGGCGCACCTCACCAACGTGATTCGCACGCTCGCGCTCGAAGCCCACGGTTATCAGGTGACGGTGACCGAGCTGACGGGCTGGGAGCATTCGCTGAAGAACGAGCTGATCCTCGGCAAGCGCGTGCAGCGCTTCGACGCCCGGGCCCAGGCGCGCCTCGACGCGCTGCTGGCGCGCTTCGACGTGCGTCCCGCGCTGGTGCGCGCGCTCGAGGGTCGCGGCCCCGAGGAGCGGAATCCGCTCTAGCGGTGCCAGCGCCGCTGGCGGGGGCTCGCGAAGCGTGGCATCGACAGGCGGATGCGGCGCTGGCTCCTGGATCTCCATCTGTATCTCGGGCTGTTGTGTCTGCCGTACGTCGTCGTGTTCGGCCTCAGCTCGATCCTGCTGAACCACGGCCTGCAGCGAGCGACGAAGACGGAATGGAGCGCGCAGATCGCGCCGCCCGCGGACGCCGCCCCCGCGCAGCGAGCCGCGGAGGTGCTGCACGCGCTCGCGCTCACCGGCAACGTGCAGCCGCACACCCTGAAGAGCGCGGAGGGCGGCGCGCTCGCCTTCCGCGCGATACGTCCGGGCCGGAGTTATCAGGTGGAGCTCGCGCCGAGCGGCGCGGTACGGGTCGCCGAGCGCGACGGCGGCGTGCTCGGCATCGTGCGCGCGCTGCACGGCCTGCACGACACGCAGAGCTCGCGCTGGATGCTCGGCTGGGCGCTCTACACCGAGCTCACGACGGCGATGCTCTTGTTCTCGATCGCGAGCGGCGTGCTGATGGTGCTGCAGCGCATGAGCGGTCGCGCGCTCGCGCTCGGCGCGGGCGCGCTCGGCACCGCGGCAGCCGTCGCGCTCGGCGCGGCGATCTGGTGATGCCCTGAGCTACGCGACCCTGCGCACGATCCACGGGGTGCTCGCGCTCGCCCTCGCGTGCGCGCTCGCGCTGTACGCGATCAGCGGCTGGATGATCATCCACCGCACCGGCGGGGGGGAGCCGGCCGTTCGCAGCGTCGCGGTCGAAATGGCGCCGATCGAGGGCGCGAGCGCAGACCCGGCGCGAGTGCGCGCGGCCGCGCAGCAGGCGGCTGCGCGCGCGGGCCTCGCTCGCGCGCGCACCGAGAACGCGAAGTTCGCGGACGGCGCCTGGCACGTGAAGCTCAGCCGGGTCGCGCGCTCGGCCGAAGTGACGCTCATGCCGGGCGCGGCGGAGGCGCACGTCGCCCTGCGCGACGCCACGTTCGGCGAAGGCGTGAAACGCCTGCATCGCGTCAATGCCAAGGGTGCCAGCGGAGGCAGGCTCGCGTGGGTGATCGGGATCGACGCGCTCTCGCTCGCGCTGCTCGTGTTCTCCCTCACCGGGGTGTGGATGTTCGTCGCGTTGAAGCGCGATCGCCGGCTCGGCTGGGCGCTGCTCGCGGCCAGCACGCTCTACACGCTCGGAGGAGTGGGTTGGCTCGCGCTCTCTCGCTGACCCTGGCCGCGCTCTCGCTCACCGCCGACGCGGCGGCTCACGAGGAGACGTGGCTCGCCGCGGCGGAGGCACAGGCGGACGCGCGCGCGGCCTTGACGCGCCCGGAGCCTGGCGCGGCGCTCGTGCCCCTGCGCATCGTGCTGCGCGACGCGGCGAGTGGAGCCGAGATCGCCGGCAACGTGCGCGTGACGACGGCGAGCGGCGCGCTGCTCGCGCTGGATCTCGCGGAGCCGCGGCCGTGCGAGCCGCGCCCGAACGGCTGGCACGCGACCGCTGGGGCGATCCTGCTTCAGGCGCCGCCCGAGAAGCTGCGCATCGAGGCGTTCCAGGGGCTCGAGACGACGATCAGCGCGCGGGAGGTCGATTTGTCCGCGCGCGTCCCGACGACCGTCGAGCTCTCGCTCGCGCGCTTCGCGAGCGCCGCGGAGCTCGGCTTGGCCTCGGGCAACACGCACCTGCACCTGATGGGGTGGCCGCGCGCGCGCGTCGAGGCCTATCTGCGCGACGCGACCGCAGCCGACCAGCTCGACTTCGCGTGGGTCTCGCGCCTCGAGCGCTTCGACAGCGAGGTGCCGTACACGACGAACGAGCTCACGCGCGGCGAGCTCGAGCGGCTGTCGACCGCCGCGACGCGCTTCGGCTGGGGCGAGGAGCTGCGGCACAACTTCGGCGAATACTCGATCGGCTACGGGCACGTCCTGCTGCTCGATCTCGAGCGCTTGGTGCAGCCGGTCAGCATCGGCCCCGTTCTCGCCGGCACGCCGCACGACGCGCCCGGCCTGGCGCCGGGGATGGCGGAGGCGCGCGCGCAGGCCGCGACGGTGATCTGGGCGCACGGCCAGAACGGCTACGAGGACCTGCCGAGCTGGCTGCTCGGACGCGTCGACGCGCAGAATCTGTTCGACGGCGCCGCGCCGGGAGAGGTCCTGCGCGGCGATCACGCCACCTACGCGAGCGTCTACTACCCGCTGCTCGACGTGGGGCTCGCGGTGCCCTTTTCGACGGGCACCGACTGGTTCATCGGCGATCTCGCGCGCGTCTATGTGCCGCTCGCGGGCGAGCGCAGCTCCGAGGCGTTCCTCGCGCAGCTGCGCGAGGGGCACAGCTTCATCACGAACGGTCCGCTGCTCGAGCTCGACGTCCGCGGCGAAGGGCCGGGCGGCAGCGTCAAGCTCGCGGCGCCGGGCTCCGTGCCCGCGCGTGCGCGCGCGATCGGGCGCGCGAGCTTCGGCGCGCTCGAGCTGATCGCGAGCGGCCAAGTCGTGGCGCGCGCAGACGCTCGTGCGGTCGGCGATCACTTCGAGGCCGAGCTCGCGCAGGACGTCGCGCTGGACGAGAGCGCGTGGCTCGCGGCGCGCATCGCGCCGGGCGAGGCGCGGAACGAGTTCGGCAAGCCGCTGTTCGCGCACAGCTCGGCGGTCACGGTCGAGATCGCCGGCGCGCGCCCGTTCCACTCCGACGTCGCGCGCGCGCTGGTGCTCGAGATGGACTGGAACGCCCGCACGATCCGCGCCAAGGGGCACTTCGCGAGCGCGGCGCAGGCCGACGAAGTGACTGCGCCCTACGCCGAGGCGATCGATGCGCTCGCGCCGCGCATGACGTGGCGCGATCGCTTGCAGGCCTTTGCGGTGCGGGTGCTGCGCACGCTGAAGGCGTGGCTCGGGCTCTGACCGGCGCGCGCCGACACGCCGGCTAGTCGCCCTCGATCGCGTCCGCGGCGTCCTTGCGCAGCTCTTCGATCTCGTCGCCGGCCTCTTCGACCGCCTCGTCGAGCTTGCGGCCCGCCTTCTCGACCGTGCCCTCGTCCCCGTGGCGCAGCTTCTCGAAGGCCTCGTCGATCTTCCGGCCGGCCTTCTCCGTCGGGCCTTCTTCCTTGCACGCGAACGCGGCGAGCGCGAGCGCGCCACAGAGCGCGATGCGAAGCAGGAGCGAGCGCTTCATCGGTGCCTCCTCGATTGCGGCCCGCAAGCTTGCACGATTTCTCGCGCGGGCAAGCCGCGAGGCCCCGCTAATCGTGGTCGTCGCGGCGCACGCGCCCGCGCTTCTGCTTGCGCACCGCGAGCACGCGCTTCTCGCCCAGGCGGCGCTCGCGGCTGGCGCGGGTGGGCTTCGTCGCGCGGCGCGGCCGCACGGTCGCGAGCGCCGCGGCGAGCAACGCCTCGAGGCGCAAGTGCGCGAGCTCGGCGTTGCGCGCGCGCGAGCGCGTCTCCGAGCACACGACGCGTACGCGTCCCTCGGCGTCGAGGCGCGCCGCGAGCTTCGCCGCGATGCGCCGCGCGCTGTCCGCGCCAAGCGCCCGCGCGGTCTCCGCGAGATCGAGGCACAGCTCGACGCGCGTCTCGACCTTGTTCACGTTCTGGCCGCCCGGCCCGCCGGCGCGGCTCGCGCGCATCTCGAGCGCGCGCGCGGGAATGCGGCGTCCGCCCGAGAGCACCAAATCGCGCGTGTCCGCCACGGCCGACTCAGCTCGACCCGACCCTATCGGGTCGCGGGCGCCGCGCGCCCGGGCTCGCTCGCCCAATCCCGCGGCACGAGGAAGTGCTCGGTGAGCCGCGCTTCCGGCGAGCCGGGCGCCGGCGCGTACTCGTACTCCCAACGTGCGAGCGGCGGCATCGAGGCGAGCACGTTCTCGATGCGGCGCCCCGACTGCATGCCGTACTTCGTGCCGCGGTCGTAGACGAGGTTGAACTCGACATAGCGCCCGCGCCGGTAGAGCTGGAACTGCCGCTCGCGCTCGCTGAAGGGCGTGCGCCCGCGCAGCGCGAGGATCGGGCGATACGCGCGCAGGAACGCATCCCCGACGCTGCGCACGAACGCGAAGCAGGCGGCGAAATCGGGCTCGGCGAGATCGTCGAAGAACACGCCGCCGATGCCGCGCGGCTCGCCGCGGTGTGGCAGGAAGAAGTACGCGTCGCACTCGCGCTTGAAGCGCGCGTAGGCGCCCGGGCCGAGCGGCGCGCAGGCGTCGCGCGCCGCGCGGTGCCAGTGCGCACAGTCCTCGTCGTGCCCGTAACAGGGCGTCAAGTCGAAGCCGCCGCCGAACCACCAGCTCGTACCCGCGCTGAACAGGCGCAGGTTCATGTGCGTGGTCGGTGCATGGGGGCTGCGCGGGTGCACGATCAGCGAGAGCGAGACGGCTTCGAAGGGCTGGCCGGCCAAGTGCGGGCGTCCCTCGGTCGCAGCGGGCGGGAGCGCCGAGCCGCGCGCGTGCGTGAAGTTGACCGCCGCCTTCTCGACGACGGGGCCGCCCTCGAGCACGCGCGGCCGCGAGATCGCGCCGCCCGGGCCCGGCAGCTCCGCGCCGCGGAACTTCGCGTCGCCGTCCTCGGCCTCGAGTGCGGCGCAGATTTGCGCCTGCAGGTCGCTCAGGAAGGCGTGCACGGCATTCGCGTCGGCGGACATGGCGGCGCAGCTTACCTCGCGCGCGCCGCGGCTCGGTCGTCGCGGGCCGGCAGATCGCGCGCAGCACGCAGTGCGCTCGGCAGCTGGCGCCGCAGGCCGACAACTCGCGCACATCTCTTATGCTGCGCCGCCGTGTTCGCACCCCCCGACGCGCTGATTCCTTCGCTCGCTGCGGCCATCGGCGTGGGCGTCCCGCTGTTCGCCGCGCGCGCGCGCGGCCGGACCTACGCGCTGTTCGCGCTCGTGCTCGTGACGATCTCCTTCCCGGCGGGCGTCGTGCTCGCCGCCCGCTTGATCGAGCTCTCCGGGCCGCGCGCCGGCGCGCTGATCGGCTGGATCTTCGTGTACGGCATCGCCGCGACGGGGCTGCACATGGCGTCGCTCGTGCGCGCGCGCCTGCGGCGGCGCTGGGTGCGCTACGCGATGAGCGTGCCGGGGATGGCGATGCTCGCGCTCGGCGCGCTGGCGCTGCCCCTGCTGGTGGTGCTCGCGCCGATCCGCGGCCTGCTCGGGCTCGCGCATGCGAACGCTGCGTTGGCGGCGCTCGCCTACGCGGATTGGCTGCCGGTCGTCGCGATCGCCCACGCGCTGATCACTTCGTTCGGCGCGCGCCGCGAGTTCGTGCGCATCGATCTCGCCCAAGGCGGAGAGCCCGAGCGGCTGACGCGGCTGCCGGTGCAGCGCAGCTTCGCGCCGTTCGCGGAGCCGCCACGCCGGCCGCTGCGCCTCGTGCAGATCACCGATCCGCACATCGGCGTGTGGCAGCCGGTGCATCGGCTCGAGCGCCGCGTCGCCGAGCTCGCCGCCCACGACCCCGACCTGGTACTGCTCACCGGCGACTTCCTCACGATGGAGAGCAACGCGTCGCCCGGTGCGCTCGCCCAGGCGCTCTCGCCGCTCGCGAAGCTGCGAGGCCGCTGCTTCGCGATCTACGGCAACCACGATCACGAGGCGCCCGAGCAAGTGCAGGCCGCGCTCGCAGCGAACGGCATTCCGCTACTCGTCGACGCGGAGGCGCTGGTCGACACCCCGGCGGGTCCCGTGCAGATCGTCGGCGCCGACCACTACTGGGAGGAGCGCGAGGAACGCGTGCCCGCGCTGCTCGCGCGCTTCCCGCGCCGGCCGGGTCACTTCCGCTTGTTCCTGCTGCACGATCCGCTCGGCTTCCGCAGCGTGCCGAGGGGCGACGTCGACCTGACACTCTCGGGCCACACCCACGGCGGGCAGCTCGGGCTCGTCTCTTTCGGCATCGACTGGACCGTGCTCTCGCGTTCGCGCTGGCCCGACCAAGGCCTCTTCGGCCACGGCGCGAGCCGCCTTTACGTGCACCGCGGCACCGGCTTCTACGGCTTCCCGCTGCGCGTCGGCGTGCCGGGCGAGCTCTCGCTGATGGAGGTGCTGCCGCGCGCGTGAGCGGAGCCGCGCGCGAGCGGCTACGCGAACTCGAGGATCGCGCGGCCGAAGATGCGGCCCGTCTCGAGCGCGTGGGTGGCCTCGTTGATCTTCTCGATCGGGAAGCGCTCGGTGACGAGCGCGTCGAGGTCGAGCTTCCGGCTCGTGTGCCAATCCAAAAAGATCGGGAAGTCGCGGTCCGGCTGGCACGAGCCGCCGATGCTGCCGATGAAGCGCTTCTCGTGGAGCAGCAGATCGATGGGCGGCATGGTGAGGTCGCTGGTCGGAACGCCCACGAGCACGGCGTTGCCGCCGCCCTTCCAGCCGAAGTTGGCGGTGCGACAGGCGGCGAGGATCTGCTGCATCGTCTTCGTGACGCCGATGCAGTCGAAGGCGTGATCGACGCCGGAGACCGGCGTGCCGAACATCGTGAGCTCGCCCGCGCGCGGCGTGAGCCGGTGGATCTCCGCGACCGCGTCGACGCGCGACGCGTTGAGCGTGATGGTGGCGCCGAAGCGGCGCGCGAACTCGAGCTTCGCGTCGTCGAGGTCCACGACGATCACGGGATCGGCGCCGACCTCGCGCGCCGCCGCCACCGCGGAGAGTCCGACGCCGCCGGCGCCGAAGATCGCGACGCTCTCGCCGCGCTTCACTGCGGCGGTATTCAGCACCGCGCCCGCGCCCGTCATGACGGCGCAGCCGATGATCGCGGTCACGTCGGTCGGCGCGTCGGGACGCACCTTCACGACGTACTGCTCGTCGGCGACGGTGTGATCCGCCCAGGTGTACACGTTCTGCGAGACGGCCACGGAGCCGCCCGCGAGCGCGAGCATCGCGGGCTCGGCGAAGCGCGGGCTGTGCGGCTTGTCGCGCGGCACCCAGGTGACGAACACCTTGTCGCCCTCGCGCACGTGCTTCACCTCGCGGCCGCGCGCGAGCACCACGCCGGTCGATTCGTGTCCGAGGATCACCGGCGTCTCGCGCGGCGCATGCATCTGGTGGAGCTGGCTGTGGCACACGCCGCTCGCGAACTGCTTCACGACGACTTGGTGCGCGCCCGGATCGGGCAGGCGCAGCTCCTGCACTTCGAGCGGGCCGGGGTTCTTCGGAAGCACGACGACGCGGGCGCGGACGCTCATGGCGGAACCTCCACGCGAGCTTGCGTAGCACGCGGCGCCCCCAGAAAGAGTGATCGCGTTCGCAGCTCGGCGCGCGTGCTCACAGCAGCGGGAGCTGCTGTGGCTCGCCGAGCGCGGCGCTGAAGCTCGCGCCGAGATCTTCGAGAATGCTCTCCGCCACCGGGCGCAGCACCTTCTCGACGTAGTGCGCGTGGTCGAGCCGCGGCGGGAGTGCGCGGCCGGGGATCACCGGCTCGGCGCCCGTCGCGGTGATCACGTAGCGGATCACGGGGCCGGGCCGGCCGCCCGCCTTGCGCGCGGCCTGGACGTGGGGCGCGTTCGCGCTGTAGCGATCGAGGCGCCCCTTGCGGACGCGCTTGCTGTACACGAGCTCGGCGTCGTGCTCGCCGCGCTTCACGGCGGCGACGAGCTCGCGCACGAACGGGGCGGGATCGCGATCGGTGAAGGCGCGCTCGAGCATGCCCTCCTGCAGGCGCTGTGCGATCGGCGGCCAGTCGCTGCGCACCGACTCGAGGCCGATCACGTGCAGCTTTCCGCCCGCCCAGCCCGCGTAGCGCTTCTTGCTGCCCGCGCGCCCGCCGCGCACCCGCGGCAGCCAGAGACGGTCGTAGAGCTCGTCGCGCTCCAGCACGAGCTGCGGCGCGACGCCGTACTCCCGGCGCACGCGGCTCGTGATCTCGTGCTCGGCGCGCGCGCGCAGCGCCTCGACGTCGGCGCCGCTCGCCTCCGCCGCGCCCAGCTGCACGAACACCGAATCGGTGTCGCCGTAGAGCACGCGCAGGCCCTGCGCCTCGAACGCCTCCTTCGTCCAGCGCAGTGTCTGCTGGCCGAAGGTGGTGATCGCGTTCGCGACGGCGGGATCGAAGAAGCGGCAGGCGGTCGCGCCGAGCACGCCGAACATCGCGTTCATCAAGATCTTGATGGCTTGATCGGCGTGGCGATCGCCGCGCGCCTTCGCCGCGTCGCGCCGCGACGCGAGCTCGCTCAGCAGCGCGGGCAGGATCGACTCGTCGCGCGAGAAGCGCGCGCCGTTCGGTGCGACCACGGCGTCCGCGCCCGCCCGCGCGTGGGCGAGCGGGTCGAGGCAGAAGGTGCGGATCAAGCTCGGGTACAGGCTCTTGAAGTCGAACACCGCGACGCGCGCGTGGAAGCCTGGCGCGGGCTCGAGCAGCGCGCCGCCGATCACGCCCGCGTTCTCGCGCTCGGCGACGCTCGGCGCGACGAAGCCGCGGCGGCGTAGCTCGGGCAGATACAAGAGATCGAACGACGCGATGCTCGCGCCCACGCGGTCGAGCTGCATGCCGGTCAGGCGGCTGCGCTCGATGGTGAGCTCGAGCAGGCCCTCGCGCGCCAGGATCTCGGGCACGAGCCGCGCGTCCTCGAGGTTGTAGGCGGCGAGCGCCTCGGGGTCCTCGCGCCAGAGGCGCAGGATCTCCGCCGCCGCGTCGGGCACCTCCTGATCGATCTTCTTGCCGCGGCCGAGCACCGAGCGCGCGACGGTTTCGAGCCGGTAGTCCGGCAGCTTCAGCGCGTCGCGCACGAGCGGGATGCCGTCGAGCACCATGCGTCCCGGCACTTCGGCGCGCGAGCGCGCGAACGGCCCCTGGTCGACGAGCAGGCGGGGCGGCTCGCGCGAGCGGCCGAGCGCGCACGGGATGCGCAGCGCCGCGCAGCGCGCGAGCAGCACGCGCAGGTCGAAGTCGACCACGTTCCAGCCGAGCAGCACGTCGGGGTCGAGCGCGCGGATGCGCGCGACCAGCGCCGCCAGCAGCGCGGGCTCCTCCGGATGCACGATCGCGCCCGCGACGGCGCGCGCGGCGACCAGGTGCACCTCCTCGACCCCGCAGCCGGCGATCGCCGCCGCGAAGATGCGGCTGGCGTCGGCGGTGGTCTCCAGGTCGAGCGACAAGCTGCGCAGCGCGACGCGCGGCGCCGGTGCCGCCGACAGCTCCGGGTTCGCGAACAGCACGAGCCCGTCCGCGCGCGGCTCGCCGCGGCCGCGAATCTCGAGCGTCGCGCGCAGCCCGCGATCGATCAGGTAGCGATACGCGAAGCGCAGGTCGGCCTCGTAGGCCGCGCCGCCCGCGCGCTCCACCGCCTCGCGCAGTGCAGGCATTGCGCCGGGCAGGTCGCCCTCGACGCGCACCACCGGGCGCGCCGCGAGGTCGCGCAGCTCGCTCGCAAGGACGCGCCCTCCTGCGCGCCGCGCCGCGTCTGCGGCCGCGGGGCTCGCGAAGAAGTATGGCTTGAAGCGATCGTCCTCGACGAGAAACGCGTCGCCGCTCTCGAGCCGCCCGTAGAGCTGCACGACCGCCCCGCCGTCGCGAACGCGGTAGGTCGGCTGAACGATGAAGCCGCGGGCCATTTCGGGGACGTTCCGCAACTAAGTCAACCAACGCCAACGGAGGTGCGGGACGTGCGCTTCGCTCTGGCGCGCGGACGATCGTTCAATCCGCGCGAGCGCGTCCGGTTGCGGCCGAATCGTGGGCGCAAACAGGTTGCGTTTGTTGCGGAACGTCCCCGCTAGCGGCGTCCCCTCTAGCGGAACAGCACGCGCGCGAGCGCCGGGCGGTACTCCTGCACGAGCGCGTGGTCGCCGCCCAGCACGCCGAACACGTCGAGCATCGCCTTGCGCGCGGCGTCCTCGGCGAAATGCGCGTCGGCCTCGACGCACGCGAGCAGCTCGGCGAGCGCCGGCTCGTAGCGCCGCGCGGCAGCGAGCGCGCGCCCGTACTCGATGCGCGCGGCGAGGTCCGCCGGATTCGCGCGCGCGCGCGCTTCGAGCGCGGCGAGCTCGCCGCCATCCGCGGGCGCCGCGGTGCGCGTGCGCAGCTCCGCGGCGAGCCGCTCCGCCTCCTGCTCGATTGCGGGTACGCCGACGACGCGCTCGAGCAGCGCGAGTGCATCCTGCAGCGCGCCGCGCTCCCCTAACACCCGCGCGAGCCCGATCAGCGCCGCCGGGTGGCGCGCGTCGTCGCTGAGCGCGGCGCGAAAGCGGTCCTCCGCCGCGTTGTCGTGGCCCGCGCGCAGCAGCTCGCCGCCCTCTCTCGCGAGCCGATCGGCGGGCGTCGGCAGAATCGCCGCGAGGAAGCGCTTCACTTCCGACTCGGGCTGCGCGCCGACGAACTCGCTGCGCGCTTGACCGTCGCGGAACGCGATCACGAGGGGAATGCTGCGCGCGCCCGCGGCCGCGGCGATCTTCGGGTTCTGGTCGACGTCGACTTTCGCGAGCACGAACGCGCCGCCGTGCTGCGCAGCCTGGCGCTCGAGGATCGGGCCGAGCGTGCGGCAGGGGCCGCACCACGGCGCCCAGAAGTCGACGACCACGGGCACCGTCTTCGAGCGCTCGAGCACTTCGCGCTCGAAAGTCGCGTCGGTCACGTCGATCACGAACGAGGCCGCTGCGGCGGACATCGCTGCGCTCACTCCTACTGCGCGACTCGCTCGCGCATCAGGGTTTGCAGCTCGCCGTTCTGGAACATCTCGCTGACGATGTCGCAGCCGCCGATGAACTCGCCGCCCACGTAGAGCTGCGGGATCGTCGGCCAGCGCGAGAAGTCCTTGATGCCTTGCCGGATCGCGGCGTCGGCGAGCACGTCCACCGTCGTGTAGTCCGGCACGAGCCGGTCGAGCATCTGCACCACGCGCGCCGAGAAGCCGCACTGCGGAAACTCGCGCGTGCCTTTCATGAACAGCACCACGCGATCCGAGCCGATGCTTCGCGCGATCCGCGTGCGCGTGTCGTCATCGAGCGCCATGCATTCTCCTTCATCTCCGCGAGCCGTTGCGAGCGATCTTCTGGGCGCCGCCGCAGCGCCAGCGGGACGCCATCGCGGTTCGACTCGCTGCAAGGGCCCTCGCGGCGGCCGCCTCCGCTTGCCGGCAAGGTACGAGATGCTGTAGGAATCGGTCAACGTGCTCCGCTCTCCAACCCTTCGAGGATGAAGACGAAAGATGCCGTGGGTAATTACGAGCCTGTGCCGCGACTGCGTCGATCAAGCGTGCGTCGAGGTTTGTCCCGTGGACTGCATCTACGAGTACAAGGGCGACGATCGCGACACGTTCCCGAATCAGCTCTTCATCGATCCCGAAGAGTGCATCGACTGCGGCGTCTGTGAGCCGGAGTGCCCGTGGGAGGCGATCTTCGAGGATGAGCGCGTGCCGGACGTGTTCACCGCCGACATCAAGCTGAATGCGGCGATCACGGAGACGAAGGACGCCTTCGAGGTGCCCGACAAAGGCGAGAAGCCGCGTCCGACACCCGCGCAGGTGCTGCAGAACAAGCAGAAGTGGGGCTACGCGGGCTGAGGCGCGGCGCGCCGCCGGAGCGGCGCGCGACGGAACGCCACGGATCTGCGGCCCGAGAGCGGAGATCAGCGAGCCGTGGCGCAGCAACTCGAACGAAACGACGAGCCGGCGGAGCTCTCGCCCGCGCTCGCCGATGCGCTCGGACGCAAGCTGCACGATCTGCGCATCTCGGTGACGGATCGCTGCAACTTCCGCTGTCCGTACTGCATGCCCGCCGAGACTTTCGGGCCTGGCTTCAAGTTCCTGCCGCGCCGAGAAGTGCTCAGCTACGAGGAGATCGCGCGGCTCGCACGCGTGTTCGTGTCGCTCGGCACGCGCAAGCTCCGCATCACCGGCGGCGAGCCGCTGGTGCGCGCCGACCTGCACGAGCTGATCGAGCAGCTCGGCGCGATTCCCGGCGTCGAGGACATCGCGCTCACGACCAACGGGCACTTGCTCGAGAAGTTCGCGGCGCCGCTCGCGCGCGCTGGCCTGCGGCGCGTGACCGTCAGCCTCGACAGCCACGACCCGGAAGTGTTCAAGCGCATGAGCGGCGGCTTCTCCGCGCCCGAGCGGGTGCTGCGCGGCATCGACGCGGCGGTCGCGGCGGGCATGGGCCCGATCAAGATCAACTGCGTCGTGCAGCGCGGCGTGAACGAGCACACGCTGGTCGAGCTCGCCGCGCGCTTCCGCGGCACCGGGCAGATCGTGCGCTTCATCGAGTACATGGACGTCGGCACCGCGAACGGCTGGGAGCTCGCGCAGGTCGTGCCCGCGCGCGAAATCGTCGCGCGCATCGGCGAGCGCTTCCCGCTCGAGCCCGTGGGCGCGAACTACGCGGGCGAGGTCGCGAAGCGCTGGCGCTACCTGGACGGGCAGGGGGAGATCGGCGTGATCTCGTCCGTCACCCAGCCGTTCTGCGGCGGCTGCACGCGCGCGCGGCTCTCCGCGGAGGGCTCGCTCGTGACCTGCCTGTTCGCGACGGCCGGCCGCGACTTGAAGGCGCCGCTGCGCGCGGGCGCGAGCGACGAGGCGCTGCGCGCAGTGATTACGGGCGTGTGGAGCCGGCGCCGCGATCGCTACTCCGAAGAGCGCACCGAGCTCGCCGCCGCGCGCGCGGGCCAGCGAATCGAGATGTTCAGGCTCGGAGGATGAGCCTCCGCTCGGCGGATTCCTGCTCGCCGTGCGGGCCGGCTCGCGAAGGCAGGCGGTGAAGCCGCGCGCGCGGGCGGCGCGCGAGGTCGTGCTCGTTGGCGGCGGGCACGCCCACGTGCAGGTGATTCGGCGCTGGGCGATGGCGCCGCTCCCGGATGCGCGCCTGAGCGTGGTGCTCGATCGCGCCGAGGCGCTCTACTCGGGCATGGTCCCCGGCTTCGTGGCGGGCGACTACAGCGCGGCGGAGTGCGAGATCGACGTCGTCCCGCTCGCGCGCCGCGCCGGCGCCCGCGTGATCCTCGCCTCCGCGACCGCGGTCGATGCGCGCGCCCAGCGCATCGCGCTCGAGGGCCGGCCGCCCATCGCCTACGACGTCGCGAGCCTCGACGTCGGCTCGACCGTGCGCGGGCTCGAGCTGCCGGGCGTGCGAGAGCACGCGCTCGCGACGCGGCCGATCCGCGCGTTCGTGGACCAGATCGACGCAGCGCTGGCGCGTGCCGCCGCGCGCGCGCCGGAGCGGGCGCGGCTGCTGGTCGTGGGCGCTGGCGCGGCAGGCGTCGAGATCGCGTTCACGCTGGAGGCGCGGCTGCGCGCGCGCGGCGCGCGCTTCGAGCTCGCGCTCGTCACCGACACGGCGGAGCTCTTGGCTTCGTCTCGCGCGCTGGCGCGCCGCGCGCGCGCCGAGGCGGAAGCGCGCGGGATCCGCGTGCACACGAGCGCGCGCGTGACGCGCATCGAGCCGCGCGCGCTCGTGCTGGAGAGCGGCGCTGCGCTCGCCTGCGATCTCGCGATCTGGGCGACGGGCGCGGCGCCGGTCGCGCTGCTCGCCGCCAGCGCGCTGCCGCGCGACGACGCCGGCTTCGTGCGCGTGCGCGACACGCTCCAGGTCGAGGGGCACGACGCGCTGTTCGCGGTGGGCGACTGCGCTGCGCTCACGAGCGCGCCCTGGCTGCCGAAGGCCGGCGTCTACGCCGTGCGCGAGGGGCCCGTGCTGGCGGACAACCTGCGCCGCGCGCTCTCCGGCGCGCCGCTGCGCCGCTACCGCCCGCAGCGCGACTTCCTCGCGCTACTCAACCTCGGCGAACGCCGCGCGCTCGGCGCGAAGTGGGGCGTCGCCTTCGCCGGCGCGCGCGCGTGGCAGCTCAAGGACGCGATCGACCGGCGCTTCGTGCGCCGCTTCCAGGTGTTGGGGCGGGACGGCGCAGCCACGGCCGAGTTTCCGCCGATGCCCGAGGCGGACGCGATGCCGTGCGGCGGGTGCGCGGCGAAAGTCTCGGCGCGCGCGCTCGCGGACGTACTCGCCGCGCTCCCGCCCGCCCCGCCCGATGCGCGCGTCGTGCTCGGCCTCGAAGCGCGCGACGACGCGGCCGCGTTCCGCAGCGCGCGCGGCGACGTCCTGCTCGCGACCGTCGACGGGTTTCGCGCTTTCTGCGACGACGCCTGGCTGGTGGGACGCGTCGCGGCGCTCAACGCGCTCTCCGATGTCCATGCGAAGGGGGGCACGCCGCGGCACGCGCTGTGCTGGGTCACGGTTCCAGAAGACGGTGCAGAGGCGGCGCTCGCGGAGGTGCTCGCTGGCGTCCGGCGCGAGCTCGACGCGCTCGGCGTGTCGCTGGTCGGCGGCCACTCGACGCTCGGCTCCGAGCTCTCGGTGGGCCTCGCGGTGATCGGCGAGCTGGAGAACGGCGTGCCGCCGCTCACGCGGGCCGGCCTCGCGCCCGGCGACGTGCTCTTGCTCACGAAGCCGCTCGGCACCGGCATCGTGCTCGCGGCGGACATGCGCGGCCTCGCGCGCGGCGCGTGGGTGGGCGCGGCGCACGCCTCGATGCTGCGCGCAAACGCGAGCGCCGCCGCGGTGGCGCGCCGCTTCGCCAGCGCGTGCACCGACGTCTCGGGCTTCGGCCTCGCGGGCCACCTCGGCGAGATGCTCGCGGCAGCCGGCGTCGGCGCGGATCTCGACGCGCGCGCGCTGCCCGCACTCCCGGGGGCGCGCGAAGCGCTCGCGCACGGCGTGCGCAGCACCTTTGCAGCCTTGGCTGCGGAGGCCGCGCCCCCGCTGATCGGAGGCGATGCGGAGGCCCACGCCCTCGCGTGCGATCCGCAGACCTCCGGTGGCCTCCTCTTCGGCGTCGCGCCGGAGCACGCTCAGGAGGCCCTCGCCGCACTGCACGGCGGCGGCGACCCGAACGCCGCCGCGATCGGCATCGTCGCGAGGGACGGGGTGCGCATCCGCTTCGAAGCGCGCTCACTCGAGCCTTAGGAATTGCCAGTTCGCGCTCGCCGAGGCGCCGAGGGGGATCGTCCGCGTCTGCCAGCGCGTCGTAGATCCGCTCGCGCGAAGCGGCAGGACCGCGAGCCCGGCGAGGCGCGAGCTCGAGCCGGTGACGAGATCGTCCTTTCCGTCGGAGTCGAGATCGACCACGCCGCGGACGCGCGTGCCCGGCGCGAGCGTCGTCGCGTTCCCGACCTTCGGCGCGCCGGCGGCCGCGAGAAACCAGACGTCGAGCGCGACACCGGACGACGTCAGGTGACGCCAGACGAGGTCTTCCACGCCGTTCGCGTCGAGGTCGCCAACGCCGACGACCGAAGCCGAGGCGGCGGAGTAGCCGAGCGATACGACGGCGTGCGGAACCGCGCCGCGCATCCGCCAGACCTCGAGCGCGCGCGTGAGCGTGTTCTGCCACACGAGGTCGGGAAAGCCGTCGCCGTCGGTGTCGCACACCGCCGCGAGCAGCGCTCCGGCGGGCGCGGGGTCGACGGCGAGCGCGGTGCGCGCGCCGCCAACGCCGAGGACCCAGAGCACGCTCTCGCCAGTGAGCGCGTCGTGCCACAGGATGTCCGCCACGCGATCGCCGGAGAAGTCGCGGAATGCGACGAGCTCGAAGCGCGCGGGGCGCATCAGCAGCGGCACCACCGTGTAGGTGAGGCCTCGCATCAGCCAGAGCTCGTTCGCGCCGGTCGCGCCGTTGCGCCAGATGACGTCGGCGCGGCCGTCCCCGTCGACGTCGGCAAATCCGGCCGGCTGCATCGCGGGATCGCGCGGCGCGCCGATCGTCACCCAACGCCGAGCGCCGGACGCATCGAGCAGCACCGCGTTCAACACACCGCTCGCGACGTCGAGCGCGAGGGCGTCGCTGCGGCCGTTGCCGTCGAGGTCGGCGCCAGGGCTCGCGGAGGGCAGGGGCGACATGAACGTAAGCGTGTCGGAGAGCGGCGAGACGGGGCCCCTCCGCCCGCTCGCGTCGAACGCCGCGACGCGCACGGCGACCGTGTCGCCGACCGCGCCGGAGACCTGCGCAGCGGCACCCGCGACGCGCGTCTCCACCGCGAACGCGCGGCCGCCGCGCGAGACCTGCACGTCGTATCCCGCCACCGGCCCGCTCGCGGCCGCCCATGTGAGGCGCACCGTCGTCCCCTGCACGTTCGCGGCGAGCGCGGCCTCCGCCGACAGCATCCCCGCCACCAATACCATGAACGCACGAAGCCCTCGGCTGCTCTGCATCGACCCCCCCCCGCCCATAACAACTGGACGGCGCGCAGGTTGCCGATCGGATCGAGCGGGTGGAGTGAGCCGACTCACCGTCCGCGCGGGTTCGCGAGAAAGTTCGTGCGCCGCGCGTGCGCGATTGGTGAGCCCGCGCACGCGAATCGCGTGACGGGATCGCGCGCGCTCAGACCAGCGCGCCGCTCGCGCGCAGCGTCGCCAACTCCGCGTCGCTCTTGCCGAGCTCGCGCAGTACCTCGTCGCCGTGCTGTCCGCGCGCGGGCGCCATCCAGCGCGGAGTCCAGGGCGTGCCAGCGAAGTCGGCGGGGGTCGCGGGGAACGTGGTCGTCGTGCCGGCGTCGGGCACCTCGACGAAGCCGCCGGCCGCGTGCGCCTGCGCATCGGCGATCACCTCCTCGAGGTCCTGTACCGGCGCCCACCACATGTCCTCGATCGCGTCGAAGATCGCCGCCCACTCGGCGCGGGTCTTCTGGGCGAACTCGGCGTCGAGCAGCGCGATCAGCGCGGCGGCGTTCTGCGCGCGATCGCGCGGCGTCGCGAAGCGCGGGTCTGCAATCCACTCCGGATGCCCGGCGGCCTTGCACAGCGGCGGCCAATGCCGATCGGCCTCGAGCCCGACCACCCAGAACCACTTGCCGTCGCTCGCTCGATAGTTGTTGATGCACGGGTTGCCCATCGAGGCGCGCCGCGCGACGGCGAGGCCGGTGCCGAGCCGCAGTGCGGTCGCGAGATCGAACGACAGCGTGTAGAGGCCCTGCCGCAACAAGGAGGTCGAGACGAGCTGGCCCGCGCCCGTGCGCGCGCGCGCGACGAGCGCGGCGCTGATCGCGCCCGCGAGCACCATGCCGGTGCCGTGATCGCCCATGCCGCCGCGCTGGAACGGCGGGTGGGAGCCCGGCTGCGTGAGCATGTGCGCGATGCCCGAGCGCGCCCAGAAGCCCGAGATGTCGTAGGCGGCCTTGTCCTTCTCCGCACCCTCGGTGCCGTAGCCTGTGATCAGTCCGTAGATCAGGCGCGGGTGCTTCGCGAGCAGTGTGCCCGCATCGAGGCCGAGCCGCGCGAGCGCGGCGGGGCGCACGTTCGTCACGAACACGTCGGCGCGTGCAATCAGCTCGCCCGCGAGCGCGCGTCCGTCGGGCTTGGCGAGGTCGATGCCGATCGAGCGCTTGCTGCGGTTGTCCATCTCGAAGGGCGGGTTGAAGGGCAGGTCGCCGCCGAGCATGAATTGAAACAGGCGCGCGGGATCGCCGATGCCCGGCGGCTCGATCTTGACGACGTCCGCGCCCCAATCGGCGAGGATCCCGCCCGCCGCGGGCCCCGCGATCCAGACTCCGAGCTCGACGACGCGAATCCCTTCCAGCGGTCCCATGCGCGATCTCCGTTTCGTTCCTGCGAGCGCGCGACGGTACCCCGAGTGAGCGCGTGCTCCCGCGCGGCTAGGGTGCTCCGCGTGCCGCGCGACATCTCCCTCTACACCGAATCGTTCGCAGCGCGCGCGGCCTACGACACGAGCGTCTCGCGCGCGCTGCTGCACGCCGCGGCGCGCGGCGAGGCGCGCGAATCGCTGCGCCTGCACACGCCGGGCGACGTCGTCGCGTTCTCGGTGCTCGACCGCGCGCGTCCCGGCTTTCGCGAGGCCGTCGCCGCGGCGCGCGCCGGCGGCTGGGGCGCGATCCTGCGCCTCGCGGGCGGGCGCGCGGCGGTGTTTCACGCCGAGACGGTCGCGTTCGCGTGGTGCATCCCCGATGCCGAGCCACGCGGGTCGATCGCGCGTCGCTTCGACTGGATGGCCGGAGTGGTGGCGCGCGCGCTCCAATCACTCGGGGTGGACGCGCGCGTCGGTGCCGTGCCCGGCGAGTATTGCCCCGGCGACCACAGCGTGAACGCGCGCGGCGCGCGCAAGCTGATGGGCGTCGGGCAGCGGCTGGTGAAGGGCGCGGCGCACGTCGGCGGCGTGATCGTCGTGCGCGACGCCGCGCGCGTGCGCGACGCGCTCGTGCCCGTCTACGCCGCGATGGGCGTCGACTGGGATCCCGCGACGGCGGGCGCGGTCGAGGACGAGGTGCCCGGCGTTGCGCGCGCCGACGTGCTGGCCGCGCTCCAGCGCGAGATCGCACGCGAGGCGGAGCTGATCCCCGAGCAGCTCGACGGGCGCTGGCTGGCCGAGGCGGAAACGCTCGCGCCCGAGCACGCGCTCGAGGCGTGAGCGCGTCACTCCTTCGGCGCGAGCTTTCGCACCACCGCTGCCTTGCCGGTGCTGCCCCAGTCGAGGCCGACGAAGTCGAAGTGCGAGGCGATGTCGTCGCTCGCGGGCTCGCGGCGCGTGCTCGAGAACGCGGGGCCCGCGGCCGTGAGGCCGCCGTCCACCACCAGCGCTTCGCCGGTCACGAACTCGCTCTCGTCGCTCGCGAGGAACAGGGCGGCGTTCGCGATGTGCTCGCCGCGGCCGTGCGATGGCCACGGCTGCAGCTTGTCGAGACGCGACTTGGTCGCGTCCTCGTGCCCGCGGTGCAGCAGCGGCGTCAAGATGCCGCCCGGGCAGATCGCGTTCACCCGGATGCGCAGCGGCGCGAGCTCGAGCGACGCAGCCCGCGTCAGGTTGATCACGCCCGCCTTGCACGCGGAATAACAAGCCGGCCCGGCGCCGCCGGAGAGCCCCGCGACCGAAGCGGTGTTGATGATCGATCCGCCCCGGCCCGCCTTCTTCAGCGCGCGGCCCGCGTGCTTGATGCCGAGGAACACGCCGCGCAGCAGCACCGCGCAGGTGGCGTCCCAATCCTCGACGTCGAGCTCGAGCAGGCTGCCGAGCGCGCCGCCGATGCCGGCGTTGTTGAACACGCAGTCGATGCCGCCGAACTGATCCTGCGCGCGCTCGATCATCGCGACCACGTCGTCCTCGTCGGCGACGTTCGTGCGCACGAAGGCGGCGCGCTCCGCGGCGCCGGCTCGGGTCGCGAGCTCGAGGGCTTCCTTGCCGGTGGCCTCGTTCATGTCTGCGATCACCACGCTCGCGCCCTCGGCGAGGAAACGCAGCGCCGTCGCGCGACCCATGCCGCTCGCGCCGCCCGTAATCACCGCCACTCTGCCCGCGAGCCGTCCCGCCGCGACCTCGACCGATCTCTTCCGCGTCGGCATCCGCAACCTCCCACGCCCGGTCGAGCGCGGTGCGACGCTAGCCCGCTGCGCGTTCGGCGGGCGAGCCGGCGTCGCGCGCGCGCCAGAGCCGTGCGGCTTCGAGCGCCGGCACGGGCATGCTGAACAGGTAGCCCTGCGCTTCGTCGCAGCCCCAGACGGCGACGAGGTCGCGCTCGGCCTCCTTCTCGACGCCTTCCGCGATCACGCGCAGCCACAGCGCCTTCGCCATCGCGACGATCGAGGCGGTGAGCGCCGCAGCATCCTCGCGCGCCGAGATCTCCGCGATGAATTCGCGATCGATCTTCACGATCTGCACAGGCAACTTGCGCAGGTAGGAGAGCGACGAGTAGCCCGTGCCGAAATCGTCGAGCGCGAGCTCGACGCCGAGCTCGCGCAGGGCGCGCAGCTCGCGGATCGCGCGCTCGGTGTCGCCGAGCAGCGCGCTCTCGGTGACTTCGATGCCGAGCTGCGCCGCGCTCGCGCCCGTCTCGCGCAGAATCTCGGCCACGCGTGCCGCGACGCCCTCGCGGTGGAATTGTTGCGCCGACAGATTCACCGCCACCGGGACGTCGCCGAGGCCGGCGTCACGCCACGCGACGATCTGCCGGCAGGCCGCGCGCACGACCCAGTCGCCCAGCGCACCGATCAGGCCGGATTCCTCGGCGATCGGGATGAACTCCGCCGGCGCGAGCAGCCCGAGCTCGGGCTCTTGCCAGCGCACGAGGCCCTCGAAGCCGACGATCCCGCCGGAGCCGAGCGCCACCTTCGGCTGGTAGTGCAGCGTCAGCTCGCCGCGCTCGATCGCGCCGCGCAGCCGGCCGGCGAGGGTGAAGCGGCGCAGCGCGGCCGCGCTCGTCGCGGCGCTGTGTGGCTGCACCCGCGCGCCGGAATGCCGCGCCTGCGCGAGCGCGCGCTCCGCGGCGCGCAGCACGGCGTCGGCAGTCTCGCCGTCGCGCGGGAACAGCGCCGTGCCCGCGCTCGCCGCGATCAGCAGCTCATGGCTACCGAGGCGGATCGGGGCGTCGAGCGCGACGAGCGTACGCTCCGCGCGTCCGAGCAGGGCGGCGCAATCGGAGACGCCGGGCACGAGCAGCGTGAACTGCGCCGCGCTCGCGCAGGCGACGAGCTCGCCGCCCGCGGTAGCGGTGAGGCGCCGCGCGGCCTCGCGCAGCAGGTCGTCGGCGGCGGCGCGGCCGAGCGACTCGGCGACGCGCTCGATCCCGTCGATGCCGAGCGAGATCACGCCGATCTCCCCCGCGCGCGGAGCGAGCCGCGCGAATGCGCCCAACAACCCGGCGCGGTTCGGCAAGCCCGTGACTGCGTCGTGCTCGGCGAGAAACTCCGCGCGCGCCTCGGAGCTCCGCCAAGCGCTCACGTCCTGCACGATGCCTTCGAGCGCGACCGCCTCGCCGTCGGCGCTCAGCGCGAGCTGCATGCGATAGCGGAGCGCGCGCTGCGTGCCGTCGGCGCCGATCACGCGCAGCTCGCCGCCCGCACCGCGGCCGCTGCGCAGGCACTCGCGCATGCGCTCCGCCAACTCCTCGCGCTCGCCGCGCGCGAGCCGCGGCAGCATGCCGCGCGCACTGCCGAGCACGCGCCAGAGCGCGGCGTCGCCGCCGAGCACGCGCGTCGCGAGGTCGTACCGCCAGCTCGCGAGCTGGGCGAGCTGTTGGGCTTCGCGCAGGCGCTGCTCGCTCTCGCGCAGCGCGCGCTGCTGCGCGCGCGCGCGGAGCAGGAACCGAACGCGCTGCGCCAGCGCGGCGAGCGGCTCGCCCTTGCTCGCGAAATCGCTGGCGCCGGCGTCGAAGGCGCGCGCGACCGCGGCGTCATCGCTCCGCCCGGTCAGCACGATGATGGGCGTCTCGCGCCCGTCCGCGCGCGCGCGGATGCGTTCGCAGACGTCCGTGCCGGCGAGGTCCGGCAGGCCGAGATCGAGCACGACCAGGTCGGGCGCGCCGTCCGCGAACGCCGCGAGCGCCTCGGCGCCGGTCGCGGCGAACGTCAGCGCGAATCCATCGCGCGCGAGCAGGCGCCGGAGCGCGCGGCGAATTCCCGCGTCGTCGTCGACGACCAGCACCCGCGCGCGCTTCTGCGCCGCGTCTGCCGCCTCACGAGCCGGCGTTTCGGGATGCCAAGCCGTCGTCATCGCGAAGCTTTTCGGCGGCGAGCGAGGGCGGCTTGAGCGCCCCTCTCCCCCGCAGCGAAAGAAAGGGGTCTGACCCCTTTCTTTCGCTGCGCCACGGGGCGCCGCGGCGTCACCCCGCGAGTCGCCCCACAAGCCTCGCCGGCAGGTGCCCCGCGCGGTGCATCCAGCGGATCGCGTCCGCGTACGTCTCGCCGGCGCCTCGGAAGTGCACGCCGAGCTCGCGCGTCGTGCGGCTCGCGTCGACGCCGGGCCACTGCGTCGCGTAGACCATCGAGTCGAGCGTGAGCGGGAACGCGAAATCGACGAAGCCCTTCACGAAATCGCCCGCGCGGCCGAGCCGGCGCATCCCGGCGCCCGAGATCGCGACGCGCCGGCGCAGCTTGTGGCCGGTCACGCGCTCGATCGTGGCGTAGTTCTCCGCCCAGCTCAGCATCGGGGAAGCCGCCGCATAGCGATGCGGCCCCGGCGGCGACTCGAGCAGCTTCACGTGCAGCGCGGCGACGTCGCGCACGTCGACGGGCTGGAAGCCGCCGTCGGTGTCGACCGATAGCTGCGCGATCCACGCCCAGAGCGCGCGGTTGGCGTCGGTCATGCCCGGGTCGTCGGGGCCGAGGATGCCCGCCGGGTACGAGATGCGGATCGGCGCGCCGCCCTCCTGCAGCCGGCGCACGACGCGTTCCCCTTCCACCTTCGAGCGGCCGTAGGCCGTGGTCGCGTCCACGATCGGGCTCTCGGGCGTGATCGCCGGGCCGGGCTGGAAGAACACCGACATGCTCGAGACGTAGACGATCGAGGGCAGGCCGCGTTTGGCGCCGCCGACCACCACGCGCTCGACGCCCGCCGCGTTCGTGTCGAGCACGCGCTGCGCCATCTTGCGCCGCAGGTCGACGAGCGCGGCCGCGTGGAAGACGGCGTCGCAGCCGCGCATCGCGTCGGCGACGGACGCCTCCTCGACCACGTCTCCGACCACGACGTCGCTGGGCACGAAGCCGTGCGGCGCGAACACGCGCTTCACCTTGTCGCGATCGCGCACCAGCAGCCGCACGTGGTGGCCCGCGGCGACGAGCGCACGCACGGTGTGCGAGCCCGTGAAGCCCGTGCCGCCCGTGACCATCACGCGCATCGGCTGCGCCCGCGGGTTCGCATGCGCCGGAGCGTACTGCGTTCGCGACGCAAAACCGCGCAAGCGCGCCCGCTCGCGCGCGCAGATCGCTTCGCGAAACGCAGCGTCGTAAGCTGGCCGGCTCACCGAGGAGTCGCCGATGCGCGCAGCGCTGCACGTGGAGAAAGGCAAGCCGATCGAGTTGGTGGACGACGTCGAGATTCGCGACCCGCGCGCGGGCGAGGTGCTCGTGCGCGTGCACGCCTGCGGGCTCTGCCACTCGGACGTCACCGTGATGGACGTCGGGATGACGACGCCGATCGTGCTCGGGCACGAGGCCGCGGGCGTCGTCGAGGCGGTGGGCGCCGGCGTCACGTCGCACAAGCCCGGCGACAAGGTGGTGCTGACGCCGTGCCCGCCGTGCGGAACTTGTTACTGGTGCGTGCGCGGCGAGTTCAGCGTGTGCAAGCTCGCGCTGGGCGTGATGACCGGCGCGTTCCCCGATGGCTCGACCGGGCTCTCGCGGAAAGGCGAGCGCGTATGGCGAGGGCTCAACGTCGCCGCCTTCGCCGAATACACCGTGACGCAGGCGCAGGGCGCCGTGGTCGTGCCCCAGGACACGCCGCTCGAGATCGCGTGCGTGGTGGGCTGCGCGGTGCAGACCGGCGTCGGCGCCGTGCTCAACGCCGCGAAGGTGGAGGAGGGCGCGACCGTGTTCGTGACCGGCCTCGGCGGCATCGGACTCTCGGTGGTGCAAGGCGCGCGGCTCGCGAACGCGGCGCAAGTGATCGTGAGCGATCCGGTCGCCGCACGCCGCGAGACCGCCAAGGCGCTCGGCGCGACCCACGCGATCGATCCCGGCAAGGACGATCCGATCGCGGCCGTGCAGCAGCTCACGGGCGGCATCGGCGTCGACTACGCCTTCGAGGCCGCGGGCGTCGCCTCGCTCGTCACGCAGTGTTTCTTCGCCGCACGCCTCGGCGGAAAGATCATCGTCGTCGGCGCGCCGCCGATCGATCAGGCGGTGACCCTCGCGCCCGCCGCGCTGCTCGCCTCCATGGGCAAGACCCTGCGCGGCACGCTGCTCGGCGACTGCAACAGCGTGCGCGACATCCCGCGCTTCCTCGCCCTCTGGCGCGCGGGGCGGCTCGACCTCGACGCACTGATCACCGGCCGCAGGCCGCTCGGCGAGATCAACGAGGCGATCGCGGATCTGCGGGCCGCGAAGGGCGTGCGGACGGTGCTGGCGGTGTGAGGGCTCCGCGCCGGCGAGGCCGTTCGCGGGATCAGGCGAGCGCGAGCCAAGCCGCGCTCCTGCGCACGGCCTCCCTCATCTCCCCGGCGCACTGATCCAGCTCCACCAGCATCCAGTCCGCATGCGTCGCCTCGCGCATCGCACTTCTCAGGTCCACCACGCCGTCGCCGAGCGCGACCATCGGCGACTCGGGCTTGTCCGCGGGGCCGTCCTTCAGGTGGAGGCGCGTGACGCGCGGGCCGAGCGCGCGGATCACGTCGGCTGGCTCGCGCTTCGCGGTGGTCGCCCAGTAGATGTCGAGCTCGATCTCGACTGCGGGATCGAGGCGCGCGACGAGCGCGTCGAACGCCGTGCCGCCGTCCTCCAGGGCCCGCCACTCCCAGAAGTGATTGTGGTAGCCGAGACGCAGGCCGCGATTCTGCGCGAGCGCGCTCGCGGCATTCAACTCGTCCGCGAGCGCGGCCACGGCGGCCGCCGACTCGAAACGATTCGGGTGACCCATGGGCACGACCACGAGCGGCGCTCCGAGCGTCTGCGCGCCGTCGAAGGCGCGCGCGGCTGCGGCGTCGCCGAGCGCCATCGCGTGCATGGAGGCGACCGCGAGGCCGCGCGCATCGAGCTGCGCGCGGAAGTCGCGCGCGCTGCGCTCGTGCAGCGCCGCGACCTCGACGCCCGCGTAGCCGCAGCGCGCGACGAACGCGAGCGTGCCCTCGAGATCGCGCGCGCACTCCTCGCGCAGCGTGTAGAGCTGGACGCCGAAGCGAGCCGCCATGCGCCGCACGCTACCGCGGCGACGCGAGGGCGACGCGACGCCCGCGATAGACTGCGCGCCTTTGCGAGGAGCTCGCGATGAGTCAGCCAGCCGACCCGACCCAGCGCTTGATGGACGGCCGCGCGTGGGAGGAGTTCTGCGACACGCTGAAGGCAGCGGGCGCGGTGGTGCTCGCGCCGTCGACGCCGAACGACCCGCTGGATCGCGCCGAGGGCTACCGCTACCTGACGCGGCTCTTGCGCGCGGGCCTCGAGACCTACGTCGAAGCGTCGGACTCCGAGCATCCCGTCTTTCAGCGCACGACCGGCGAGACGGTGAAGATGGGAATGGACAGCCCGGACAACATCTATCTCAACGCGCCGGTGAACGGCGCGCACGACTACCGCATCTGGGGCACGCGCGGCTCCGTGCACTACCTCGGCTTCGGCTCGCAGAAAGGCAACTACGCCTCGACCGGCTCGCTGCAAACGACGGGCTATCTCGAGGCGAAGGACATGAAGCTCGGCGCGGGCGGCAGCTTCGAGATCATCGCGAGCAGCAACAAGCCGGCGGGCGAGGTGAACTGGCTGCCGATGGAGCCGGAGTCGCGCATGATCCAGATCCGCCAGACGCGGCTCGATCACGCGAAGGAGGAGCCCGCGCAGGTGAAGATCGAGCGCATCGGCGGCGCCGGCGCGGTGAAGCCGCTCGATCCCGTGCGCTTCGACCGCATGCTGCAGGGTGCCGCGAAGATGGTGCTGGGCACGTCGAAGCTCTTCCAGAAATGGAGCGAAGGCTTCACCAAGCACACGAATCAGCTGCCGCGCTTCCCGCACGAGGTGGCGTTCGCGGCCGGCGGCGATCCGAACATCGCGTACTACCACTCGCACTGGGCGCTCGCGCCGGACGAGGCGCTGGTCGTCGATCTCGCGCCGCCGGAGTGCGACTTCTGGAACTTCCAGCTCGCGAACTGGTGGATGGAGTCGCTCGACTATCGCTTCGCGAAGATCCACATCAACAAGCACACCGCGCAGTACGCGACCGACGGCACGGTGCGAGCGATCGTCGCGCACCGCGATCCCGGACTCCCGAACTGGCTCGACACCTGCGGGCACGAGACCGGCACGATGTGCGTGCGCTGGATCCGCGCGAAGTCGCACCCCGATCCGCGCGCGCGCGTGGTGAAGCTGGCGGAGCTCGCGAAGTGAGCGCGGGCGCCGCACCCACGTTCGTGCCGGAGGAGCTGCTCGCCGAGGCGCGCGCGGCGGCGAAGCTCGATGACTTCGGCGGCGACGACTTCCTGCCGGGCTTGCGCGCGCTGTGCGGCACCTACGAGGCGAGCGCGTGGTCCGAGAAGGGGCGCACGCGCAACCGCCGCCGGCTCGTGAGCCTGCTCGCGACGCGCCTCAAGCTGGAGGCCGCACTCGCGCAGCACCCCGAGATTCTCGCGCGCCCGGTCAAGCAGCCCGTCGTGCTGACCGGGCTACCGCGCTCCGGCACCTCGGCGCTGTTCAGCTTGTTAGGTGCGGATCCCGCCGCGCGCCCGCTGCGGCTGTGGGAGACGCAGTGCCCCGATCCGCTCGCGCTGCCGCCGGGCACGCCCGATCCGCGCCGCGCCGCGATCGAGGCGTACTACGCGCAAGGCCGCGAGAAGCGCCCCGAGTTCACGAAGATCCACTTCACCAGCGCCGACACGCCGGAGGAGTGCGTGCTGCTGCACGCCTACGCGATGCACGGCGTGCAGATGGGCGTCGAGGTGTTCGTCGAGCCCTACGCGAGCTGGTATCAGGCCGAGACCGCCGACTTGCGCGGGCTTTACGCCTATCAGAAGCGGCTGATGCAGCTGCTCGATTGGCAGCGGCCGGGCGAGCGCTGGCTGCTGAAGGCGCCGGCGCATCTGTGGGGCTTCGACGCGCTGATCGCGACCTTCCCCGACGTCGCGGTGGTCTGGAATCACCGCGACCCCGTCGCGTGCATCGCGTCCGCCTGCAGCATGACGCAGGCGCTCATGGCGACGCTGAGCTTCGATCCGAAGCAGCTCGGCCCCGCGGTGCTCGAGTTCTATGCGCGCTCGCTCGACCGCGGGCTCGCGTGGCGCGAGAAGGCCGACCCCGCGCGCTTCTTCGACGTGCCCTACGCCGAGCTCACGGCCGAACCGCTCGCCTGCGCCGAGCGCATCTACGCACACTTCGCGCTGCCGCTCCCGCCGGCGTCGCGCGACGCGCTGCGCGCATTCGCGGCAGAGCATCCCGAAGGCAAGCACGGCAAGCACGAGTACGAGCTCGCGCAGTACGGGCTCGACGAAGAGCGCGTACGCGCGCGCTTCGCGAGCTACGGCGCGCGCTTCGGCGGGCTGCATGAGTGAGGCCCGCGGCGTGACGAGCGGCGGATGAACGACTTCGTGACCCGCTACGGCCCGTGGGCCGCCGTGCTCGGCGCGGCCCAGGGCATCGGCCTCGCATTCGCGGAGGAGCTCGCGCGCCGCGGCGCGTCGGTGCTGCTGCTCGACGTGCGCGAGGAGCTGCTCGAGGGCGCGGGCGATCGGGTGCGTGCCGTGAACGCGGCGATCGACGTCGAGACCGCCGCCATCGACCTCGCGGGCGACGACGTCGCGTCGCGCCTGCGCGGTGTGCTCGGCCGCCTCGACGTCGGGCTCGCGGTCTACACCGCCATGCTGCCGCTCTCGGGCGCGTTCCTCGCCGTGCCGCTCGAGCGCCACCAGCGCGCGGTCGGCGTCGGCGTGAACGGCGTGCTCGCCGCGAGCCACTTCTTCGGCGAGCGGCTCGTGAAGCGCGGGCGCGGCGGATTGATCCTCACGTCCTCGCTCGCGGGTTATCAGGGCACCGCCTGGGTCGCCGAATACGCGGCGGCGAAGGCGTTCGATCTCGTGCTCGCCGAGGGCTTGTGGTGGGAGTGGCGCGAGCACGGCGTCGACGTCGTCGCCCTCTGCCCCGGCAACACCGACACGCCGGGGCTGCGCGGCAACCATCCGCGAGTCGATCCGAGCACGTTCGCGAATCCCGCCGACGTCGCGCGCGAGGCCCTCGATCACCTGCTCGTCGCGCGCGAGCGCGGACCGATCTGCATTCCCGGCGACGACAATCGCGCGCTGCGGGCGGCGTTCGACGGGATGCCGCGCAAGCAGGTGGTCGAGATCATCGGCGCGAGCACGAAGAAGATGTTCGCGGGATGAGGGCCCGGCTCCGCGCACTGGTGTCGGCTTGTTGCGGAGTCGTGTCGATCTCCGCCGGCGCAGCCGCGGACGCGCGCGCGTGCCCACCCGGCGCGACCGCCACGGTCGAGGAGCAGACGGGAGTGCGAATCGAGACGTGCGTGGACGCGCAAAGCAAGCTCGACGGGCCCGCGCGCCTCTTCCGCGCTGGCGTGCTTCGGCGCGAAGACGGCTGGAGTCACGGCGTTCAGCACGGGCTCTCGGCCGTGTACGACGAGAGAGGCACGCGGCGCGAGGAACGCAGCTACGCGGCCGGCCGGCTCGAAGGGCCCGAGCGGTTCTTCCACGCGAGCGGAGCACCGCAGTCCACGACGCAGTATGCGGGCGGCAAGAAGCACGGCCCGATCGCGGAGTGGGACGCGAGCGGAACGCAGCTCGTCGAGGGAGCCTTCTCCGAGGACGCACGCGCCGGCATTTGGCTGGGCGGTGAGGCGGGGAAGCCGCTGACGGCGATCGTTCACGTCGCCGGCGAGCGCGTGCGCCCGCTCGATCTCGATTCGAGCTGTGCCGCCTGGGGCGCTGCGGCAGCCGGCCCACGCGACCAGTTGGCGGCCGATTACTCGCTGCTGATTCTCGGCGAGTTCGAGCGCGATCCCGTCGCGCCGATCGGAGAGATCGATCGCTTCGCCGCCGCGCGCTGCATCGTGTCCGGCCTCGCGACGGTGGAGGCGGCGATGACGGAGAGCTGCGCTCGAGGCCCGAGTCCTCTTGGCGACGCTACGTCGCGAGCGGTCGCGGAACGAGTCGGCGAGTGTCTGCTGTCTGCGCGAGTCGGCCCGCGCTGACTGGAGCGGAGGGAGCATGCGACTCGTCACGTTCAGCCATCAGGGCGCGCTGCGTTGGGGCCGCGTCGAGGGCGACTCCGTCGTCGACTTGTCAGGCGCGGCGCTTCCGAAGAGCGTGCTCGCGCTGCTCGAAGCCGGCGACGGCGCGCTCGCCGCTGCACGGAGCGCGAGCGGACCGCGCCTCGCGCTCCGCGACGTGCGGCTTCACGCGCCGGTGCTGCGCCCGCCGAAGATCCTCGGCATCGGCCTCAACTACGCCGACCACGCGCGCGAGACGAACCAGAAGACGCCCGAGGTGCCGCTCGTCTTCAACAAGCAGGTCACCGCGACGAGCGGCCCCTTCGACGCGATCGTGCGGCCGCGCGTCTCGCAGCACCTCGACTACGAGGGAGAGCTCGGCTTCGTGATCGGGAGGCGCTGCCGGCACGTGCCGCGCGCGAGCGCGCGGGACGTGATCGCCGGCTTCGTGGTGGTGAACGACGTGTCGGTGCGCGACTGGCAGCGCCGCACGCCGACGATGACGATGGGCAAATCGTTCGACACGCACTGCCCGTTCGGCCCCGCGCTCGCTCTGCGCGACGAGGTTCCCGACGAGGGCGCGCTCGCGATCTCGACCTTCGTGAACGGCGAACGCCGCCAGCACTCGAACACCGACCAGCTCATCTTCGACTGCGCGGCGCTGATCGAACATCTCTCGACCGCGTTCACGCTCGAGCCGGGCGACCTCGTCACGACCGGCACGCCAGCCGGAGTCGCGGTGGCGATGAATCCGCCGAAGTGGCTCGTACCCGGCGACGTGGTGCGAGTCGAGATCGAGGGCCTCGGCGCGATCGAGAACCGCGTCGTCGACGAGTGAGGCCTGTCGATCGGGGTCGATCGGGGTCTGACCCCGATGGACCGCAGCGCTCGCCCGCTGGCGAGCGGCTGTGGTCTACTCGCGGCACGAGAGGAGCCGACATGGCCGAGACCGCGATGGAGAAGGGCGCCGCGATCCTGCAGAAGCTGTTCAAGGGCGCGACGCCACGCACGGCGTTGCCGCCGGACTTCGGGCGCATGACGGTCGAGCACGTGTTCGGAAACGTGTGGAGCCGCCCGGGGCTCACGCTCGAGGAGCGCGAGATCGTGACCAGCAGCGTGCTGATCGCGCTCGGCCGCGAGCACGAGCAGCAGCTTCACTTCCGCGCCGCGCGCAATCTCGGCATCTCGCGCGCGAAGCTGGAGGAGATCGTGACGCACGTCGCGCACTACGCCGGCTGGCCGGCGGCCGTCACGGCGTTCGGCGTGCTCGACGCCGTGTGGAAGGCGATGGACGCGGAGGAGGCTGGAGCGAAGTCATGAGCGAGCCCGCGCCGATCCGCTTCCACTTCGACTACATCTCCTCGAACGCCTACCTCGCGTGGCTCGAGCTGCCGAAGCTCGCGGCGAAGTACGGCCGCCGCATCGAGCCGGTGCCGACGCTGTTCGCCGGCTTGCTCGGCGCCCACGGCCAGCTCGGGCCGGCCGAGATTCCCGCGAAGGCGGCCTGGATGTTCCGTAACAACCTGCGCAAGGCCGCGCTGCTCGGCGTGCCGCTCGTCGCGCCGATTCACCACCCGTTCAACCCGCTGCTCTCGCTGCGCGTGTCGTCGGCGCCCGACGCGGCGGAAGACCGAGCGCGCGCGATCACGGCGCTGTTCCGCGCGGTGTGGGTGGATCGCGAGCACGTGAGCGAGCCCGCGACCGTCGCGCGCGTGCTCGACGCTGCCGGCCTGCGCGGCGCCGAGCTCGTCGGGCGCGCGCAGGCGCCCGCGGCGAAGCAGCGTCTGCGCGACGACACCGATGCCGCGATCGCGCGCGGCGTGTTCGGCGTGCCGACCATGCTCGTCGGCGACGAGCTGTTCTGGGGCTACGACGACTTCGCGTTCCTCGAGCGCCATCTCGCGGGCGACGATCCGCTCGCAGCCGACGCCGTCGCGCGCTGGGCCGGCAAGTCGTCGCCCTCGGCGATGCGCCCCGAGGCGCTGCGCGCTCGGGCGAAGCGCGCATGACGGCGCGCGCGAAACGAGGCCCCGCGCTGCGCGTGAAGCGCGCGTACGAGCCGCCGGCGGCGAGCGACGGCCGCCGCATTCTCGTGGACCGGCTCTGGCCGCGCGGGCTCACCAAGGCCCGAGCGCGCATCGACCACTGGGCGCGCGAGCTCTCGCCTTCAACCGCGCTGCGCAAGTGGTACGCGCACGACATCGCCCACTGGAGTGAGTTCAAGCGCCGCTACTTCGCGGAGCTCGACGCGAACCCGGAGGGCGTCGAGGCGCTCCGCGAGCTGCTGGGCGTTCCGGCGACGCTCGTGTTCGGCTCGCGCGAGGAGGAGCTCAACAACGCCGCCGCGCTCGCGGAG
>DATBRS010000136.1:0-10860 GCA_036560185.1 Myxococcota bacterium
GCGGAGCGGAAATCAAGCGCAGCAGACAGCGCCCCAACACCAAAGGGCTCTAGCCCGCCGAGCCCCGGTACGCCCAGCAGCCCGCGCGAGCCATTCCGCGCAGCCGCCGCCCGCGCCCCGCCAGCCGCGCTGCCCGCACGATCGGGTCCTACTCGATCAACCAACTCCGCAGCGCCTCGATCTCCCCCGCTCCCACCCCCGCCCGCTCCCGCGCAAAGCGTTCCGCCCCGCCGTACCGAGAGTCGAGATGCGCGAGCGTCTCCTCCATCGCCTCCCTGCGCGACGAGAGCACGTGCGCCGCGCGCTCGGGCTCGATCCCGCGCTCCTCGAACCATTGGTCCGCGGCGGGAATGCGGTCGCCGGTGTAAAGCGCCGTCAGGCTGTAGTCGCCGATCACGACCTCGCGCGGCACCTCCAACAACAAGAGCAGCAGCGCCGAGACGATCCCCGTTCGGTCTTTGCCGGCGGTGCAGTGGAAGACCGCGGGCGACGGCGCCGCCGCGAGCTGCCGCAGCACGCCGCCGACGCGCTCGGCGCGCTCGTCGAGCGTGCGCTGGTAGCCGCGCACCAGCCAGCTCGCGTCGATCTCCCCGAACTCCCCGGCCTCGAATTTGCGCGCCCACTCCGCGGGCGCGAGGTCGCCCTCGCCGATCTGCAGCTGCACGTACGCGAACTCGGTTCTGCCCGCGAGCCGGTTCGGGCGATCGCTGATCTCGAAGTCGCCGCGCAGGTCGATCACGCGCGCCAGCCCGATGCGCCCGAGGTAGGCGATGTCCGCGTCGCTGAGCTCGGCGAGCGAGTCCGCGCGGAACACCTGGCCCCAGCGCACGCGGCGCCCGTCGGCGGTCGGATAGCCGCCGAGATCGCGGAAGTTGCGCGGGCCTTCGAGCGGGAGCTTTCGCTCCGCGATCTCGACGCGGTTGCCGTCAGCGTCCTCGAGCGCGAGCACGTGGCGGAAGCGTGGGTCGAAAGGACCGAGCAGCGCGTGCGTGCCCTCGCGCACGACGGCCACGGTGTCGCCACCCGCCCTCACCGTGAGCGGCGACGTGACGGGTCGGGCGAGATGCAGCACGAGGGCGTCGCCGTCGCGCTCGAGGTGCCAGTCGCTGCGCGTCGCGTCGAGAAAGCGTCGGGGCATGCCGCGGAATCTCGCGCGCCTGCGTGCCGCGCGCCGCTGCTCGCCCCGTTATCGTGCCGCGCCCATGTCGAGACCGAAGCGCGTCGTGATCGTCGGTGCATCGCTCGCGGGCCTGCGCTCGGCGCAGGCGCTGCGCCGGCTCGGCCATGCGGGCGAGATCGTCGCGATCGGCGACGAGCCGCAGCCGCCCTACGACCGGCCGCCGCTCTCGAAGCAGCTGCTCGCGGGCGAGTGGGACGCGGTGCGCACGCGGCTGCTTCGGCCTGAGGACGACGCGCTCGCGGTGGAGTGGCGGCTCGGCGCGGGCGCGACGTCGCTCGATCTCGGCGCGCGCGAGGTCGGGCTCGCGAGCGGCGAGCGCGTGGCCTACGACGCACTCGTGATCGCGACCGGCTCGGGCGCGCGGCGCATCCCCAATACGCCGCCGCTCGCCGGCATCCACGTGTTACGGACCCTCGACGACGCCCTCGCACTGCGCGCGGAGCTGGAGCACGGCCCGCGCGTCGCGGTGATCGGCGCGGGCTTCATCGGCATGGAGGTGGCCGCGACCTGCCGCGCGCGCGGGCTCGAGGTGAGCGTCGTGGAGGCGCTGCCCGCACCGCTCGAGCGCGGCCTCGGACGCGAGCTCGGCCGCTACGTCGGCGACATCCACCGCGAGCACGGCGTCGACCTGCGCTGCGGCGTGGGCGTCGCTCGCTTCCTCGGCGGCGAGCGCGTCGAGGGCCTCGAGCTCGCGGACGGCACGCGCATCGCGGCGAACGTCGTGCTCGTCGGCATCGGCTCGGTCCCTAACACCTCGTGGCTGGCGAGCTCGGGCCTCGAGCTGGCCGACGGCGTGGTTTGCGACGCCGCCTGCCGCACGACGCGCGCACCCGAAGTGGTCGCAGTCGGGGACGTCGCGCGCTGGCCGAACGAGCTGTTCGACGCCGAGTCGATGCGCGTCGAGCACTGGACCAACGCCACCGAGCAAGCCGATCACGCCGCCGCCACGCTCTTGGCCGGGCCCGGCGAGGCGCGGCCGTTCTGCCCGGTTCCCTTCGTCTGGTCGGACCAGTTCGACTGCAAGCTGCAGATCGCGGGCCGCGTCGCCCCCGGCGACGAGGCGCAGCTCGTGGACGGCTCGCTCGGCGAGCGGCGCTTCGCGATGGCGTACGGCCGTGCAGGCCGCCTCACCGGCGCGATCGGCATGAATCGGCCGCGCGTCGTGCTGAAGCTGCGCGGGATGATCCGCGAGCGGCGCGCTCTCGCCGACGCGAAGGGGTTTGGCTGAGAGCCGCGCGCTCGGATCGCGCGCCAGCCTCCCTCAAGCGCCCGCCCCGCGACGCCGATTGCGTGGCGTTCAGCGAAGGGGCACGACGTGATCCTGACCAACACCGAAGAGATTCCCGGCCGCGCGATTCGCGAGTTCTATGGCGTCGTGAGTGGCAGCACCGTGCGCGCCAAGCACTTCGGCAAGGATCTCCTCGCCGGCTTCAAGAACCTCGTGGGCGGCGAGCTCAAGGCCTACACCGAGCTGCTCAACGAGGCGCGCCAGGAGGCCACGGCGCGCATGGTCGAAGAGGCGCGCGGCCTCGGCGCGAACGCCGTCGTGAACGTGCGCTACGCGACCAGCTCCGTCGCCCAGGGTGCCGCGGAGATCTTCGCCTACGGCACAGCCGTTCGCGTCGACTGACGCGATGGAGCAGCTGGTCGTCACCGCGTTCCTGCTCGTGCTCGGCTTCGTCTCCGGCAAGACGATCGAGCACTTCCACTACCAGGATCTCGCCAAGCGCGAGCGTCGCCAGCGCCGGCTGCCCGCGCTCACGACGACGCGCATCCCGGCCGACTGGCGCGTCGAGGACGCGATGCTGCTCACGGGCACGGTCGTCGTCTCGCTCGACTACTGGAAGCGTTTCGCCGCCGGCATTCGCCAGATCTTCGGCGGCAACGTGCGCTCCTTCGAGAGCCTCTTCGAGCGCGCTCGGCGCGAGGCGCTGCTGCGCCTCAAGGAGGCCGCCGCCGCGAAGGGCTGCGACATCGTGATCGGGGTGCGGCTCGAGTCGGCGGAGCTCGCGAATCAGGGCGCCAACGGCAAAGGCACCGCCGGCGTCGAGCTGATCGCGATCGGCACCGGGCTGCGCGCGCGCCGCTGAGGCCGCCGGCGCGCAAGGATGCTTGCGGTTTCGGAGCCTCCCCGTGACTGGCTAGCGTGCGTCCGTTCTCGACGCGCGGTTGCAGGCGCGAGGGCCACGCGATGGAAGACCGCAAAAGCCTGCTGTCGAAGCTCGATCTGTTCAGCGGCCTCGGCGAGCGCGAGATCAGCGAGATCGCGCTGATCGCCCGGCGCCGCCGGCTGCAGGCGGGCGACGTGTTGTTTCACAAGGGCGACGACGGCAGCGATCTCTACATCATCGTGAGCGGGAAGGTGAAGGCGTTCACGACGGGACCGGACGGCGACGACGTCGTCTTCCGTTACATGGACGCGGGCGAGCTGATCGGAGAGATCGGCGCTTTCGCCGAGGGCAAGCGCACCGCCACCGTCGGTGCGCTCGAAGACTGCGAGCTGCTGATGATTCAGCGCCGCGAGCTCCTGCCGCTGTTGCGACGCTTCCCGGACATCGCGATCCGCCTGCTCAGTGCGTTCGCGACGCGCATGATCCGGCTCTCGGAATCGCTCGAGGACAACAACTTCCGGCACGTGAAGGCGCGCCTCGCGAAGTGCCTGCTCAGCTTCGCGGATCGCTGGCCCGAGCCCGCGCAGAACGGCGGCGTGCGCATCACGCTGCCGATCTCGCAGGGCGATCTCGGCGACCTCATCGGCGCCACGCGCGAGAGCGTCAACAAGCTGGTGCGCCAATGGTCGAGCGACGGGCACGTGGAGATGCACGACCGCGCGATCACGATCAAGAACCGCGCGGCGCTCGAAAAGCTGAGCGAGCGCTGACGCGTCCGGCGTCTAGAGCTTCAGCACGCGCAGCGCGTTCTCGCGCAGGAACTTCGGCCAGACCGCGTCGCGGAACGGAACGCTCGGCAGGTCAGCGAAGATTCGCTCGAGCGTTAGGCCCGCCGGGAAGTAGCCGGCGTAGATCACTTTGTCGGCGCCGCGCGTGTTCGCGAACTGCACGATCTCTCGCGGGTAGTGCTTCGGCGCGAAAGCGCTGGTCGAGTAGTAGAGGTTCGGCCACTTCAGCATCAGCTTGACGGCGAGCGCCTGCCACGGCTCCGTGCCGTGCCGGAACACGAAGCGCAGCTCGGGAAAGAACCAGCAGATCTCGTCGACCTGGTCGAGGATCTGCGGCGCCATCGGAATGCGCGGACCGGGCACGCCGATGCAGCAGAAGAACGCGACGTCGAGCTCCACGCACTTCGCGAAGATCGGGAACCACTTCGCGTCGCCGATCGGAACCTGCGGGAACAGGCCCGACGGAAACGCCGAGACGCCGCGGATGCCGTACGCCTCGTGCAGCCGCACGATCTCGCGCACGCCCTCCATCGACTTGTTGGGGTCGCTGCCGCAGGCCGGGATGAAGCGATCCGGGTGTCGCTTCACCGCGAGATTGTTGTTCGCTTGCGGGTTCCCGAGCGAGACGCCCGTCATGCCGCGCTCGATGCCGTACTGGTCCATCAGCTTCAGCGTGTAGGTGATGTAGTCCTCTTGCTTGTTCACCTTGGGGAAGTCTTTGAACATGTACTGCACCGGGAAGTCGAAGCTCTGGCGCGACTCGGCGTCGCGCAGCAGCGGGCGCATGAAGTCGTAGACGCCCTTCTGGTTCTGCTCGGGCACGCCGAGCATCGTGTCGATGATCCGGACGTCCTGCGGCATGGGCATGGCGGCGGCTCCTGCGTCTCGGGCGAACCGCTTGCTAGCGCCGATCGCCCCAGCGGTTCCAGTACGTCACCTCGCGCGCGGGCTTGCGGGCTGCGGGTTTCAGCACCGCGCCGCGCACGTGCCCGACGGGCAGCAGCACGGTCTGCGTCACGCCGTCGGGAATACCGAGCGCAGCGGCTGCCTCGGCCTCGTGCAGCAGGTGCAGCGTGGTCCACGTCGCGCCGAGGCCGCGCGTGCGTAGCGCGACCATCAGCGACCACGCCGCCGGCAGCACCGACGCATAGAACGCGACCTGCAGCGCGCGGCTCGCGGCGTCGGGCACGCCCTCGCTGCACACGAGGATCAGCGCCGGCACCTCGTGCAGGCGCTCGGCGAGCTCGTTCACGCTCGGCTTCTGCGCGGCCTCGCTGCGCGTATCGCGATAGCGCGCGAGCGCGCGCCGGTAGAGCTCGGCGACGGCCTGCTTCGGCGCCGCGTCCGTGATCACCAAGAACCGCCACGCCTCGGCGTTCGCTCCCGTGGGCGCCTGCACCGCGACATCGATCGCCGCTTCGATCAGCTCGGGCGCGACGGGCCGCGCCCAGTCGATGCGGCGGCGCACGGAGCGCGTCGTCGAGAGCGCGTGATCGACCACCGCGCGCTCGACGTCGTCGCGCGCCGACTCGCCCTCAGTGCGATCATCGCTCACGCGTCCGTCCTCGCAGCGCGCTCGGCGAGGATGCGGCGGTGCAGCGCCGCGAAGCCGAGCGTCGCGACGCTACTCAGCGTCGCGGCCAACATCATCATCCATCCGCCGATCGCGGGCAGCGCGGGGAGCACGAAGCCGCTGGGCAGCTCGCGCGCAGCGACGCCGGCGTAGAGCGCGGCGCCGAGGAAGGGCGCGAACGCGCCGCGCACACCGGTGAGCGTCGCGTGCACGCCCATGTACGCGCCGGCGCGCTCGGGCTTCGCGAAGTCGTTGTGCCCGATGTTCCACGCGAGCGTTCCGCCGCCGCGCGCGATGCCGAGCAGAATGCGGCCCGCCGCCACCCACGCGAGCGAGCCGCGCAGCGCGCCGATGCCCGTGACGGCCTGAGAGATCGCCCACAGCCAGCTGTGCCGCGCGCGGAACTCGGCGACGTGAACTCGGTCGACGTACACCGCCCACAGCGGCAGCAGCAGCACACCGAGCGCCACCGGCACCACCGTGATGAGCGCGACGCTGGTCGAGGCGTCCGCCATCAGCTCACGCGAGACGAGCACGACGACCGCCGGCTCGATCATCATGTTCGAGGCGCCCAGCAGCGACTGCCAGAGCAGGTAACGCGCGTAGAGCGGATCCTCGCGCAACAGCGCGAAGAGGGACGCGCGCGGTCCCCGGCCGGCGTGCGCCGAACCGAGCGGCGGCGCGCTGCGCGACTCCTCGCCGCGCATGCGCAGACCCGAGTACGCGAGCGCGCCGATTCCGCCGAGCGCCGCACCGACGACGTAGGGAGCGCCAAACGCGAGGCCGCTGCGATCGAGCCATTCGCCGGCGAACCAGGCGGCGGCCGCGAGCACCCCTTGCGAGAGGAAGGTCAGCCGCGCGGTCACGCGCGCACGCGTGCCCGCGTCGTAGTTCTGCGTCCAGATCACGCTTCGCAGCGTCGTGATTCCGCCGCGCGCGATGTGGGTCACGATCAGCGCGGTCACGAACAGCTTCGCGCCCGCGCCCGTCGCAGGAATCAGCGCCATCACGCCGGTCAGCAGCGCTACGCCGAGCTGGAGCGCGTTGATGAGCGGCACCTTGTGCATGCGCTCGCCGAGTCGCGCCCAGCCCGCGCTCGCGAGGTGGCCGAACAGCTGCGACGAGCTGATCAGCGCGATTCCGAACGGGCCGAGGTGAAACACCTTGTCCGCGAGCACGCCGACGAAGCCGCCCTCGAGCAGCGCATAACAAGCCGGCAGCGCCGCTTCGGCGCGCAGCTCTCGGCGATAGCTCGCGAGCGCGAAGGGCGGGATGTCGGGCCGTTGCAGCCAGCCGAGCAGCACCCGCGCAGGGTAACCCGAGTCAGGGGAAAACCTCGACTTTTCGCGGGCTTACGGGCTCACGTCGCGCGCGCGCGAAAGTTTTCTGCGCGTTCCGCCGAGGCACTCACAAACAGCGAGCGAAGGAGAGCCCGATGCAGCTCGTCCTCGGTGCGCAGATGGGAGCCAACCTCGAGACCGCGGGAACGCCGCGGCCGGCGCCAGAGCCGCGCTTCCGGCTCGGCGAACGCGGCCGGCGCGCGCTCCGGCGCGCCGCGTGGCTCGCGGCGTTCACGCTGCTCGTCGCGCTGGGCGCGCTCCAAGGCGCGACCGTCGCGATCGGCGCGGACGGCGTCAGCGAGCTCACCGGTGCGGAGCCGAGGCCGGTGCAGGAGCCTGCCGCACCGGAGGCGCGCGCGGCCGCCGAGCCTCGCGGCGTCTTCTGGAGGCCGGAGCGCTCTCGCGCCGCGCGCCCGCCCGCGGAGATCAAGTCGCGCCGCTGGTATCCGCACGAGCGCGACTGAGCACGGGTCGAGCTCGCGCGGCTCGGTTCAGAGCTCGTAGCCGCGCGCGCGCTCCGCGACGTACTTCGCGACGCGCGCCGCCGCGGCCGGCGAGATCCCCAAGAACTTCACGCCCATGCCGAGCGGCAGATTCGGCTTCTGCAGATTGCCCGGCACGTTCGCGAACACGACGCTCGACGGAATCTCCACGGTGCCGTCGGGAAACGCGATCATCAGTGTCACATGCGCGCCGCCCATGCTCGGCCGCGGCGTCTCGACGAACGCGCCGGTGACGGAGAGGTTGTAGAGCATGCCGGCCTTCTCACCGGCGCCGGATTTCACGCGCGCGACGAGGCTCGCCGGCACGCGCAGCGCCGGGCGCAGCTGGCCGCGCGTCTCGTCGTAGAGCGCCGCGTTCAGCGTGAAGCGGAGATCCGCGTCGTGAAAGCCGCTCCAGAGCGCGAAGCGGACGCCGTCTCGCTTCAGCGCGGCGATGCCCGCCGGATTCGGCTGTGTGCCCGTCACGATGCAACGCAGGCCGAGCGCGCCGCTCGCGTCCGCCATGCGCTGCAAGTCTGCGGCGCGATTCTGAAACGGCGCGTCGATGGGAAACATCACGACGCGAACCGGCTGATCTTGGCGTCGCGTCAGCTCGACCGCGGTCTCGACGTCGTTCGCGCGCAGCGCGCGATAGCCGAGCAAGACGATCCGGCCGGCCAGCTCGTCGTGAGCCTTGCCGTAGCCGAACAACAGGGCTTGGCCGCGTTCGCTCCGCACGCGCAACCCATCGGCAAGACGGAGCGGAGGGGAAACGGCCTAAATCCGGTCAGGCGCGAATTCCGAGCAAGCGGACGAGCGGACCCTCGGGCTCGCGCGCCTCGCGCAGGTCGATCTCGCCCTCGACGAAGCCTCGCTCGTCGCCGTCCGCGCCGAGCAGCGAGTGCTGAGCGCGGAAGATCCGGGGCGCGACCGACTGCACGCTGGTGTGGTGCCCGCGCACGAGCGCCGGGTCGAAGCGCAGCTCGCCGTGCTGCGCGAGGTAGGCGCGCGCCTCCGCTTCGAGGCGCGCGGCGTCCCAGGCGTCGTCCTCGGACTGCAGGATCGAGCGCGCCGCGGCGTCGTAGTCGCCGTCCGCGAGCGCGTGCACGAGCGCGCGCAGCTCGGCGTGAACGCGCGCACGCAGCGCCTTCGGCTCGCTGGCGAGGTCGCGCGGCTGCTTGCGGCGCGGCGCGGGCACGCTGCGCGCCGCGTCGCGACCGGCCGCGGCGGCCGTCGGCGTCGCGAGATTCTCCCAGGCCGCGAGCAGGCTCGAATCCGTGCGCCGCACGAGCTCGCGCAGGTAGGCGATCGCGTCTTCGAGCGCCTCGGTCTTCGCGGTGTCGGGCGCGGACTGGTCGAGCGTCGCGTGCACCTGGGACAGGTACCTCAGCAACAAGCCCTCGCTGCGGTGGAGCCCGTAGCGGCGCACGGCGCCGTCGAAGGTCGCGACGTGCTCCACCATTTCGCGCGCGATCGACTTCGGGTGCACGCCCTCCTCGCTCACCCAAGGATGATGCTCGGCGAACACGCGGAAAGTCGCGTAGATGAAATCCGCCTCGGGCGCGGGCAGCGCGACCTCGTCGAGCTTCGCGAGCCGCTCCTCGAACGGGACGCGATCCGCCTTCAGCTGCTCCATCAGCTCGTTGCGCACCACCTTGAGCTGCTGCTGCAGGATCGCGTTCGGGTTCTCGATCACCGCCTCGGCCACGCCGATCACCTGCAGCGCGTAATCGGGCGCCTCCCGGTCGAGTGCGGAGATCGCGTCCACGAAGTAGAGCGAGAGCGTCTGGTGCAGCGAGAAGTCCGCCTGCAGATCCGGATCGACGCGCGCCTCGTGGTGCGCGACGTGCACGACGCCAGCGCGGCGCAGCGCGCGGAACAGCACCGCCATGTCGCGCAGCATGCGGCGCCTGCGGTGCTCGGATTCGTGCGTGCGCTCGACCAGTTGCACGAGCGCGCCGTAACCGCCGCGCTTGCCGACCTCGGCGCGCGAGCGCTGCAGCACGGAGACCATCATGCCGTGGGAGACACGGAAGCTCGAGACGAGCGCCTCGGGCTGCCGCCGCACGAGCTGCTCGAAGGTGTCTCGCGTCCAGCCGACGAAGCCCGGCGGCGGCCGCCGCTTGTGCGCCGGCGACTTCTCCCGGCGTCCGTGCTTCTGCCCGCGCTTCGCGAGAATCAGGTACTCGGGCGCCTGGCACACGACGCTGCCGCGTACGTCGAAGCCGCGGCGCCCGGCGCGGCCCGCGATCTGCTTGAAGTCGCGCGTCGAGAGCACGCGCACTCTCTCGCCGTCGTACTTGCTGAGCTTGCTGAACAACACGGTGCGGATGGGGATGTTCACGCCGACGCCTAGCGTGTCCGTCCCCGAGATCACGCGCAGCAGGCCCTGCTGCGCGAGCTGCTCCACGAGCAGCCGGTACTTCGGCAACAGGCCGGCGTGATGCAGCCCGATGCCGTGCGAGACGATCCGCTTCATCTCGCGCCCGAACGGCGTGTCGAAGCGAAACTCTCGCGTCAGCTCCGCGATGCGCTGGCGCGTCTCGCGATTCGCGACCTTCGCGCTGGTGAGCGCCGCCGCGACCTCCACCGCTTCGCGCTGGGTGAAGTTCACGACGTAGACCGGCGCGCGCCGCTCGTCGAGCAGATCCTCGACCGTCTCGTGCAGCGGCGTCTGGCGGTAGTCGAAGTCGAGGGGCACCGGCCGCTCGTCGCTCCACACCAGCGCGACCGGCCGGCCCGTGAACGCAGCGAGCCGCTCCTCGATCGGCGCCGTGTTGCCGAGCGTCGCCGACATCAGCAGGAAGGTGCTCTGCTTCAAAGTGATCAGGGGGAGCTGCCAGGCCCAGCCGCGCTCGCGATCGCCGTAGAAGTGGAACTCGTCGATCACCACGTACGGCGCGTCGAGCCGCTCGCCCTGCCGCAGCGCCATGTTCGCGAGCACTTCTTGCGTGCAGCAGATCACCGGCGCCGCCCAGTTGATCGACGCGTCGCCCGTCATCATTCCCACGTTCTCGTGTCCGAGCGCGTCGCACAGCGCGAAGAACTTCTCGTTCACCAGCGCCTTGATCGGCGCCGTGTAGAACGAGCGCTTCCCCTCGCACAGCGCCTTGAAGTGCAGCCCGAGCGCGACCAGCGACTTCCCCGACCCCGTCGGCGTCGCCAGCACCACGTGCTTCCCGGCCGCCAGCTCGAGCAGCGCCTCTTCCTGGTGCGCATACGGCGTCAGCCCCGTGTCCGCGACCCAGCGCACGAAGCGATCGAGCACCGCCCCCGAATCCGTGATCGCAGCCCCGAGCGGCACCCGATCGATGAGCCGCCCCCCTGCCGCAATCTCACCGCCGCCGCTCGCCATCTCCCCACCTTAGGAACAAACGCAGCGCCCC
>DATBRS010000137.1:0-31712 GCA_036560185.1 Myxococcota bacterium
GCGGCAGGTCGAGGCGATGCTGCTGGAGGCTGCGGCGCGCACGGACGGCGTGCTGCGCGATCCGGCGCCGTTCGTGCTGCTGCTCGCGCTCGCCGACTTCGCGGTGACGTACGAGCTCAACGTCTTCACCGAAGATCCCACGACCATGCTGCCGCAGTACACGCGCATCCACCGCAACGTGCTCGACGTGTTCAACGAGCACGGCGTGCAGATCATGACGCCGGCGTACGAGGGCGATCCGCCGGAGCCGAAGGTGGTGCCGCGCGAGCGCTGGTTCGAAGCGCCGGCGCGCCCGCCGCAGCCCACCCGGTAGTGCGCGGCGCGCCCGGCCCCGCTAACAGCGGAGGCTCGCGCCGTAACGTCCGCTCGCCTCGCGCGCAGAGAGGGCCCGACATGACGAACGCTTCGCCGCCGCGTCTCCGCTTCGATCACGCAACGAGAGCACGCGCCCGCGCGATCGGAATCGCGCTCGTGCTGACGGCCGCGCCCGCGCTCGGCGACAGCGTGCGATTGAAGAGCGGCGATCTGATCTCGGGCGAGATCGAGAGCATCAGCGACGACGAGCTCCTCATCGACCCGCCGTTCGCCGACCCGATCGAGATCAAGATCAAGTACATCGCGTCGATCGAGACGACGCGGCCGGTGACGGTGACGTTCCGCGATGGACGGGAGACGACGGGGCTCGTCGACCTGGACGAGCACGGCAAGATGCGGGTGAACGTGAAGACATCGCGCTGGGAGGCGGCGCACGCGGACGACCCGTGGCTGCTGCGCCGCAACCGCGAGAGCGTCCCGCAGGAGGGCACCTCGCAGCCGATCGACAGCCTCCACGCCGTGCAGGAGCTCGAGCTGGCGTACTACCGCTACGAAGCGGAGATCGGCCTCGGCTTCAACGCCGCGAGCGGGAACACCGACTCCTCGGCGCTCTCGCTCGAGAGCAAGCTCGCCCCGTATTGGGGACCTAATTCCTTGACCCTCGATGGCGAGATCGAGCGGCGCGAATCAAACGGCGACATCGATGCCAAGAACTGGCGCATCTCCGCCAGCTACGAGCGCGAGCTCACGGCGAAGTGGTTCGCTTACCTCGTGAACCTGGACGAGAGCGATCCCTTTCAGAACCTGAACCTGCGCGCCGCCGTCGGCACCGGCGGGGGCTACAAGTTCTGGGACGCCGACCCGAACCACTTGGAGCTCTCGCTCGGCTTCGGCTACGTGCGCGAGGACTTCTCGGTGGCGTCGGCCGATCGCGACTTCGGCGCCGCGATCTGGGAGCTCGACGGCTCGCGCGATTTCTTCAACGGCGACGTCACGTTTTATCACCAGGACTTCGTGATCAAGGCGCTCACCGCGAAGCAGCTACTGCTCAAGACGACGCAGGGCGTGAAGCTCGACCTGCCCGGCGACTTCGATCTCAAGCTCGAGGTGCAGTACGACTACACCGCCGATCCGGCGCCCGGCGTCCTCGACAAGAACGACTTCCGCTACGTGGTGAAGCTCGACTACGAGTTCGAGGGCGACGAGACCGACTGGCTGCACTGAGCGCGCGCCGCGCCCGCACGCGTGTCAGCCGCCGGTCTCTTTCTCTACGCGTCGCATGAACTCGCCCAGCACCGGGCGCGCGGCGATGCGTGCGGCGGCGCCGGGGATCGTGTCGCGGCCGAGCGAGACCAGCATTCCGTAGACAGTCAGGTCGGCCATGCTGATGCGATCCGCGTAGAAGAATGGGCGCGTGCCGAGCAGGTTCACGAGGTCGTTCAGGCGATCCTCGACCCCGCGCACGATCTGCTCCCGCGTGAGGCCCGGCGGCCGCGCGGGGCGCGCGCGCTCGCGCAGGCGCGCGAACAGGCCGCGCTTCGGAGCGGCGGGCGCCGCCGTGGCGCGTTCGAGCTCCAGCCATTCGCGGAAATACCAGAGGAACGATTCGTCTGCCCAGTCCTCGAGCTGCCGCTGCTGCGCCGCGATCGTCGGGTCGGAGGAGAGCAGCGGCGGCTCCGGCTGGATCTCGTCGATGCGCTGCAGAATCCGGGTCGAGTCCGAGACCAGCTCGCCGTCCACCGTCATCACCGGGAGCAGCCCCGTCTCCGGACTCCAGCGCGCGAAATCCTCGGGGCCCGACGGCTCCCGCAGCTCGAACGGAAGGCCCTTCAGCACGAGCGCGCGGCGACACTTCTCCGTGTAAGGGACTTGGCGGCCGCCGTAGAGGATGAGCTTGGGCACGAGGACGGGCTCCCACGAGACTCGATGGTTTAGCTGAGCGCGCGGCCGGAGGGTCGGAGTCCGCGTAGCATCGCGGGCGAATCGCGCGGCGAGCCGAGGGCCGCACGGGAGAACGTCATGGCAAGAACGCCGCGCCCTGGCAGTCGGCCACCCGCGAAGGGCCGAAGCTTCGTCGTGCGCGGCGTCGTCGAGGAGCTGGAAACCGGCCGGCCGCTCGCCGAGCTCGTGGTTCGCGCCTTCGACGAGGACCTGCTCGTCGACGATGCCCTCGGCTACGCGGCCACGGACGCGACGGGCCGCTTCGCGATCCGCTTCGACACGAGCCGCTTCCAAGATTTCCGCGAGGAGCGGCCCGACCTCTACCTGCGCTTGTTCGACAAGGACGGCACGCGGCTCCTGCTCGAGACCCGCGACGCGATCCGCCGGGATGCGAAGCTCGTCGAGGAGTACCGGCTGCGCGTGCCGGCGCGGGCGCTGGATCCGAGGCGCGCGCGCTAGGGGACTGCGCCAGATCGCCCTCACCCTGGATGGGGTAGAGCGCATCGTTCGCGCGGTGCCCTCACGAACGCGCCGTTCAGCGCGGCGGCCGGCGTCAGGCGTATGATTGCGCTGCGCAAACGGGGGGCCGCGCGCAGAGGCAAGGCATGCAACCCAGCACCACGACGAACGCACTCCTCAGCGTCATCTCGATTCTCGTTCTGGTCATCATCATCGTGCTCGGGCCGGGCGGCTGTAAAGATCGACGCGGCGCGATGCGGCCGATGCCTGGGCGTTATCAGGTAGTGACGATGCCCGGCCCGGATGGCGGCCCGGGCGCTCAGGTCGTCGTCGATACGGCGACCGGCAGCGCCAAGCCCCTCCAGGTCGAGCCGGCGAACTAGCAGGCGATTCGCCGTGGGCACGCTTCGCCCGCGCGATCTCGCGCTGGTCGCGGCGCTCCTTTTGTTATGGGCGCCGAGCTTCGCGCTGTTCGTGAGGGAGCGGGCAGCGGGGCGACCCGCTTGGATCCCGGTTCAGGTGCGCGCGGCGTCGGACGCGCTGGGCTACCCGCGCTTCGTCGACACCTGGGCCTGGAGCGAGCAGCAAGAAACGGGGCTCGCGCCCGGCGATGAGCTGATGCGCGTGGGCGGCTCGAATCTTCAGGGCGCAGGCGCCGTCGCCTTCTTCGCGCACGCGCTCGCGAACGCGGATGGGAACGCGCGCGTTCCCGTTCTCGCGCGTCGCGGCGAGCGCACTTTCGCCGTGACCCTCGAGCTGCGCCGCGAGCGCTACCCCCGCCGCGACGCGCTCGTGATCCTCAGCTTCTTCGGCATGGCCCTGTTCGCCTTCCTGCGCGTTCCGCGCTCGCGGCTCGCGCGCACCTTCTTGCTCGCGAGCACGGCCTACACCTTGACGTGGACGTCGTTCCAGGGCGGGCCCGCCCTGCAGAACTTCGCCTACGTCGCGCTGCGCACCGTGAGCGGGGCCCTCGCGCCGCCGCTCATGCTGCTCACGGCGCTGTCGTTTCCGGAAGTGGGCGCAGCCCGCCGGAGCGCGACGCCGCGTTGGCCCTGGCTGTTCGCGATCGTCGCGCTGAGCTGGACCAGCCTCTGGTTCGGCTTCCCGCTCGACCAAGCGATCGGCGCGCGTCTGAACCTCGCGCTGGGCTTTGCGCTCAGCGTCACGCTGCTCGCGCTGCTCGCGCGCAGCTATCGGCGCGCGGGGCCGGCGGGCCGCCGCCAGATCAAGTGGGTCGTGTACGGCAACTTCCTCGGGCTCGTGCCCGTGCTGGTGGCGCTCGCGCTCGCGATCGCGCGCCCCGAGTGGTGGTGGCTCTGGGATCCGAGCGCAGTGTCGCTCGTGCTGATTCCGCTCTTCATCCTCATCGCGATCGTGCGCTCCAATCTGCTCGACATCGACCGCCTGATCGGGCTCACGACGTCGATCACGATCCTGCTCGGCTTCCTGGTCGGCGGCGCCGCCTTCATCACCGCGCGCTTCGCCGCGCCGCTCGCGAACCAGGTGGGCGTCGATCCCGCGAGCGCGCAGCTCGGCCTGATCGTTTCGTTCGCGCTGCTCGGCATTCCCGCGGAGCGCTTCCTTCGCCCGCGCGTCGAGGCGCTGATCTTCGTCGAGCGGCGCAGGTTCGAATCGCGCATCGACCGCTTGCTCGACGCGCTCGAGACGTGCGAATCCCCGACCGCGCTCGCCGAACGCGCGGGCACCGAGCTGAGCGAGCTGCTGAATCCCGAGTGCTGCGTCATCTATGGCCAATCCGGCGACGTCTACGCGCCGATCTTCGAGCGCGGGCGCGCCTTGCCGTCGGGAGTGCCGGTGAGCTGCGAGCTCGTGCGCGCGCTCGCGGACCACGCTGGCGCCGTGGACGCTGAAGAATGGGCGAGGCGCCGCAGCGGGCTGCCGCCGCGCGACCACGCGCTCTTGCAAGCGATCGGCGCGAGCGTGCTGCTGCCGGTTCGGCGCAGCGGAAATCTCGTGGCGTTCGTGTGCCTCGGGCGCAAACGCTCGGGCGACATCTACACCGCCACCGAGCGCGCGCTGCTCGCCGCCGTCGCGGAAAAGCTCTCGAGCGAGCTGATGCGCTTCGACGCTGCCGAGCTGATCCGCCAGACGCGCGCCATGCACGATGCGCTGCGCCGCTACGTGCCGAGCGGGGTCGCCGAACGCCTCGCGAGCGGCGAGAGCCTCGAGCCGGAGCGGCGCGAGGTGAGCGTGCTGTTCGTCGACCTGCGCGGCTACTCGCGCTTCAGCGAGGCGCGCGATCCCGCGGAGATCTTCTCGACGGTGAACCGCTACACGCAGCTCGTCTCGCACATCGTGCGCGCGCACGGAGGCGCCGTCGCCGAGTTTCACGGCGACGGCATGATGGCGGTGTTCGGAGCGCCGGAGACGCTCGCCGCGAAGGAAGCGGCCGCCCTCGATGCGGCGATCGAGATCGGCCAGCGACTAGAGGAGGCCGGGCTCGGCGGCCAAGGCTCAGAGCACCTCACCGCGGGCATCGGCATCGCGTCCGGCGAAGCCTTCGTCGGCTGCCTGCGCGCCGCCGATCGGCTCGTCTGGTCGGCGATCGGCCGCACCACGAACCTCGCCGCGCGGCTGCAGGAGCTGACGCGCACGCTCGACGCGTCGATCGTGATCGACGAGGCGACGCACCGCGCGCTGCCCGATCCGCCGCCGGAGCTCGAGCCGCATCGCGGCCAGTGGATCCGCGGCCTGAGCCGGCCCGAGGACATCTACGCCCTGCCGCTCGGCGTCGCCTCCGACGCGCGGGCGGCGGTCGCTTGAGCGCGGCGAAGGCGCTCGCCGCCGCGATTGCGATCGCGCTGCTTCGTGTGCCGCCGGCGTGCGCCGAGCCGCCGCCGAGCCCCGGCGCCCTAATGCCTCGCGCCCCGGCGACCCTCCGTACGCTCGAGCGCCACTGGTCGCGCGGCGCGCTCTGGAGTCTTCTCCCGACCTCCGAGGCGCCACCTCACCTCTCGCTTCGCGAGGGTGAGAACTATCAGGTGCGAGCGATCGAGGCGGCGGGCAGCGGCGTTCTCGTGGTTTGGCTTCCGCACGCCGCCGGCACCGAGACAGGCTCGGAGCTCGTGGCACGGCTCGCGACGAGACGCGGCTGGGGCGTGGTCTCGCTGTTGCCGCCCGCCGAGCTGCCGCCCCCGGGCGCCTCCGCGGGCGATTGGGTTTCGCTGGTCGAGGAGCGCGTGCGCGAAGGGCGAGCGGCGCTGCACGCACGCGCCGCCGGTGCGCGCCCGTGCATCGCGCTCATGGGCGTCAGCGTCGGTGGCATCGCGGCGCTGCGCGTCGCAGAGCTCGAGCGCGAAGTCGACGTCGTGGCCGCCATGCTCGCCGGCGCGGGCGCCCGCGGATTCCTGCATGCCGCTCGCACGTACGGTGCGTCCCCCGACGCGCCGTCGCCGCGCACCCTGGAACGAGTCGCGGTGCTCGATCCGGCGGAGCACGCAGCGCAGCTCGCGGGACGGAAGGTTCTGCTCGTGCGCGCGCGGCTCGACGAGGCGATCCCGCGCGACTCGTTCGAAGCGCTTCGTTCCGCGCTCGGCGCGCCCGAAGTGCACGGCTATCCGATCGGGCACGAGAGTTTCGGTTACGCGATGCCGTTCGCCATCGAGCGGGCGCTCGGCTGGGTGGAGCGCGCGTGCGCGGAGCGATCGCGAGAAGCCGCGCGTCTATCGCGCGTGATCGGTTGCCCGCGATGCCCGAGCCGCTGACGGGAGAGCTGCGCTCACGCGCCCCTCACTCGCGCTTCAGGTACGGCTTCAGCTCGCCGGCGCCGCGCTGGTCGAGGCGATCGAGGCGTGCCGGGAGCGAGGGGTGCGTCGCGTAGAGCTGCGCGAGCGCCGCTGATTCCTCGCCGAGCGCCGCCATCTTCTGGAGCACCGCGTACAGCGCGAGCGGATTCATGCCGCTGCGCGCGAGATAGATCTCGGCGGCCTCGTCGGCGCGGTACTCGGCCTCGCGGTCGAGCGAGGTAAGCAGGATCGTCGCGCCGTGCTCCTCGGCGTAACGGCGCGCGTACGCGGCGGGACCGCCGCCCGCGCTGATGTTCACGTTCGCCAGCGCGCGGTCTTTGCCGAGGCTCGCCATCTCTTGCTGCTGGATGACGGCGTAGTGGTCGCGCCGCACGCAGTGGCCGATCTCGTGGCCGAGCACGGCGGCCACCTCGGCGTCGGACGAGAGCAGCTCGTAGAGCCCGCGCGTCACGAGCACGAAGCCGCCCGGCGCAGCGAACGCGTTGACCTCGGGAGTGTCGATCACGCCGAAGCTCCACGGCAGGTCGGGGCGGCTCGTCTGCGACGCGACCCAGCGCCCGACGAGGTTCACGCGCTTCTGCGCCGCGGCATCGGTCCAGAGTGGACGCGCGCCGAGCACGCGGCCCGCGATCTCCGGCCCGAGCGCGCGCTCTTCCGCCGCGATCTGCTCCTCGGGCTTGGGCGCGACCGCAAGCGCCTGATCGACGGCGGTCGGCACGCTGGGCGCCGGCAGGCCGAACGAGCCGAGCAGCCCTCCGACCGCCGACTTCGCAGCGGATGCCTTCGAGCTCATCGACGGCCCGCTCGCCACGTCCGTGGTCTTCGCCGGCCGCGCCTCGGCCGCGTACGCCACGGCCGTTGCCTGCCAGCCCTGCGCGGCGGCGTACGTGGCTGCGGTCTCCGCGTCGACGCGATTCGCCATCAGCGCCGCGAGCTGCGCCGAGTCGAGCGACGCGGAGCGGAGGTCGCTCTCGTCGATGCCGCGCACGCCGGCCGTCTCGGTCACCCGGCCCGCGCCGCCCTTGCCTTCGGTGAGCGCGCGCAGGTTGGCGTCGCCGTCTGCGCGGCCCGGCTGGCTCACGCGCACGTCGTTCACGCGCACGAAACCGGCGACACCCGTCGCCGCGCTCACGCGATACCAGAGGCCCTGCTGCGCGGAGACCGTCACCTCCGCGTTTTGCTTCAACTTGCCGACGCGCTTCGCATCGAGGCGCGGCTCCGCGTACACGTCGACGCTGCGCTTCTGCACCACGGCGGAGAGATCGGCAGCGGCGCCGGCCACGCCGGCGAACGCGGTCGCCACCAGAGCGAAGAGGAATGCGCGCATCAGCGTTCTCCCGATTCGGCGTTCGCGTCGGAGCCGAGGCCCTCGCGCCGCGACAAGGGACGTTCGCTCACGGAAGCCAGAGCATCGCCCAACAGCGCGCGTAGCCGCCGCCGCTCGCCGAGGTCGCTCTCGGGCGTGCCGTCGTCGACCTCGGCGCAGGCGAGCGCGAGGAGCACGGAGCCGTCGTCGGGCAGCCGTGCATCGTGCGCGGCGAGCTGGCGCTCGAGGCGCGCGAGGTCGTGCAGCGCCGCCGCGCGCGCCGCCGCCTCGTTCTCGCCGCGCCAGACGAGCAGCATCAGATCGCTCAGTGCCGCGTGCAGCCACGTCTTTCGCTCGACCACGCCCTCGAGCATCACCGCCCCGCTGCCGGCGTAGAGGAAGCGGCGCAGGCGCCGCGCGTACTCGCGTCGCCGCCGCGCCGTGGACTCCGCGCCCCGGCCCGGGTCGGGCACGAAGCGCAGCCGCGCCACGGCGAGCCAGCGATCGCGCGCGGGGTCGAGCTCGGCGAGGTAGTCGGCGTCGCCGACCGCGCGGCCGCGCTGCACACCCGCGTACAGGCGGCACAGGCCGAACACGAGGCTCACGAAGCCGACGCTCGCGAAGATGTCGAAGAAGAAGCCGAAGAACGTGATGCCGACGAAGGCGGAGCCGAGCAGCGCGAGGTTCGTCGCGACGAACACCGAGTCGACGTCGGGCGTGGGCTCGCCGCGGAAAAACGCGAACGCGGTGAGCAGCACGAGCACGCTCGCGACCGCGTACTTCAGCCACGCCGGTGGCGAGCGGATCGCGCTGTCCGCGAGCAGCGCCTCGGTCGCCTCCGCCATCACCTCGACGCCCGGCATCACCGGATCCACGGGCGTCGGCTTCGCGTCGTTGAGGCCCGAGGCCGTGTAGCCCACGAGCGCCACGCTGCCCTCGAGCGCGGGCCGCGCTGCCGACGCGTCTTCGCACACGGCGCGCCCACCCAACAACAAGTCGGCGGCGCTGACGCGCGGCAGCCGCGCGGCGCGCCGCCAGTTCGGACGCACCGCGGGCGCGCCGGCGAGCGCACTGCGATTCCCAGCCGCGAGCGCCACGCGCAGCGGCAGCGACGGCAGCGCCCAGTCGCCGGCGGTCGCACGGAGCGGCACGTCGCGCAGCACGCCGTCCTCGTTGCGCGTCACGTTCGCGAGCGCGCTGAAGCGCGCCATCGCCGCGCCGTAGGGCAGCAGCAGCGCGACGCGCGGATCGTCGTGCGGCGGCTGCTCGAGCGGGAACGCCGCGGGCGTCTGCGACGCGCGCAGCGGCGCGTTCGCGTCGTAGTCGGGGTGGAGGCGCGCCGACGAGAACACGAAGCGCCCCGCGCCGCCGGCCGCCATGGCCTCGAGCACGTCGTCGCCGGTGGGGTCGTCGCGCGACGGATCGCTGAACAGCACGTCGTAGCCGACCGCGCGCACACCCGCGCGATCGAGGCGATCGAGCAAGTCTGCGTGCCGCGCGCGGCTCCACGGCCAGCCGCCCTCGCCGCGCGCGCGGAAGTACTCGATCGAGCACTCGTCGATCTCCACCACGACGACGCGCCCCGACGGCTTCGGCTCGAAGGGCCGCCAGCGCAGCACGCCGTCGAGGATCGCGTTCTCGGCCGCCGCCAGGGTTTGCGCGCGATGCCAGTCCGAGACGAGCCAGCCGACCGCGCCCAGCGCGAGCAGCGGATAGAACGCGAAGCCCACATACAGCGCGAACCGCGAGAGCGGCCGCCGGTACGCGCGCTCGAGCTTTCCCCATACCTGTAGGAAGCCGTGGCCGAGGGTCGCCAGGCTGGCGTCCATCCAGGAGACCACGCGATCCGGCAGCCGGCTGGGAATTGGGGACCTCGGTGCGGGCGGCCCAGGTGACCGGAGTGACCTACCGACACCCCGGTGTGTTGCTCAAGACGGTGACCACGCTCGACGTGCTATCCGCGGGACGAGCGTATCTCGGTACCGGCGCGGCCTGGTTCGACCGCGAGCACCACGGGCTCGGCGTCCCGTTTCCGCCGCTCGGCGAGCGCTTCGAGCGGCCCGCCGAGACACTCGAAATCGCGCACGCGTTCTGATCCGGCAGGGGCTGCAAGTTCGACGGCAAGGACTATCGGCTGGCGGAGCTCCTCTGCTCGCCGCCGCCGGTCGGCGCGCTCGACCGGGGATTAGGGGCCTCGACCCATTCCACGAGCGCCGCGGTTGAGTGAGAATGTCTCGTGTTCTCGGACGGGCGTCGATGCGAATCCTGAGCGGTGCTGTCACAGCCGTATTGCTGCTCTCGGTCGGCGCGGTCGCCGCTCCGCGCGGGACGGGCGTGGTTGCCGAGGCGCTCGCGTGGGACGCGGTTCATGGCCGCGTCTGGGCGGGCGTCGCGGGGCAGGGTCCGCACGCGAACAGCGTCGTCGCGATCGATCCCGCTACTGGCGCCGTCGGCCCGAGCCTCCCCGTCGGCGGGGCGGCAGGCCCGCTGGCGGTATCCGACGACGGCTCGACGCTCTACGTCGGCGTCGCCAGCGCCTCCGTCGTGCGCCGCTTCGACCTCGGCACGCTCGCGAGCGCGGGCGACATCGCGCTCGGCACGCATCCCAGCGCAGGGCCGCGCGCGGCCATCGCGCTCACGGCGCTTCCGGGCACCCCGAATTCCGTCGCCATCGCGCGCGCGGCGGGGGCCACGGGAGACGTCGCGATCTACGACGCCGGCGTGCAGCGCCCTGCCGTCGGGGCGGTGCGCGCGCCGCGACTCGAGGCGAGCAAGAACGGCACGCAGCTGTACGCGACCGACCCGGGCGTCAGCCCCAACCCGTTCCACGTGCTGGCGATCGGCGCGACCGGCGTCGCGTCCGTCGCTTCGGCGACGGCGGACGTGCTCGGGTTCGACTTCGCGGTCGCCGGGCCGCTCGCCTTCTGGCAGAGCGGGTGGATCACCGATCCCGCACAAGCCTCCCGCGTCGAAGGCGTGCTGCGCACGGACGGCCTCACCGCCGTGCGCGCCGTCGAGATCGACGTCTCGGTCGGAGAGGTCGCGCTGATCGCGCAGGACGCGCTCCGGCTCTTCGATCTCGGTCGCCTCGCGCCCCTCGGCGAGATCCCACTCGGGCTCTCTTCGCTCCCGCACCCCGGCGCGGTGCGCTGGGCGACGCGCTCCTTCGCCATCTCGCAGCAGCAGGCCGAGGTGGTGCTCGTGGACGCCGCGGACTTCGTCGCGGACGCGGACCTCGACCGCGTGGACGACGCAAGCGACAACTGCGCGAACGTGCCGAACGCCGGGCAGGCCGACGGGGACGGCGACGGCGCGGGCGACCCGTGCGATTCGCTGCCGGGCACCGACCTCGTGCCGGGGCTGCACGCGTGCGGCGCGGACCTCACGGCCCAGCGCGCCACGAACGCCGACCTGCAGTCGCTCCAGGCGAGCCTCGTCGCGGCGCGCAGTCAGGCGAGCGCGGACCTCGCGCAGTGTCTCGACGCGCACGACGCCGACCGCGACGGCGAGACCGACGCGGGCGATCGCTGTCCGGGGACGCCCATCGGCGATTTCGCGGACACGAGCGGCTGCTCGCGCGCGCAGTTCTGCGCTCAGCAGCGCGGGTCGAGCTGCTCGCGCGCCGACTGGGTCAACGACGCGCACGGCGCGAAGCGTCCGTTCGACTGCCGGAAGGCGGGGTCCGCATGCGTGCCCTACTGAGCGGGCTGCGCGCGCTGGCCGTCGCGCTCGCGCTGCTACCGGCGGCGACCGCGACCGCCGACGCACGCCTCGTCTCGCTGCTCGCGAACGACCTCGCCTGGGATCCCGTGCGTGGACAGGTGTGGGCTTCGGTCCCGAGTCACGGCGGGCCGTTCGCGAACGGGATCGTGGCGATCGACCCCGTGACCGGAGCGCTGGGCGCTTCGCTGTTCGTCGGTAGCGAGCCGACCCGACTCACGATCTCGCACGATGGCGAGAAGCTCTGGGTGTGGCTCGCCGGCTCGCGAAGGGTCGTGCGCGTCGATCTCGACGCCCTCGCGGTAGATCTCGACTTCACGATCGGCGGAACGCCGCTCGATCCGGGCATCGCCGTGGGGTTCGCGGCGCATCCCACGGATGCTTCGCGGCTCGCGATCGCCGAGAGCGACGGGCCGCTGACGCGCGAGCTCGCGATCTACGCCGAGGGCGTCCTCGAAGCGTCGCTGATCCTCCCGGTTGCGCCGTCCGTGCTCGCGTTCGACCCGACCGGCGAGACGTTGTACGGCATCGATCCCGGCTTCGGCCTGATCTCGAGCTACGACGTGGACTCGTCGAGCCTCACGCAGCTCGCCGAGCTCCACACCTTCACGCGCGACGCGCTCTCGCTCGTGCTCGCCGGCGGTCGGCTGCACACCTCGAACGGCTTCGTCTTCGACGCGACGACGCTCGCGCGCGCTCCGGTCGACGGGCCGCACCCGGCGCGCGGCGTCTCGTCCGCGGGCGGCGAGCTCGCCTACCTCACGCCGAACGCGGTGGCGCTCCACGCCTCGGCCACGCTGCAGCCGATCGGCGCCGTCGCCGTTCCGTTCGCGTTGGGCTCGCGCAGCGCGCCGGACCCGGAGGGCGGCTTCGTGGCCACCGGCGCGCGCCGCTGGGCGTTCCGCACGAACGCGGGGCAAGTGTTCCTGGTCGAGGCTTCGCCCGACGTCGCGGACGCCGACGCCGACGGCATCGGCGACGGCATCGACAACTGCCGCGCGCTCGCGAACCCGAGCCAGGCGAACGACGACGGCGACTTCCTCGGCAACGCTTGCGATGCCGATCCTGTGTTCGCCTTCGACGTGCCGCGCCACGCCGCGCTCTGCACGACGGGCCTTCAGAACGAGCTCCTGCTGACCGACTCGCTGCAGGGCGCCGTCGCGACTGCCCAGAGCCTGCTCGCGATCGTCGAGGCGGAGCTCGCGGAGTGCGAGAACGGAACCGACGCCGACGCCGACGGCCAGGTCAATCGCGTCGATCAATGCACCGACACGCCGCTGGCCACGCCGGTGGACGACAGCGGCTGCTCGCAGGCCCAGCTCTGCGCGCTGGTGCGCGCGAACCAGGGCTACTGCAAGCAGGTGGACTGGCGCAACGACGAGCCCACCAAGAAGAGTCCGAAGGACTGCAAGCTCGTCGCATCGCAGTGCCGGCCGCGCTGAGCGATCCCTCGCGCCGCGGCGTGAAGCTCAGCCACGGTACGCGCGCTCCAGGGCGGCGACGTCGAGCTTGATCATCTCCAGCATCGCGTCGGTCACCCGCTTCGCGCGCTCCGGATCGGCGGTGCTCATCAGGTCGTCCATGCGGGAGGGCACGATCTGCCAGCGCAGGCCGAAGCGATCGATCAGCCATCCGCACGCCTGCGGCCGCCCGCCACCGCCGATCAGCGCGTCCCAGTAGCGGTCGAGCTCGGCCTGGTCGTCGCAGAGCACTACGATCGAGATGGCGTCGTTGAACTCGTGGTGCGGTCCCGCGCTGATCGCCTGGAAGCGCTGCCCCATCAGCGTGAAGTCCACCACCTTCACCGAGCCCGCCGGCCCGCTCGGCGTGTCGCTCGGCATCGCCGTGACGCGGTCCACGCGCGAGTCCGGAAAGATCGACGCGTAGTACGCCGCCGCCTCCTCAGCCTCCTTCGCGTACCAGAGGTGGGTGAAGATTTTCGAGCGCGGTCGGTCTGCCACGTGCGGAGCCTCCTTCGTTCTCCGAGGACGCACGAGGGCGGGCGGTTCCGACAGGCTGGCGACGTCGCACCGGAGCCGGAGGCGGCGCGCGCATCCAGAGGGCGGCGCGGGCGAAGAAGAAGATCGGAGGCGAGCGGGAGCGAGGGACCCCGCATGGCGCGCCGGGAGGGGCTCGAACCCCCGACCCCCAGGTTCGAAGCCTGGTGCTCTATCCAGCTGAGCTACCGGCGCGAGCGCGCGCAGCCTACCAGACTCGCGGCGCGCGTCCGGGCGGTGCAATTCCTGCTTGACACGCGCTCGGGTCGTTGGGCATATGGCCGCGACCCTAAGAAGTGGGAGGCGCACACCTTGGCGTACGAAATCCGCGCGATGTCGCTGGGCGAGATCGTCGACACGTCGTTCCGCATCACCCGGAATCACTTCGTGCCGCTGGTCGGCATGTCGGCGGTGATCTACGTGCCGTTCACGCTCGTGCTCGCGGGCTGGCAGATGCAGCTGCAGGCGCAGGCCGCGGCCGGCGCGCAGATGAACGTGGGAGCGATGCTCGGAAGCCTCGTGGCCGTGGTCCTGACCTTCTCGCTGGTGATGCCGATCGTCTCGGCGGCGGTCTCGCACGCGATCGGCGAGGCCTACCTCGGCCGAGAGGTGAACATCGCCGGCTCGCTGCGCGAGGCGCTGCGCATCGTTCTGCCGCTGGTCGGCACCGGCATCCTCTCCGCGCTGATCCTGATCGTCGCGACGTTCTTGCTCGTGATCCCGGGGATCTGGTTCGGCCTCGGCATCATGGTGCTCTACCCGATCAACGTGATGGAGCGCGTGTTCGGCATGACCTCGATTCGCCGCAGCCTCGACCTGATGAAGGACAATCGCGGCCGCGGCGTGTTGCTCTACCTGCTGATCGTGATCATCTCCGCGGTGCTCGGCGGCGTGTTCGGCTTGATCGGCGTGATCTCGCCGTGGGTCGGCGCGCTGGTGCAGGGCGTCGCCTCGGCGGTCACGGGCGCCTTCATGGGCGCGGTGATGATCGTGTTCTACTTCGACCTGCGCTGCCGCAAGGAGGCCTTCGACGTCGAGCACCTCGCGCGGCTCGTACAGGCGGGAGCCGCGGCGAGCGCTTGACGCCCGCGGAAGCGATTTCCGACGAGCGCGCGCGCGAGCTCGCGGCCGAGATCGCGACGCGCTCGGAGTACGCGCAGTACGCGATCCCCGATCCGGCCAGCTTCCAGGCGGTGCTGCGCTGGTTCCGCGGCATCCTCGACTGGATCGACGCGCTCTACTCCGCTTCGTTCGAGCTCTGGCTGCTGCTGCTGATCGGCCTCTTGCTGACGGCGCTCGCGCTGCTCGCGCACGTGGTCTGGACGATTCGCCTCGCGATGCGCGCGAACGAGGTCGCGCCGGGCGCCGCGCGCGCGCCGGATCGGCGCCGCCTCGATCTCGAGGCCGAGTCGCTCGCTGGCGACGGGCGCTACCTCGACGCGGCGCACGCGATGCATCTGGCGTGCATCGAGCAGCTGGTACAGGGCGGCGTGGTGGAGCTGCGCCGCCACGATCCGAACCCGACGCTGCGCGCGCGGCTCGCGCGCGCGCGCCTGACGGGCGAGCAGCGCGGCGAGTTCCTGCGCCTGCTCGATTGGCTCGAGCAGCGCTGGTTCCGCGATCCGGCGCCGGAGCCGCGCGACGCGGAGCTGTTCGCGGCGTGGCGCGCGCTGCACGCGCGGCTCGGCTCGGTGGCGGCGTGAGCCGCGCGGGGCGCATCTCCGCCGTGTGCGCGCTGTTCGTGCTGGTCGCGGTCGGATTGATCACGAGCAGCGATACGCGGCACCTGAGCGAGACCAGCTACGGCGCCGTCCCGGCCGGGCACGGCGTGCTCTACGACCTGCTCGAGGAATTAGGCATCCCGCTCAGCCGGAGCTTTGCGTCGGCGTCGCGACTGCCGGAACGCGAGACGGTGTGGTGGATCGAGCCGCCGCGCCTCGCGCTCGCCGCTCCGCCGCCCGAGGCCGACGCGGAGCAGCCGGAGCGCCGCGAACCGCCGCGCTGGCTGGAGCGCATGCATCCGAAGTCGAGCGAGCTCTCGGGAGACGCGCTCGGCGAGTGGATCGCGGCGGGCGGCACCGCCGTCGTGTTCCTCGATTCCTCGGCACAGCGCGAGGAGCTGCAGCTCGCGGGCTTCGCGGTGCCCGCACGCGAGGAGCTCGCTCCGCCGGCGGGCGGCGGTGAAGCCGCTGACGCGCGGGAGGAGGGCGCGCCCGTCGATGCTTCGGCGAGCGATGCGGAAGAGGAGCACGGCGCGAAGCGCGATCCGTTCGCGGCGCCGCGCTCGTTCACGGTGCTCGGCGCGCCGCTGCGCGCGCCGCGCAGGCTCGCGCTGCCGTGGCCGGTCGCGTTCACGGGCGAAGGCGAGGGCTGGTCGGTGGTCGCGCGCGCCGAGGGCGAGCCCTTCGCGCTCGAACGCGCGCGCGGCGACGGGCGGCTCGTGGTCGTCGCCGACGCCAGCTTCCTGTGGAACCGCTGGCTGCCGCGCGCCGACGCGGCGCCGCTCGCGCTCGATTTCGTGCGCGCCTACGGCGTGCCGCGCATCGACGAGCGCGCCCATGGCCTCTCGGGCTCGCGCGGCGTGGTGCGCACGCTCGCCGCCTCGGCCGCGGCGCCGTTCCTCGCGGGCCTCGCGCTGTTCGGCGTGCTGTTCGCGTGGTTCGGCGGCGCGCTGCCACGCCGCGTCGTCGGCGACGCCGAGCCGCCCGCACCGACGCTCGACACCTACGTCGCCTCGATGGCGGGGTATTACGGCGCGAGCCGCGAGTACCCGCGCGTGTTCGAGCGCTACCGCGAGCTCTCCGCGCGCCGCCTGCGCCGGGCGCTGGCGCTCGCGCCGGACGCGCCGCTGGCGCACGTGATCCAGCGCGCGCAGCACTTGCGCCGCGCAGATGAAGGCGCGCTCGAGCTGCTCGCGGGGCGCGCTCCGGTGCGCGACGCTCGCGGGCTCGCGCGGGCGGTGCGCAAGCTCGACGAGCTGGTGAGGAGAGTGGCGGGATGAGCAGCATGAGCGAAGCCGACCGCGCGCGCGTCGGCGCCGTGGCGGCCCTGCACGCGCGCATCGCCGCCGCGGTGAGCGGCGTCGTGATCGGGCAGGACGCCGGCGTGCGGCTCGCGGCCGTCACCATTCTGTGTCGCGGGCACAGCCTGATCGAGGGCGTGCCGGGGCTCGGCAAGACGCTGCTCGTGCGCACGCTCGCGAGCTGCCTCGGCATTCGCTTCGGGCGCGTGCAGTTCACGCCCGACCTAATGCCGAGCGACGTGATCGGCACGCCGGTGCTCGACACCTCGCGCGGCGAGGCGCGCTTCCGCCCCGGCCCGCTCTTCACCGATCTGCTGCTCGCCGACGAGATCAATCGCGCGCCAGCGAAGACGCAGGCGGCGCTGCTCGAGGCGATGCAGGAGCGCTCGGCCACGGTGGACGGCGCCTCGCATCCGCTCGGCCCGCACTTCACGGTGTTCGCGACGCAGAACCCCGTCGAGCACGAGGGCACCTATCCGCTGCCCGAGGCGGAGCTCGACCGCTTCCTGTTCAAGATCGTGCTCGACTACCCGGCCGCGGCGGACGAGCGCGCACTGCTGGTGCGCCACCACGCGGAGGATTCGGCGGCCGCGCGCGCGCCCGCGCTGATCGCGCCCGACGAGCTCGAGGCCGCGCGCGCGGCCGTGCGTTCGGTGCGCGTGGGCGACGAGATCGTCGGCTACGTCGCGAACCTGGTGCGCGCGACGCGCACCGACGCGCGCTTCTCGCTCGGCGCCTCACCGCGCGCGGGGCTGTTGTTGCTGCGCGCGGCGAAGGCGCTGGCGGCGCTCGCCGGCCGCGATTTCGTGCTGCCCGAGGACGTGCAGGAGGCGTGGCCGCCGACGCTGCGGCACCGCGTCGTGCTCGAGCCGGGCGCCGAGGTCGAGGGCCTGCGCGCGGACGAAGCGCTGCGCGCCGTGCTCGAGAGCGTGACGGTTCCGCGGTGAGGCTCTGGCCGACGCGCCGGCTCGTCGCGCTGGCAGGCGGCGGCACCGGCGCCTCTGCGCTGCTCGTGCTCGCGCCCGCGCTCTGGCCGCTCGCCATGGGAGCGCTGGCGCTGCTCGCGCTCGCCACGCTCTGGGACGCGCTCGCGCTGCGGGCCGCGCCGCCGCTGGCGCTGGCGCGCACGAAGCCGGAGCGCGCCTTCGTCGGCCGCGCGGCGAAGCTCGCGCTGTGCGTCCGCGCGGCCGCACGCGCGCGCGTCGAGCTGCTCGAAGAGATCGCCCGCGATCTCGCGCCCGAGGACCCCTCCTGGCCGGCGCTCGCGCTCGCCGCGGGCGAGACGCGCGCACTCGAATACGAGGTGCGCCCAACGCGGCGCGGCGATCGCCCCTTCGGCCGCGCGATCGCGTTCGAGCTGGGGCCCTTCGGCTTGTTACGGCGCCGCTCGTTCGGGGCAGCGGGCGAGACGCTGCGCGTCTATCCGGACACGACGCGTAGCCTGAGCGGCGATGCGCTCGACGCGCGCCGGCTCGCGCTCGCGGGCGTGCGGCCTGCACGCAAGCGCGGCGACGGCATGGAGTTCGAGTCGCTGCGCGACTACGCGCCGGGCGACGATCCGCGCCGGCTCGATTGGGCGGCGAGCGCGCGCCGCGGCCGCCCCGTCGTGCGCCAGCATCAGCACGAGCGCAACCACGTCGTGCTGCTCGCGCTCGATACGAGCCGCCTGATGGGCGCGCGCGCCGGCGGGCGCACGAAGCTCGACTGGGCGATCGACGCGCTGCTCGCGCTCGCGCACGCCTCGCAGGCCGCGGGCGATCGCGTCGGGCTCGCGATCTTCGACCGCGACCTGCGCGCGCACGTCTCGCCGCGCGCCCGCCGCCACGGCATCGGCGCCTTCGCCGAGGCGCTGCGCAATGTCGAGCCGCAGCTGGTCGAGGCCGATCACCTGCGCTTCGCGCAGCGGCTCGTGGCCTTGCAGCGCCAGCGCGCGCTCGTCGTCGTGCTCACGGATTTCGTGGAGGCCGAGGCCGGGCGGCTGATCGATCCGTTCGCGGTGCTCGGCAAACGCCATCGCGTGCTCGTGGTCGCGCTGCGCGATCCCGTGTTCGCCGCGCTCGACCCGCGCGCGGAGGCGCCACCCGCGCAGCTCTATCGCCGGCTCGTGCTCGACGATCTGCTGCACGAGCGCGAGGCCGCGCTGCTGCGCCTGCAGCGGGCGGGCGTCGAGACGCTCGATCTGCCGCCCGAGCGCGTGAGCGCGCCGCTGCTGAACCGCTTCCTCGCGCTGCGCTTCAGCGCGGAGCTGTGAGCTCGGCGAGCCAGCTCGCAGTGATGTGCCGGCGCAGCGCGAGCCGGCGCGAGAGCGCGAGGAACGCGAGCTCGAGCGCGGCGAAGCCGCCCGCCACCACGAAGCGCACGCCGGTGCCGAGCGCGGACTCGCGCACGAAGCTCTCGACCAGCGCCGCGGCGAAGAACAGCGGGATGGACGCGCCGAACAGGAGCAGGGCGGGATCCGCCTGGCGGCGCAGCGCGGCGGCGCGTCCGTCGCGGCCCGGCGCCGCGATCGCACTGCCGAGCAGGAGGCCCGCCGCCGCGCACAGCGAGATCGCGGTCAGCTCCGGCACGCCGTGCGGGAGGATCCAGGCCGCGAACGCGATCGGCAGCGGATCGCGCGCGAAGACCGAGGTGAGCGCGCCGAGCACCACTCCGTTGTAGACCTGCAGCAGCACGGTCGGCACGCCGGCCAGCATGCCGGACGCGAACGAGAGCAAGCCGACGCGGGTGTTGTTGGCGAACAGCATCGAGCCGAACGCCGCGCTGACGCCCGCCGGCGTGCGCTCGCGCCGCAGGAACTCGGCGCGCGCTTCGGGCGAGCTCGCGAGCGCTTCCAGGCCGCCGTCCGAGTAGCCGAGCGATTCGGGCACGAGCGCGTAGAGCGCCTCGTCGCTCGAGGCGCCGAGCGCGGCGCCGATCAACACGCCGAACAGCAGCAGCGCCCACGCCAGCGCCTGCGCATGCCAGGTGCGCGCGATCGCGTCGGCGAGCCGCGCGCCGAACGCACGCTCGCCGCGCTCGGCGCCGCGCTCGGCATAGAGCACGCCGTAGGCGCGCACGCAGATCGCGTTCAAGTGGCGGATCGTCTCGGGATCGTCGCCGCGTTCGCGCAGCCGCGATAGCCGCGCGGAGCCGAGGCGATACAGCCGCCCGAGCTCGCGCAGCTCGTCGAAGCCGAGCCCAGAGGCCCGCAGCCGCTCGGCGCGCAACAACAGCTGTTCCATGCGCTCGATCTCGTCCATCATGCTCCGCCAAGGGGAAGATGGAGCGTGTCGGCGTCGCCGGGCAACTTCGAGCCGCCGCTCGGCGCCGAGCCGACGCAGGTCGTGCGCTCGCCCGAGCAGGTGGCGCTGCACTTCCCGATCGCGGGCCCGACCTCGCGCATGCTCGCCTACGGCATCGACCTGATCGCGGTGGGGTTGCTCGAGCTCGCGCTGTTCGTGTTGTTGATGCTCGTCACACCGCTGGCCAGCGCTACCCAGCGCTGGCTCGAGCGCTTCAGCGAAGACCTGGATCCGGCCAATCAAGAGCAAATCGCCGGCTTCATGCTCGCGTTCTTCGCGATGATGATCCTCTTCCAGATGGTGGTCGAGTGGGGCTACTTCACGTTCTTCGAGATGGCGATGGGCGGGCGCTCGCCCGGCAAGCGCGTGCTCGGCCTGCGCGTGATGCGCGACGGCGGGCTGCCGCTCACGCTGCGCGAGTCGCTGCTGCGCAACCTGATGCGCACGGTGGACATGCTGCCGGCGCAGTACCTGATCGGCCTCGTCGCGATGGTGATGTCGAACGAGGGCAAGCGGCTCGGCGACCTCGTCGCCGGCACGATCGTCGTGCGCAACGACGCAGCGCCCGCGCCGCGGCCGTTGCCCGCGCGCGACGCGGGGGCGTCCTCGGCGTTCCGCTTCGAGCGCGCGCAGCTCGAGCGCATCGGCGCGGCGGAGGGCGCGCTGATCCGCCAGGCGCTGCGGCGCTCCGAGGAGTTCGCGCGCGACCAGAGCGACGCGATCATCGCGCGCGCGGTCGAGGCGCTGTGCGCGAAGCTCCCGCACGGCCCGGTGCCGCCCGCCGAGCAGCGCGCGTTCCTGCTCGCGCTGCTCGACGCCGTGCGCGGGCGTTAGGGCCGTGCGCATTCGCTATCTCCCGCCCGCATTCGCGGGCCGATCCACCGAGGCCATGCGCGCGACGGAGTCGAAGTGCTCAGCCCGATAGCCAGCGCGCGCCCGGGCTTCCTGTATCGCGTGGTGCCCGCGCTCGACTCGCTGCGCCGCTACTCGCGGCACGATGCGCGCGGCGATCTCGTCGCGGGGCTCACGGTGGCGGCGGTCGCGGTGCCGCAGGCGATGGCCTACGCGCTGGTCGCGGGCCTGCCCGTGGAGTACGGGCTCTACACCGCGATCGTGATGACCGCGGTCGGCGCGGTGTTCGATTCGTCGCGGCAGCTGATCAACGGCCCGACCAACGCGATCTCGATCGCCGTGCTGAGCGCGATCTCGATCGTCGAGCCCGAGCGCCGCCTCGACGCCGCGATCCTGCTCGCCTTCCTGGTCGGCGCGATCCAGCTCGGCATCACGCTGCTGCGACTCGGCGACCTGACGCGATACATCTCGCACTCGGTGATCGTCGGCTTCACGCTGGGCGCCGGCAGCCTGCTCGTGCTCGACCAGATCAAGAACTTGCTCGGGCTCGCGGGCACGGGCGGCCCGCACGATCACTTCCTGGTGCGCTTCTGGGCCTCGCTGAGCGCGGAGGGCGGCATTCACGGGCCCACCGCCGCAGTGGGCCTCGGCACGATCGCGGTGCTGCTCGCGCTGCGCGCCCTGAAGCGCGCGCTCGGTTGGCGGCTGCTGCCCGATCTGCTGCTGGTGGTCGCACTGATGGCGTGGATCGTCGGGCGCTTCGGGCTCGACGCGCAGGGCGTGCGCGTCGTCGGCGAGATCCCCGCGAAGCTGCCCTCGTTCGCGACGCCGGGGCTCGACGTGCCGCTGATGCGCGAGCTCGCGAGCGGCGCGCTCGCGATCGCGGTGCTCGGGCTGCTCGAGGCGATCTCGATGGCGAAAGCGATCGCCGCCGTCACGAAGCAGCGCCTCGACGTGAATCAGCAGTGCTTGAGCGAGGGCCTCGCGAACTTCGTCGGCAGCTTCTTCCACTGCTTCCCGGGCTCGGGCTCGCTCACGCGCTCGGCGATCAACCAGCAAGCCGGCGGCGCGACGCAGTGGTCGGGCGTCGTCTCCGCCGGCGCCGTCGCGCTGATCATGCTCGTGTTCGCGCCCTACGCGCGCTTCATTCCGCGCGCCGCGCTCGCGGGCATCCTGATGGTGTCCGCGTACAACATGGTCGACTGGCGCGCGCTCGCGTACCACGTGCGCACGACGCGCTTCGACGCCGCGATCGTCGCCGCCACCGCGCTTTCCGCCGTCGCGATCTCGGTCGAGTTCTGCGTGATGATCGGCGTGCTGATGTCGTTCCTGCTGACCGTGCCGCGCGCGGGGCGCATGCTGCTCACCGAGTTCGTGCTCGCGCGCGAGGGCGGCGTGCACGAGCGGCTGCCCGACGACGAGCCGTGCGACCGCATCCTGATCTTCGGCCTCGAGGGCGAGATGTTCTTCGGCGCCACCGCCGCGCTCGAGGAGCACTTCCGCCGCATCGAGGAGAGTCTGCGGCCGAGCACGGTGGTCGTGGTGCTGCGGCTGAAGCGCGCGCGCAATCCCGACGCGGTGGGCATCACGCTGCTCGAGGGTTTCCTTGAGCGGATGAAATGGCGCGGCATCCAGGTGCTGTGCTGCGGAGTGACGCGCGATTTCGCGAGCCGCCTCGATCGCTCCGGCCTGAGCGCGAAGCTCGGCTCGAACCTGTTCCTCGAGCAGGCGGTGCGCCAGACCAGCACGGCGCTGGCGATCCGGCGCGCCTACGAGCTGATCCCCGGCCCGTGCGACGTCTGCCCGCACCGCGCGGAGTTCGCCGCGCTGCGCCCCGAAGCGAGTGCGCTCTCGCGCGCCTGAACCTGCGCTTCAGGCGCTCTCGCGCTCGGCGGCGATCTCGCTGGCCGGGCGCACGCTCTGCATGCGCGGGAAGTAGTCGAAGCGCTCTTCCCACGGCACGCTCAGCGCGATCAGGATGCGGCGCTTGGTGGCCTGACGGCAGTCTTCACCCTTCTCGACCGCGTGAATCGTGCGCGCGGAAACCTTCGCGCGCGTCGCGAGATCTGCCTGAGTCCAGCTACGCGCTTGGCGCGCGGCGCGGATGCGATTCATGGTCGGCCTCGAGCTGCGGGATGAAGGGAAACGAGCGTAGCGCCACCGTTTCTCGCCGCTTCGATCCAGCCTCGAAACGCCCGGTTGGCGAGCCTCCTGCGAGTGCCGAGCGCGATTTGTTCGAGCCCGCGTCCCAGGGCCCCTTCGGCTCGAAAAAGGCTAGTGAGGGCGCGGGGTTACCCACTCGCAGCCGCTCCTCGAGGTGCGCCGAAGCGGAGAAAAGTTCGAGGCACGGCGCCACGTTGCCTTAGTTCCTGCCACTACGAGGGCATGGGGTGAGCGAGGGAGGCTCACATGTTCCGCAAGCTCACACTGGCGCTGGCCTCGCTGTTCGCGCTCTCGCAGAGCGCCTCCGCCGCGACGATCACGTTCATCGTGCAGCTGTCGGGCGCGCAGGAAGTGAACTCGTCGGGCGTTCCCAACCAGGGTGATCCCGACGGCGCCGGCACCGCGACGCTCACGATCGACGACGTCGCCGGCACGATCGCGTGGGACATCCAGGTCTCGAACATCGCGCTGCCGCCGGTCGGCGCGCACATTCACAACGCGGCCGCCGGCTCGAACGGCTCGGTTCGCATCGACTTCAACAGCCAGCTCAGCGGCAGCGGGCTCGTGGACTCCGATCTCGCGCTGCTGCTCGCGGACCCGACGCAGTGGTACGTGAACGTGCACAACATCGACTACCAAGCCGGCGCGATTCGCGGCCAGCTCGGCTCCCCGGTGCCGGAGCCGGCGCTGCTCGGCCTGCTCGCAGCGGCTGCCGGCGGGCTCGCCCTCGCTCGGCGGCGCCGCGCCTAGCGCGACGGCGCTGCTCTGCGCTTAGACTGCGCCGCGCTCACACGCGGAGGCAGTCATGGCGTTCGATCTGGTGATTCGCGGCGGCAACGTCGTCGACGGCTCGGGTGCGCCCGCGCGCACCGCGGACGTCGCGATCCGCGACGGCCGCATCGTCGAGGTCGGGCGCGTCTCCGGCGCCGCGCGGCGCACGCTCGACGCCGACGGCCTCACTGTCACGCCTGGCTTCGTTGACATCCACACCCACTACGACGGCCAAGTGACCTGGGACTCCGTCCTCGCGCCGTCGAGCCAGCACGGCGTCACCACCGTCGTGATGGGCAACTGCGGCGTCGGCTTCGCGCCGGTGCGCCCGGATCAGCACGACTTCCTGATCGGGCTGATGGAAGGCGTCGAGGACATCCCGGGCACTGCGCTGCATGAGGGCATCGCGTGGGAGTGGGAGACCTTCCCGCAATACCTCGACGCGCTCGCGAAGCGCCGCTGGACGATGGACGTCGGCACGCAGGTGCCCCACGGCGCGGTGCGCGCCTACGTGATGGGCGAGCGCGGCGCGAAGAATCAGCCCGCGACGCCGGCTGACATCGCGGCGATGGCGAAGCTCGTGAAGGAGGGCATCGCGGCCGGCGCGTTCGGCTTCTCGACCTCGCGCACGATCGCGCATCGCGCGATCGACGGAGAGCCGGTGCCCGGCACCTTCGCCGCCGAGGACGAGCTGTTCGGCATCGGGCGCGTGCTCGGCGAGCTCGGCCGCGGAATCTTCGAGCTCGCGGGTGCGGGCGCGGCCGGCGAAGACATCGCGGCGCCGAAGCGCGAGATCGACTGGATGCGCCGCCTCTCGCGCGAGATCCGCCGGCCCGTGACGTTCACGCTGCTGCAGGTGAACGCCGCGCCCGACCTGTGGCGCGAGCAGTTCGCGCTCTCCGTCGCCGCGCTGGAAGAGGGCGCGCAGATCTACCCGCAGGTGGCCGGCCGCCCGTTCGGCCTGATGATCGGTCACCAGACGAAGATCCATCCGTTCAACGATCGGCCGAGCTTTGTGGCGCTCCTCTCGCGGCCGCTCGAAGAGCGCGTGCGGGCGATGCGCGACCCGGAGCTGAAGCGGAAGATTCTGTCGGAGCGAAATCCGGATCAGCCCTCGATGCTGGCGTCGCAGTACGGCCGCACCTTCCCGATCGGCACGCCGCCGAACTACGAGCCGAGCTACGAGGATTCGATCGAGGCGCTCGCGAAGCGCCTCGGGCGCGACGCCGAGGACGTGCTCTACGACAAGCTGCTCGAGAACGACGGGCGCGAGCTGCTGCTGATGCCGGTTCTCAACTACGCCGAGCTCAGCTGCGACCCGATCCGCGAGATGGTGCTGCACCCGCGCGCGGCGCTCGGCCTCGGGGACGGCGGAGCGCACTGCGGAATCATCTGCGACGCGAGCATCCAGACCTTCATGCTCACGCACTGGGTGCGCGACCGCGTGCGCGGGCCGAAGCTGCCGCTCGAGCTCGTCGTGAAGCGCATGACGAAGGACACGGCAGACCTGTACGGCATCGGCGACCGCGGCGTGCTCGCGCCGGGCAAGAAGGCGGATCTCAACCTGATCGATCTCGCCGGCTTGACGCTCGAGCCGCCGCGCATGGCGCACGATCTGCCGGCCGGCGGCGCGCGCTTCCTGCAGGGCGCGCGCGGCTACAAGGCGACGATCGTCGCGGGCGAGGTCGTGGCCCAGGACGACGCGCCGACGGGCGCGCTGCCTGGGCGGCTGCTGCGCGCGGGCGAGTGCGCCGCTTGAGCGCGCTCGCGCGAGGCGTGTCTGCGAGCGCCGCGCTGTTCGCCGCGCTCGCCTGCGGCGGCGACGAGTCGCCGGGGGCCAGCGCCGCGCCGGCGCCCGCTGCGGCGGAGGCGGCGACGGCGGACGACGCGGAGACGGCCGGCGCTGCAGGCGAGCTCCCGTCTGTTACGGAGAGCCGCGCCGTGCGCGCGCCCGGCGCCGAGCTCGATCAGCGCATGGCCGAAGTGCTCGACCTCGACCCCACGGATCCCGACGGGCTCGACGCGCTGATCCGCGCCGCGCACGACGATGCGGACGCGAGCGTGCGCGAAGCCGCCGTGATCGCGCTCGGCGACAGCGAGGACGGCCGCGCGCTCGACGCGCTGATCTCGGCCGCCGACGACACGGACGAGCGCGTCGTGCTCTCCGCCATCGATCAGCTCGGCTGGTTCGACGACCGCCGCGCGCAGGACACGATCCTGCGACTCGCGGAATCGCCGGATGCGGAGATCGCCGCGGCCGCGCGGGAAGAGCTGGACGACGAATAGGCGTTCTCACGGAGACTCCATGCAGCATCCTGCCGACGGCGTGCACGTCCGTACTTGCCCGCTCTGCGAAGCGATGTGCGGCCTGCGCGTCAGCGTCGAGGCGGGGCGCGTGAAGCAGATCCGCCCGAACGACGACGACGTCTGGTCGCGCGGCTACATCTGCCCGAAGGGAACGGTGTTAGGGGACGTGCACCACGACCCGGATCGACTGCGCGCGCCGATGCTCCGGAACGCGGACGGCTCCTTCCGCGAGGCGACCTGGGACGAGGCGCTGGAGGCCGCCGCGAGCGGCATCCAGGGCGTGATCGCGCGTCACGGCATCGGCGCCGTGACGGCGTACATCGGCAACCCGACCGCGCACAACTTCTCGCTGTCGCGCTACGTGCCGGCCTTCGTCGCGATGTCCGGCATCGCGCAGACCTACTCCGCGGGCACGGTCGACCAGTGGCCGAAGAACGTGTCGTCGCTGCTGATGTTCGGCGGCATGTGGGCGTTCCCGATCCCGGACCTCGATCGCACCGACTACTTGTTGATGCTCGGCGCCAACCCGCACGCTTCTCAGGGGAGCCTGCTCGCGGCGCCGGACATGCTGGGCCGTTGCGATGCGATCCGGAAGCGCGGCGGCCGCGTCGTGGTCGTCGACCCGCGCCGCACCGGCTCGGTGCGGCACGCGAGCGAGTGGCTCCCCATCCAGCCCGGCACCGACGCCGCTTTCCTGCTCGCGCTCGCGCACGTGATCTTCGCGGAGGGCCGCGAGAACCTGCGCGGCCTCGCGGTGCGCGCGAACGGCCTCGCCGAGCTGCGCGGTCTCGTCGCAGAGTTCACGCCCGAGGCGGTGGCGCGCGCGTGCCGCATTCCGGCGGAGACGATTCGCCGCATCGCGCGCGAGCTCGCGGGGGCGCCGCGCGCCGCGGTGTACGGGCGCATCGGCACCTGCAATCAGGAGTTCGGAACGCTCGCCTCCTGGGCGGTCGACGTGCTCAACGTCGTCACGGGGAACCTCGACCGCGAGGGCGGCGCGATGTTCGCGAACCCGGTGGCGTGGTCGCTCACCTCGCTGCCGAATCCCGAGTTCGCGAGCGGCGTCACCTTCGGGCGCTGGAAGACGCGCGTGCGCGGTGCGCCCGAGGTGTTGGGGCAGGTGCCGGTCTCGTGTCTCGCGGAGGAGATCGCCACGCCCGGGGCCGGGCAGCTGAAGGCGCTGATCACGATCGCCGGAAATCCGGCGATCTCGGCGCCCGGCGCCGACCGGCTCGACGACGCGCTGCCGCAGCTCGAGTTCATGGTGAGCCTCGACAACTGGATCAACGAGACGACGCGACACGCTCACGTGATCCTGCCCGGGCTCTCGCACCTCGAGCAGCCTCACTACGACGAGATGATCTGGAGCTGGGCGATCCGCAGCGCCGCGAAGTACTCGCCGCGGCTGTTCGATCCGGGGCCGCGCCCCGACGAGTGGGAGCTGCTGCTCGCGCTCGCCGCGTTCTGCAAGGGCGCGAAGCCCGCGGAGCTGAACACCGCCGCGCTCGATCAGCTCTTCTTCGCGGGCCTGGTCGCCGGCCTGACGCAGCTGCCGGGCTCGCGCATCCACCGCCGAGATCCCGCGGAGATCGTCGCGCAGAGCGTCGGCGCGGGGCCCGCGCGCATGCTCGACCTCGCGATTCGCACCGGCCCGTGGGGCGACGCGTACGGCGCGAACCCAGGCGGCCTCACGCTGGCGGAGATCGCGAAGCACCCGAACGGCATCGACCGCGGCGCGCTGACGCCGCGCCTCGGCGAGGTGCTGCAGACGCCGTCGCGCAAGATCGAGCTCGCGCCGCCGCACATCAGCGCGGACCTGCCGCGCCTGCGCGCGCGGCTCGCCCGCGCCGAAGATCCGCTCGTGCTCGTCTCGCGCCGGCATGTGCGCAGTAACAACTCGTGGATGCACAACGTCGCGTCGCTCGTGAGCGGGCGCGAGCGCTGCACGCTGCTGATCCATCCCGAGGACGCGAAGCGTCTCGGCGTGAAGGACGGCGCGCCCACGCGCGTGAGCTCGCGCGCGGGCAGCCTCGTCGCCCCGGCGGAGGTGAGCGACGAGATGATGCCCGGCGTCGTCTGCCTCCCGCACGGCTTTGGCCACGACAAGCCGGGCACGCGCACCCCGACGGCGCGCGCGCACGCGGGCGTCTGCAACAACGTGCTCGCGCCGGGCGACGCGGTGGACGTGCCGAGCGGCAACGCGATCGTGAACGGGATTCCGGTGGAGGTTGCGCCGGGCTGACGCGGTGTCGGCGGGGGTCACGCCTCGTGCGCTGCTCGCGCGGGCGGGGGGCGCGGCTGCGGCTCGGCCGCTCGGCCGCTGCGCGTTGGGGGTGGGTGTTGCGAGGGTGCGGGGCGTGAGAATGATGGGGGCGTGCCTGGCATGGGGGCGGCCTGCGCCTGGGCGCTCGCCTCCGCCGCGCCCCCCGCCCGTGCTCGCGGCGGGAGGTTCGCACCCTGATCCGTGCGAGCGATGGGGCGGCGTTCGCGCGTCGCTCTTTGCTGGGGAGGTGAATCGATCCGCGCCATCGAGGCGCCGATCGATTCACTTGGACTGGGTGACGCCCGCGTAGAGAGCAAGGGTGGAGGCTGACAGGCCTTCGCTGCGCTGCGCGCGCGGCAAGGATTCGAGCATCGCGAGCGCGGCGCGGTTGGCTTCGCCGGCGATCCAGAATGGTGCGCGGCCGAGGGCGCCCAACAAGTCGCGCACCGCGTCCTCCGGCTTCATTGCCGGCATTGCGTCCACCTGCACACCGGTGGCGCGCGCGTTCGGGGTGTCGGTGAGGCCGGCGACGGCGGCGAGCACGTCGACACCGCGCGGCTTCCATTCTTGGTGGAGCCCCTCGGCGAGCACCCAGTCGAACGCCTTCGTGGCGGCGTAGGTGGCGACGTAGCTCGCGCCCGCGAGGCCCGAGAGCGAGCTCATCAGGATCACGCCGCCGCGGCCGCGCGCGAGCATGCGCGCGCCGAAGTGATGCGCGAGAAGCAGCGGGGCGCGGCAGTTCACGTCGAGGGCGCGGGAGAGGTCGTCGGCGTGCGTTTCAGCGAACCAGCCGGAGCTCGCCTGCGCCGCGTTGTAGACGAGCAGACCGATCTCGAGCGCGTCGGTCGCATGCGCGAGCTGCTCCGCGATGTCGCGCGCGGCGAGATCGAGCGCGACGCAACGCGTGGCGACGCCGTGCGCGCGCTCGAGCCCGCGCGCCAGTGCGGCGAGCTGCGCCTCGCGCCGCGCGACTAGCACGACGTCGCAGCCGCGCGCGGCGAGCTCTCGCGCCCACGCGGCGCCGAAGCCTTCGGATGCGCCGGCGACGAGGGCCCAGGGGCCGTAGCGGGCGCGGAACGCTTGGCGAGAGAGCGGCTGTGTCATGGGCCGCGGGTTAGCGCAGACTCCCGCCGCAGCGCGCACGAGCTCCGTTCATGCAGCGCTCGCACACGAGAGGACTCCACCCATGGCCCGCAAGCGCAGTTCTCAGGTCGAGGGCACCGTCGTGGTGCTCGAGCACGTTTCGGAGGTGCTGCGCGGCAACGCGCTTCGCGATCCGCACGTGCGCAAGCTCGCGGTGTGGCTACCGCCCGGATACGACGGCTCGAGCGGGCGCCGCTTCGCGACGCTGTGGGATCTCGTCGGCTTCACCGGCTCGGGCATCGCGCACCTCAACTGGAAGCCGTTCAGCGAGAACGTGGGCGAGCGCGCGGCTCGGCTCGTGCACGAGCGCAAGATGCCGCCGGCGATCGTGGTCTTCCCCGACTGCTTCACCGCGCTCGGCGGCAACCAGTACGTGAACTCGCCGGCGATCGGGCGCTACGCCGACTACCTCACGCGCGAGCTCGTGCCGTTCGTCGACCGCGAGTTCCGCACGCTCGCCTCGCGCGACCATCGCGGCTGCTTCGGGAAGTCGTCGGGCGGCTACGGCGCGATCGTGCACGGCATGAAGTACCCGGGCACCTGGGGCGCGATCGCCGATCACTCGGGCGACGCCTACTTCGACTTCGTCTACGCCTGCGATTGGCCCAACACGCTGAACGAGCTCGCGAAGCATCGGCCGCGCAAGCAGCGGCCCGGCGTCTACGACGCGCGGCAGCGCTCGGTGCGCGCGCTCGCGCGCGGCTTCGACGACGGACGCGTGAAGCGCTTCCTCACGGCGGTTTGGAAGAAGCCGAAGCTCTCCCACGCGGAGTCGATGGCGATCATGAACTTGTGCATGGCGGCGACCTACGACCCACATCCGCGCGCGCCGCTCGGCTTTCGCCTGCCCTACGACCTCGAGAGCGGCGAGCGCATCGAGGCGAACTGGGCCGCGTGGCTGCGGCACGATCCGATCCACCTGGTCCCGAAACACGCGCGCGCGCTGCGCTCGCTGCGCGGCATCTACATCGATTGCGGCTGGCGCGACCAGTTCCACATCCACTACGGCACGCGCATCCTGTCGCGCCGCCTGCTCGAGGCGGGCATCCCGCACCGCTATGAGGAGTTCGACGACGATCACTCCGACGTCGACTACCGCATGGACGTGAGCTTGCCCTTCCTCGCCAAGGCTCTGGCGCCGTAGCCGCCGCGCAGCCCGCCGGTCAGCGAGCGATCTTCGCGATGCGTTCCAGCACCGCGTCGATCTCGCGCTCCGTGCGCGCGAACAAGAACGGCAGGATCTCGATCACGGTCGCACCCGCAGCGAGCGCGGGCTCGAGGCCGGCGGCGAGCGTCGCTTCGAGGTCGAAGCCGCCCGCGCTGCTCTGCCGCGGCGGAATGTGCGCGCGCACCTGCAGCTCGGCGGCGCTGCGCCCCGCGCGCGTGAACGCACTGCGCAGCGCGCCCACGCCCGCGCCGATCACGGCGGCGTCCTGCGAGATGGGGATCCAGCCCACGCCCAGCTCGGCGATGCGCTGGCAGTTCGGCTCGGTGGGCGCGAGCCCGAACCAGAGTGGCGGGCCTCCCTTCTGCACGGGAAACGGCTTCGAGTAGAGGCCGCGCACGTCCACCGTCTCGCCCTGATAAGTGCCGGGCGCGTTCGTCCAGAGGTCGCGGCACGCTCGCATCTGCTCAGCGAGCCGCGCGCCGCGGCCCGCGAACGGGATGCCCGAGGCGTCGTACTCCTCACGCTGCCAGCCGGTGCCGACGCCGAGGTCGAGGCGGCCGTTCGAGAGCAGGTCGAGCGTGGCGGCCTGCTTCGCCAGCAGCACCGCCGGACGAAGCGGCGCGATCAGCACGCTCATCGAGAGGCGGATTCGCGTCGTCACCGCGGCGAACGCCGACATCGCGACGATCGGCTCGAACCACGGGTACTCGGGCGGGCTTGGGAACGGGCCGTACGGGTAGCGATCGGTGCGCGTGCCCATCACGACGTGATCGGTCATCACGGCCTGATCGATCCCGAGCAGGTCGGCTTGGCGCACGACGCTTGTGACTCTGCGGAAGTCGCCGCCGAGGAGATTCTCCAGGCCGTAGAGGCCTACGGAGGTGCGGATGGTCATGTGGGGGCTCCTGGTGCGGGCGCGGCGGCTCTGCCTCGCCTCGATTTTCCCTGTGCTTCGCTCGCCTCCGAAGACTCCGGCTCGCTGCGCGCCGCGTCATGCAGGGTTGCACGCACCTGCTTGGGCGCTCGCGGCTTGCGGCACTCATCGAGGCCGCGTTGCGTCTTCGCGCGTGATGCCGCTTCGTTCGGCCGCTTCGCTCCTGTCTGCCTCGCTCTACGCTTGCAGTGGAAGATCTTGCGTCCAGTCGAGCACGAGCTCGCGGCGGGCGAAGCGCCAGGCGCCGCGTTCGCGGCGGTACTGGTCCTGATAACGCACGCCCATGTCGAGCTTGCGCTTCAC
>DATBRS010000138.1:0-1691 GCA_036560185.1 Myxococcota bacterium
GCAGAGATTGTCGAAGCGCGCGACGCGCCCGAGGTACGGGAGCCCATCGGCGGAGCAGGGGCGCAGGCCGTGCCACGGCACGATGTGCTGGAAGTCCTGCGCGCGGAACGCCGGGAAGTAGTCCACGAAGCCGTCGACGAGCTGGCGCACGCGCTCGGGCAGGTCGCGCGAGCCGAGGCCCGAGATCTCCATCGTGCCCGCGAGCCGCAGCGCGCCGGCCATCGGGGTCACGGCCATGCTCGCCTCGCTCAGCACCGCGGGCACGCGCGGCAGCTCGCGCGGTCGCGGCAGCGTCAGGCTGTAGCCCTTGCCGGCCTCGAGTGGCAGGCGCACGCCGAGCCGCCGTAACAAGCCGGGCGACCAGCTCCCGCTCGCGAGCACGAACTCGTCGCCCGCGATCTCGCCGTGACGCGTCAGCGCGGCGGCGATGCGCCCGCCCTCGGCGCGCCAGCCCGTCACCTCGTGCCCAAAGCGCAGCTCGACGTGGCCGCGCAGCGCGTCGACGAGTGCCGGCACGAAGCGCATCGGCACGAGGTGCGCGTCGCCCGGGTAGTGCACGGCGCCGGTGATCCGCATGCGCGTTCCCGGGTCGATCTCCGCCGTACGCGCCGCGCTGCACACCTCCGCCTCGATGCCGAGCGCGTGCGCCTGCCGCGCGATGTGCGCCTCCTCGTCGAGGCCCGCCTGACTGCGGCACAGCATCAACAGGCCGCGCGTCTCGAGCCGCTGCGCGTCGCCGAGCGCGTCCGCGAGCTCGAGGTGCAGCGCGCGGCTCGCGAGCATCAGGTCGCGCAGCACCGGCGCCGAGCGCCGCGCGCGCGCCGGCAGCGAGGCGCGCAGGAATGCGAGGCCCCAGCGCACGAGGTCGAGATCGAAGCGTGGCTTCAGATAGAACGGGCTGCGGGAATCGAGGAACGAGGTCAGCGCCTTCGCGATCTTGCTCGGCTCGGCGAGCGGAATGAAGTGGCTGGGGGAGATCAGGCCCGCATTGCCGAGCGAGCAGCTGTCGCCGCCGTCGCGCTCGCGCTCGACGAGCACCACCTCGTGCCCGCGCAGGCGCAGCGACCAAGCGACGCACAGGCCGACCACGCCGGCGCCGATCACGACGACGCGCTTGCGCGCGATCATCAGCGAATCCCCCAGCAGAACGGGTCGCGCGGATCGAGGCGCAGCACAGATTCGGCAGTGACGTGCGCCTCGCCCGTAATCACCGGCGCGATCTCGCCCCGAGCGCGGTCGAGCCAGCGGTAGCGCGCGCGGAAGCGGCTGCCGATCACGCTCTCCTGTACCCACTCCTCGCCCTCGGCCAGCTTCTCGTCTGCTGCGAGGCAGGCGAGCTTCGCGCTCGTGCCGGTGCCGCAGGGCGAGCGGTCGTAGGCTCCGCCGGGGCAGAGCACGAAGTTGCGCGCGTCGGCGCCGGCGTCGCCCGGACCGAACAGCTCGACGTGGTCGACCTCCGGGAAGCCTTGCGCGTTCGCGGCCTCGCGGATGCGCCCCGCGAGCGCGGCGAGCGGCTCGATGTGCTTCGCGTCCAGCGTCAGGTCGGGGCACTCCACGAGGAAGAACCAGTTGCCGCCCCACGCGACGTCCCCAATCACTTCGCTCCCGTCGCCGAGGCGCACGGCGGCGCGCCGGACGGTGCGGCGGCTCGGCACGTTCGCGATCGAGACGGAGCCGTCGGCATGGAGCTC
>DATBRS010000139.1:0-7840 GCA_036560185.1 Myxococcota bacterium
CGCGGAGCTCGGCGGCGCGCGGGCGTTCGTGCTCGAGCTCGCCGGCGATGCGGCCGCGGTCGCCGCAGATCGCGCCGCGTTCGCCGCGAAGCTCGGCGCGCGCGATGCGCCGGAGCACGCGATCGCGCTGCTGCGCGCCGCGCAGGGCGCGGAGGGAGTGCGCTTCCGGCTGGCGGCGCTGCCGAGCGAGCTCGAGGCGGCGCGCGGCGCGCTGTGCGCCGCGGGAGCGGCCACGCTCGCGTTTCCGGCGCGCGGAATCCTCTACGCGCAGTTCGCTTCGAGCGCGGGAGCGTTCGGCGCGCAGTCGGCTGCCGTCGCGGCCGCAGCGGCGCGCGCGAATGGCGCGTGGCGGCTCGAGGACGCGCCGCTCCCGCTGCGCAGCGGACGCGAAGTGCTCGGCGAACGCGACGGCGCCCTCGCGCTGCAGCGCGCCGTGAAGCGCGCCTACGACCCGCAGGGCATCCTCAACCCCGGAAGAGGTCTCGGCGAGGCATGAGCGCGAACGGACCCCAACAACTGCGCGAGCTCTACCCCGCCACGCTCGATTGCGTGCACTGCGGGCTGTGCTTGTCGTCGTGCCCGACCTACCTCGAGACCGGACGCGAGACCTCGTCGCCGCGCGGCCGCGTCTACCTGATGCGCGGCGTGGCCGAGGGCAAGATCGCGCTCGGCGACGTGGTCGCGGAGGAGGCGTACCTGTGCCTCGGCTGCCGCGCGTGCGAGACGGCTTGCCCGTCGGGAGTGCAGTACGGCGCGCTGCTCGAGCAGACGCGTGCGGCCATCGAGGATGCAGGCCTGCGGCGCGGCCCCGCGAAGGCGATCGAGCAATTCGCACTGCGCCACGTCGTCCCCAACCCGCGCGTGCTCTCCGCTCTGCTGTCCCTGCTCGGTGCGGCGCAGGCGCTGCGGCTCGATGCGCTCGTCGCGCCGCTGCTGCCGGCGCGCCTGCGAGAGCTGCGCGCGCTGCTGCCTCGAGTGCCGCCGCGCGCGTCGCGCAAGCGCTTGCCCGCGCTCACGACCGCGCAGGGCGCGCGCCGCGGCAGAGTCGCGCTGCTCGAGGGCTGCATCATGCCGGAGCTGTTCGGCGCGGTGAACGCCGCCACCGTCCGCGTGCTCGCTCGCGCGGGCTTCGACGTGCTCGTCCCCGAGCGCCAAGGCTGCTGCGGCGCGCTGCACGCCCACGCCGGCGAGATCGAGGCCGCGCGTGCCCTCGCGCGCAACAACCTCTCCGCGTTCTCGCTGAGCGACGTGGACGCGGTCGTGACCAACTCCGCGGGCTGCGGCGCCGCGCTGCGCGATCAGGGCCACTGGCTGCCCGGCGAGGGCGAGCCGCTGGCTGCAAAGGTGCGCGACGTGTGCGAGCTGCTCGACGCGGCCGGCTCGCTCGCGCTCACGCGCCGCGTCGAGGGCACGGTTTGTTACGACGATCCGTGCCACCTGGCGCACGGCCAGCGCGTCGTCGAGGCGCCGCGCCGGCTGCTCGGCGCGATTCCCGGCCTGCGTCTGATTCCGCACGACGACCCCGCGAGCTGCTGCGGTGCCGCGGGGATCTACAACCTCACGCATCCGGAAATGTCGCGCGCGGTGCTCGCGCGCAAGCTCGCTTCGCTCGCCGCCGCCGATCCCGACTGGATCGCGACGGGAAACCCCGGCTGCTTGATGCAGCTCGGCGCTGGCGCGGAGCAGCGCGGCCTGCGCGCCCGCGTCGTCCACCCGATCGAGCTGCTCGACCGCGCCTCGAGCTGAGCGCGCGCTCGCATCGCGCGCAGGCGCTGCTCGCCGAGCGAGCGCAACGTCGCGCTCGCTCGCGGCCATTCGCACACAGCAGGGCGTGAATCGGCGCACTCGACGCGCGGCATGGCGGTTGCACCGCGATCTCCGGTTGTCGGGGAGCTGCTGCCGTGGAGTGGGTGCGGACCGGATGCCCGTACTGCGGAGTCGGCTGCGGTCTCTCGGCCGGAGTCGAGGGCGGGCGTGTGCTCAAGGTGAAGGGCGACGCCGCTCATCCCTCGAGCCGCGGCGAAGTCTGCATGAAGGCGGTCTGCCTGCCGCCGACCGTGGCGAACGCTGGGCGCGCGACGCGCGCCCAGCTGCGAACCCATCGCGCGGCGAGCTTCCGCGCCGTCGCGCTCGAGGCGGCGATCGCGCATGCGGCGCGCGAGCTGCGGCGCATCATCGACACGCACGGGCCCGACGCGGTCGCGTTCTACGGCTCGGGGCAGCTCGGCAGCGAGGATTACTACGCGCTCACCAAGCTGGTGAAGGGCTTCCTCGGCACCGACAACCTCGACACGAACTCGCGGCTCTGCATGGCGAGCGCCGTCTCGGGATACAAGAGCGCCTTCGGCGCCGACGCGCCGCCCGGTTGTTACGACGACATCGACTCCGCCGACGTGTTCCTCGTGCTCGGCGCGAACATCGCCGATTGCCATCCGATCCTGTTTCGCCGCATCGAGAAGCGCGTCGCCGCGGACGCGAACGTGCGCGTGCTCGTGGTCGACCCGCGCCGCACCGAGAGCTGCGACATCGCGCACGCACATCTGCCGATCCGCCCCGGCACCGACGTCGCGCTGCTGAACGCGATGCTGCGCGTCGCGATCGTGGAGGGGCACGCGGACAAGGAGTTCATCGCGGCGCGCACGGAGGGATTCGAGGCGGTGCGCAGGGCCGTCGAGCCGTGGACGCCCGAGGCGGCCGCGGAGCTGTGCGGCATCCCCGCGGCCGCGATTCTCGACGCGGCGCGCACGCTCGTGCGCTCGCGGCGCGCGATGGTGCTGTGGTCGATGGGCGCGAACCAGAGCGCGCACGGCACCGCGAAGAACCAGGCGCTCCTGAATCTCTGTCTCGCGACGGGCAACGTCGGTCGCGCGGGCTGCGGGCCGCTCTCCCTGACGGGACAGCCCAACGCGATGGGCGGGCGCGAGGTCGGCGGGCTGACGGGCCTCTTGCCGGGGCATCGGCAGCTCGCTTCCGCGGCCGACCGCGCCTTCATCGCGGAGCGCTGGCGCGTTCCGGTCGAGCGCATCCCCGCTCGCGCCGGCAAGACGGCGACGGAAATCTTCGCCGGCCTCGAGGACGGCAGCATGCGCGCGATCTGGATCGTCGCGACGAATCCCGCGGCCTCGCTGCCGGACGCCGAGCGGGTGCGCCGCGCGCTGCGCCGCGCCGAGCTGGTGGTCGTGCAGGACGCGTTCTTCCCGACCGACAGCGCCGCGCTCGCGCACGTCGTGCTGCCGGCCGCCGGCTGGGCGGAGAAGGAGTGCGCGATGACGAACAGCGAGCGCGTCGTGACGCTCTCGCGCAAGCTCGTCGACGCGCCCGGCAACGCACTGCCGGATTGGCAGCTGCTCGCGCTGCTCGCGCGCGAGCTCGGCTTCGGCGAGCACTTCGCGTGGCAGAGCGCGGCGGAGGTGTTCGACGAATTCCGCGCGCTCACCGCCGGCACGAGCGCGGACCTCTCCGGCATCACGCACGCCCGCCTCGCGCGCGGCCCGCTGCAGTGGCCGTGCACGAGCGAAGCGGATCCCGGCGCCGCGCGCCGCTACGAGGAGCGCTTCGCGACGCCGAGCGGGCGCGCGCACTTCACCCCCGTGCAGCCGCAGCCGCCCGCGGAGCCCGCCTCGCGCGAGTTCCCGCTCGTGCTCACGACGGGGCGCCTCAAGCCGCACTGGCACACGCGCTCGCGCACGCGCTGGTCGAAGAATCTCGAAGGCCGCGCGCCCGAGCCCGTGCTCGTCATGCATCCCGCCGACGCGGCGCGCGCGGGCGTGATCGACGGCGGCTTCGCCGAAGTGCAGTCGCGCCGCGGCGAGGTCGTCGCGCAGGTGCGCGTCACGCCGGAGATCGTGTCCGGTGCGGTCTTCCTGCCGTTCCACTGGACCCGCATCGATGGCTTTCTAAAGCCGGCCAACAACCTGACGCACGGCGCGATCGATCCCATCTCGAAGCAGCCGGAGCTGAAGCACTGCGCGGTGCGCGTGCGCGCGCTGCCGACGCCGGAGGAACTCTCGTGACGGGCAGGCGGCTTCTCATGGTCGGCAACGGCATGGCCGGGCTCGCGTGCCTCGACGCGATCCTGCAGCGCGAGCCGTCGTGGCGAGCCAGCGTCTTCGGCGACGAGCCGCAGCTCGGATACAACCGCATCTTGCTCTCGACGCTGATCGCGGGCGAGTGCGAGGCGGAAGACCTGATCACCCACGACGCCGCGTGGTACGCCGAGCGCGGCGTCGCGCTGAACGCAGGCGTGCGCGTCGTCGCGATCGACCGCGCGCGGCGCTGCGTGCGCGACGACTCCGGCCGCGAGACCGCTTACGACCGCCTACTGCTCGCCACCGGCTCCGAGGCTTTCGTGCCGCCGATCGCCGGTGCCACGCGGCCGGGCGTGCACGTGTTCCGCACGCTCGACGACACCGCGGCGATTCTCACGGAGGCGAAGCGCGCGCGGCGCGCGGTCGTGATCGGCGGCGGCCTGCTCGGCCTCGAAGCAGCGCGCGGCCTCGCGAAGCGCCGCGTGGACACGACCGTCGTGCACCTGATGCCTTGGCTGATGGAGCAACAGCTCGACGCGGCAGCGGGCGCGCTGCTGCGCGACGCAATTCAGCGGCTCGGCGTGCGCGTGCTGCTCGAGCGCAAGACGCTGCGGCTCGAGGGTGTGAGCGAGCAGGAGGGCGCGCGCGTGGCGCGCGTCGTGCTCGAGGGCGGCGAGACGCTGGACGCGGACCTCGTGGTCGTCGCCGCCGGCATCCGCCCGCGCAGCGAGCTCGCGCGCGGTGCGGGCCTCGAGGTGAAGCGCGGCGTCGTGGTCGACGACTTCCTGCGCACCAGCGACGCGGAGATCTTCGCCGTCGGCGAATGCGCCGAGCATCGCGGCAAGTGTTACGGCCTGGTGGCGCCGCTCTACGAGCAAGGCACGGCCCTCGCGTGCGCGATCAACGGCGACTTCTCGCGCCCGTATCTCGGCTCGCTGGTCTACGCGAAGCTCAAGGTCGCCGGCGTGAACCTGCTCTCGGTCGGGCGCTTCACGCCGTCGCCCGAGGCGGAGTCGAGCGAGGCGCTGCGCGTCGAGGACACCGGCGCCGGCTTGTATCGCAAGGTGCTGATCGAGGACGGCCGCGCGGTCGGCGCGATCCTGATGGGCCAAGTGGACGATGGCCCGCGCCTGGTCGGCCTGGTCGCGCGCGGCGTCGCGATCGCCGACGAGACGGAGCGCCGTGCGCTGCTCTTGGGATCGCTCGCGGCGGGCGCCGCCAGCGCGTCGCTCGCGGCCGACGAGCTGGCCGCGGTCGCGTCGCTCGCAGCCGATGCGAACGTGTGCGGCTGCATGGGCGTCGCGAAGGGCACGATCGTCGCGGCGATCGAGGCGGGCGCGAACACGCTCGCGGAGATCAAGCGCACCACGCGCGCCTCGACCTCGTGCGGCAGCTGCGCGGGCACTTGTCAGGCGCTGCTGCGCCTCGTGACCGGCGAGGCCGGCGCCGCGGCCGGGCCGAAGCTGCTGTGCGCGTGCGTTCCGCACCCCAAGGAGGAGCTGCGCCGCGGCCTGCGCAACCAGAACCTGCGCAGCGTGAGCGAGGCGCTCGCGGTCTACGGCGACGGCGCAGGCTGCGCGTCTTGCCGGCCGGCGCTCTCGTTCCTGCTCGACGAGGTTTGGCAAGGCCGCCACACCGAGGAGCGCGCCAGCCGCTTCGTGAACGATCGCGTGCACGCGAACATCCAGCGGGACGGCACGTTCTCGGTCGTGCCGCGCATGCGTGGCGGCATCACGTCTCCAGCGGAGCTGCGCCGCATCGCGGACGTCGCGGAGAAGTACGAGGTGCCGATGCTCAAGGTGACCGGCGGGCAGCGCCTCGACTTGTTGGGGGTGCGCAAGCAAGACCTGCCGGCGATCTGGAGCGAGCTCGGCATGCCGAGCGGGCACGCCTACGCGAAGGCCGTGCGCACGGTGAAGACCTGCGTCGGCAGCGAGTTCTGCCGCTTCGGCGTGGGCGATTCGACCGCGCTCGGCGTCAAGCTCGAGCAGACCACCGAGCGCCTCTACACGCCGCACAAGGTCAAGATGGGCGTGACCGGTTGCCCGCGGAACTGCGCCGAAGTCACGGTGAAGGACATCGGCATCATGGCGATCCAGGGCGGCTGGGAGGTGTTGGTCGGCGGCGCGGCCGGCATGCGCGTGCGCAAGGCCGACCTGCTCGTGCGCGTCGAGAGCGACGTCGAGGCGCTCGAGGGGGCGCACCTCTTCCTGCAGTACTACCGCGAGAACGCCGAGTACCTCGAGCGCACGTACGACTTCGTCGAGCGCTTCGGCATTGCGCGCGTGCGCGCCGAAACGATCGAGGCGCCGGGAGAAGTGCGCGCCGCGCTGCTCGATCGCTTCGCGCGCTCGCGCGAGATCGCAGCCGAGCCGTGGTCGACGGAGGGCCAGACGCCCGCCACGCCGCACCAATTCGGAGATCTCGAGGCGGTGCCGAGCACACGCCCGGGCGAGCTCGTCCGCGTCGCGGCGCTCGCGGAGCTGCCGCGGGGCGAGGGCCGAAACGTGCGGGTGGGAACGCGCGAGATCGCGCTCTTCCGCACGGGCGAGCGCGAGGTGCATGCGATCGCCGCGCGCTGCCCGCACGCGGGCGGGCCGCTCGCGGACGGCATCGTCGCGGGCGGGCGCGTCACCTGCCCGCTGCACGCGTGGAAGTTCGAGCTGACGACCGGCGCGGGCACGTCGCCGGCCGGGAACTGCGACGCGATCCCGACCTACGCGGTCGAGCTGCGTGGCGACGAGGTGTGGCTCGCGCTGCCGAAGCCGCGCGCTGCGGCGCGGGCCGAGCCGCCCGAAGCGGGTGGAGAGAACGTTGGACTCGCGTAGCCGCAACGGACGCCGAGCTGGCGCGGCGAGCGGGCGCGTCTACCTCGTCGGCGCCGGCCCGGGCGCGGCCGATCTCTTGACGCTGCGGGCGCTGCGACTGCTCGAGCGTGCGGACGTGGTGTTCTTCGACGCGCTCGTGTCGCCCGAGATCGTCGCGATCGCGGCGCGGGCCGAGAAGATCGCGGTCGGCAAGCGCTGCGGCCGCCACTCGACGGCGCAGCGTTTCATCAACAAGCGCCTGATCGACGCCGCGCACAGGGTCGCGCTCGTCGTGCGCCTCAAGGGTGGCGACCCGCTGCTGTTTGGCCGCGCACAGGAAGAGCTCGATGCGCTGCACGCGGCCGGCGTCGAGTGCGAGATCGTGCCCGGTATCTCCGCCGCCTTCGCCGCCAGCGCGGCGCTGGGGGTCTCCCTCACGGAGCGCGGGCTCGCGCGCAGCATCGCTCTCGCCACCCCGCGCGTCGGCGACGCGCACGCCACGAGCGCCTGGGCCGACGCCGTGCTCGCCGCCGACACCGCCGCGCTCTACATGGCCTCCGCCCAGGCCAGCGAGATCGCCGCCCACCTAATCACCCGCGGCAAGCCCGCCCACACCCCCGTCGTGATCCTCGAGAACGCGAGCTGCCCAGATCAACGCGAGCATGCGATGACGCTCGCCGAGCTCGCGGCACACGCGCCCGATCTGACGGGTGGCCCAGCGATCCTGCTACTCGGCCCGTCCTACGCCCGCCGCCTCAGAGCCACGAAGCGCGGGGAGCGCAGCGATCCCGCGCTGAGAAACGCGATGCGCTGACTACCCAACAAAAAGTGCGGGATCGACGCCTCGACGGCGCCGATCCCGCACCCCTCCCAACAAGTCAGATCCTCGATCGCCCGCGCCGCGCCCAAGCGCACCGGCAAGAGCGCTGCGGCGGGGCCGTGGGCCGCTGCGGCCGAATCAAGCGCAGGCCGGCCCCGAGCATCCGTCCTCGCAACGCCGCGAAG
>DATBRS010000140.1:0-3659 GCA_036560185.1 Myxococcota bacterium
ATCAACTTGTCGAGCACGCGGCACCTGCGGCGCAGCGACCTGTTCGCCGAGCTCGCGCGCTCGGTGAAGCCGCTGCTCGCGTGCGAGCGCTTCGGCATCGAGGTGCCCACGGGCCCGGAGAGCCTGCGCGTGCACGTACTCGCGCTCGACCAGCCGGCGCGGGGTCCGATGATCGAAGAGTTCTCATCGGCGGGCACGGCTTGCCGCTGGGCGCAGGAGCAGCGCCAACGCTACATCGCCGCGTCCCGCGAAGAGCTGCGCGAGCGCTTTCCGATGACGAATCTGGTGATGGAGCGCGAGGGCATGGAGTCGCTGTGCGCCCTGCCCCTGCTGCGCGAGGAGCGCAGCTTCGGGGCGCTGTTCTTCATGTCGACGCGACGCGGCGCGTACCGCGAGATCCCGGCCGCCCTGCTCGAGCGCGTGGTCAGCGCCGTCGCGGTCGCCGTCGACAACTGCTTCGCCTACGAGCGCCTCGCAGAGCTGCGCGACAAGCTCGCGGCGGAGAACGCCTACCTCCAGGACGAGATCCGGCAATCGCGCGACTCGGGCGGCATCGTCGGTCGCAGCCCCGCGCTCGAGAAAGTGATGGCGCTCGTCGACACGGTCGCGCCCAGCGCCGCGACCGTGCTGATTCAGGGCGAGACGGGTACGGGCAAGGAGCTGATCGCGCGCGCGCTCCACGACCGCAGCCCGCGGCACAGCCACCCGCTCGTCAAAGTGAACTGCGCTGCGATCTCGGCGGGCCTGGTCGAGAGCGAGCTGTTCGGGCACGTGCGCGGCGCCTTTACCGGTGCGACTTCGAGCCGCGTCGGCCGCTTCGAGGTCGCGAGCGGCGGAACGATCTTCCTCGACGAAGTCGGCGAGCTGCCGCTCGAGACTCAGGTGAAGCTGCTGCGCGTGCTGCAGGAACGCGAGATCGAGCCGGTCGGCAGCAATCAGTCGCGCAAGGTGGATGTCCGGGTGATCGCCGCGACCAACCGCGATCTCGAGCGCGAGGTCGAGGCCGGGCGCTTCCGCAAGGACCTCTTCTTCCGCCTGAACGTGGTGCCGATCGCCGTACCCCCCCTGCGGGAGCGCGTCGGCGACATCGAGCTGCTCGCGCTCTACCTCGCGGATCGCCTGGGCCGTGAGCTCGGCAAGCGCGTCGACGGCATCTCGCCGGCGGCGCTCGCGCGACTCTGCGCGTACGACTGGCCCGGCAACGTGCGCGAGCTCTCGAACGTGGTCGAGCGCGCCGTCGTGCTGTCGCACGGCCCGCTGCTCGAGATCGACGCGGAGATGCTGCCGACCGCGCCGCGTCCGCCAGCGAGCTCCGCTCCCGCATCGGCTGCAACGCCCTCGGCGACCCTGCGCAGCGAATCGGAGACGCTCGCTGCAGCGCAGCGCCGTCACGTGCTCGCCGTGCTCGAGGAGACCGGCGGACGCATCGAGGGCGAACAGGGCGCCGCAGCGCGGCTCGGCATCAACCCGAGCACGCTGCGCAGCCGCATGAAGAAGTTCGGCATCGTGCGCGGCGGCTGATCGGCTCGCGCGGTCAGCCCGCACCGAGCGGCGCGAGCGAGCCCGACGCCGACACGGCGCAGACCGCTCCGCGCGCGCAAGCGATCGCGAGCGCCTCCGCCGCACAGGGCGCGGCGTTCTCGCCGCCTGCGCGCGCACAGGCCTCGGCGAAGGTCGCGCCCGCCGCGAGCGCGGAAAGCGCGAGCGCGCCGGCGGGATCGATCGCGGCGCTGTGCACGGTCGCGCCTTCGCGAACGACGAGATAGGCAATGGCCCCGATCGTCGGCAGCGCCGGCGCGGCGCCGCTCGCGACGGCGCGGATCGCCGGCAGCACATCGGAGCTGGCGCCGACGACGCGCAGCGCGGGCGCGAACGAGAAGCGCGCGCTCTCCCAGTGCGCCGCATCGAGCGCCCCGAGCTCAGCCAGCGATACACGCGCCTCTGGATCGGGCGCCTCCTGCGCCTCCAGCTGGGCCTGCTCGAGACGGGCGATGTCCACCAGGGCAGCGCGCCCGCACGCGTAGCGGTCCGCGAGCGCGAAGGTCGCGAGGAACTCCGCGAGCGCAGCTCCGAAGCGCACGTAGTCGTGGGAGCGGGACGGGTGCGCGCGCGCGAAAGCCGCGCACAACGCGCTGAAGTCGCGCCGCGAGAGCACGCACGCGAGCGTCGGCAAATTCGCAGCGAGCGCGCGCGCAGGCATGACGCGAAGCGCGTCGCGATACACGCGCAGGCCGCGCAGCGGGCTGACGGGAACGCGCGCATCGAGCGCAGCGACGGCCGCGCCGGCGCCGTCGTCTTCCGCGACGAGGCTCGACCAGAATGCGCGCTGCGTCTCGCCCCACGCTTCATGCGCGCTGCTTGCGCACGGCGCAGCATCCGTCTGCACGCGGGCCCTCTCGGGGGTTTCCCGCTCTGCCCGCTGCGCGCTGCGCCAGCGATCGCGCGCCACGTCGAGCTCCGTGACGAGCGCGGCGAGCGGCGGGATGTCGTCGTCGCGCTCGAGGATCACGCTCGCGTGCGGATGGCGGCGCACCGCCTCGTCGAACAGACGCCAAACCTCGTCCTGCACGCGAGAGCCGTGCGTGTCCACGCACACGTCGGCGAGCTCGGTGTGTCCCGCAACGTGCAGATAGCCGACGTGGCGCGGATCGAGCGCTGCGAGCGCGGCGCTCGGATCGGTTCCGAGATTCTTCGCGTTGACGACCAAGTTGTTGATGTCGAGCAGCACGCCACAGCCCGTGCGCTCGCAGAGCGCTGCGAGCAGTTCGGCCTCGCTCATCTCGTCGGCGCCGAACTTGACGTACGCCGAGGCGTTCTCGAGCAGGATCCGGCGGCCGAGCGCGTCCTGGACGCGCGCGACGCGATCGCAGACGAGGTCGAGCACGCCGCGCGTCGCGGCGACCGGAAGCAGATCGTGCGAATTGCGGCCCTCGAGGCCCGTCCAACACAGGTGGTCGCTCACGAACAACGGCTCGACGAGGCGCGCGAGCTCGCGAAGGGCGGCGACGTAAGCGCTGCGCGGAGCCTCGTCGCTCGCGATGCCGAGGCCGACGCCGTGCAGTGCGATGGGATGATCGGCGCGCATCCTCTCGAGCATCGCGCGGCGCGGGCCGCCCACGCCGAGGTAGCTGTCCGAGAGCAGCTCGAGCCAGTCGACGCTGCGCGGGCTCGCACACAGCTCCGCGAAATGCTGCGTGCGAAAGCCGAGACCGAAGCGGGGCGAGTCCATCGAGGTAGCGCTTCGCCGCGGAGGCGGAGGGGTTCCACCTCCGCGGCAGCGCATCAGCCGTGGGGCTTCTTCTGGTAGCGCGCCGCAGTCGCCGGCGTCGCCCAATCGCCGCCCGCGACCTCGCACGCGTTCTCGTCGCGCAGATCCGTCACGAGCGTGCCGCCGCACTGGCCCTCGTGACCTGCGATCGACTTGCCGCAGTGCGTGCGGTAGCAGGCCTTCGCGTCGTCGGCGCTCGCGCTCGTCACGAGAGCCGCCGAGCCGATCATGCCGAGCACCGCACTCGCGGCCAGCATGCCAAGCTTCGAAGTCTTCATGGGTTCTCCTCGTCGCCCGTCGCAGCGCGACGGCTCTGCCTTCGTGCGGGACTCTCCCGTTTCGGCTTCGCGCGGTTCGCTCTGCTGGGTACGCGGCTTGGATGGCGCGCGCG
>DATBRS010000141.1:0-8578 GCA_036560185.1 Myxococcota bacterium
GCAGAGAGGGGCCGAAGCCGAGCCATCGGCCGCAGCCGCCCCCGGCCCCGCCGCGGCTGCGGAGCCCGCGCCACCTCCGTCCGCTCCGCCTCCACTACCTCCGCAGCCGCGTCACCGGAAACGGAGGCAACGCCATCGGCCGCGCCGCCAATGCCAGCAGCGCATATTCGTTGTCGTCGCCCGCGATGCGATTCACGCGCACCACGTGACAGCTCGCGCAGCGATGCACGAGCGCCCACTCCTCGCGCTCGCGCACCCACACCGCGATCGGCTCCATGCCGCCGCGGCACGGCGAGCGCCGGTCGCCCGGGCGCTCATCGACGTGCACGCTCCACAGGCAGAACGGGCAGTGATTGCGGTGCTCGGTGCCGAACGCGCCGCGCGGGATCTCGGCGCGGCAGTGCTGACAACGAAACGTGTCGGATGCGGATTCGAGGCGCGGGGCGACCGCTCGGGGATCGTCCGGATCGCGCCGGTAGCTGCGTGACATTGATCTGCTCGGAGCACCGCTCGCGCGGTGCGCGGAAGGTCTCTCACAGCCGCTTCGGCGACGGGCGCACGCGGAGCGTGCGCGCGATCAGAGCCGCAGCGGGACCGACGGACTAAGCGTGAGAGACCCTGGCAGACATGCTTGGACCTCGAGCTAAGGCGGCGCGCACGGTAACGGCGCGTGCGCTCGAAGCAAGCGAGGTCGGCGGCGCGGAGGTCGGCGCGTCGCTCACGCGACCGACGAGGCGCGCACCGCGCCCGCCAGGTAGGAGCCCTTCGGAATCGCGAGCACGGGGCACGGAGCGGCGTGCAGTACGCGCTCGCTGTGGCTGCCGCGCAGCGCGTCGAGGAAGCCACTGCGCCCGTCCGTCGCCATGACGATCAGCCCCGCCTTCGTCGTGCGCGCTGCGCCCGCGATCTCCGCGATCACGTCGCCGGGCTGCGTCAGCTTGTGCCAACGCCAGCCGGCGAGCCGCGGCGTCGTGACCACCGGCGCCGAGCCGGGCTTGCCGACATGCAACAGCGTGAACTCGCCCTTCGGACACTGCAGCTGTTGCGCCAATCGCACCGCCGCCGCGATCGCGGCCTGCGGGCGCGGCTCGGCGGCGATCGGAATCAGGATGCTGCTGAGCGAGACCGCTCCGCTCTCGAGCGAGACGAAGCCCGGGACGCCCGCCGGCACGAACAGCGTCGCCTGCCCCGCCCCGCGCGCGATCGGCTCGGAGACCGACTTGCGCAGCCAGCTCGCGCGGCCGTCGTGAGAGCGCGTCGCCAGCACGATCAGGTCGCTCGCGTTGGAGTCGAGGTAGTCGAGCACCTCGCGCACCGGGTCGCCGCCCCGCGCGACCACCTTCTGCACGTCGATGCCCAGCTTCGGCACCGCGGAGCGCGGGCTCCCCTTCGGCAGCAGGCCCCAGCGCTCGAGCGTCTCGCGCACGCCCGGAAACTGGGTCCAGCTGACGCTGCCGCGCTCGGGCGAGGCGTGCAGCACGGTGAGCTTCGCGTGCGCGACCAGCGCGGCCTTCAGCGCGTGCGCGAACGCGACGTTGCTGCCTTCGGAAAAGTCCGACGGGTGGAAGATGCTCCCAAGGATGGAGGCGTTGCTGGCTTGCGGGCTCATCTTCCCCTCGCGTGGGAGTGCAAGATAGGGGAACGCCAGCGGTGGTTCACCCGCGCGCAGCGCTGCTCGGTCTCGAGTTGTTACGCCCGCGGCGGCGGCGCGAGCCCACGGCCAGCCCGGCCGAGGGGCCGAGCGCGACGAGACGGCAGGCGCTCGGGGGTCCAATCCGCAGCGGCGGCGGTAGTCGCCGCGAACGCAGTATCATGGGCCCCGGGCGCCGAAGACGTCGGCGGCCTCGACTACGTCGCGGAGCAGACCGGCCCGGAAGGCCGCTACTGCGCCGCCCAACGAGAAGGACACCCCCATGAAACGCGTGCTCGCACAATTCGTCGTGATCGCAATCGCCAGCGCGGCGATCGCCCAGCCGGTGGTGTATCCGGCCAAGGGACAATCGCCTGAGCAGATGGACAAGGACAAAGGCGAGTGTCACATGTGGGCGGTCAAGGAGAGCGGCTTCGATCCGGCCTCGCGCGCCATGCCGCCGCAGACGATCTCGGTCGCGGTGCAGCAGGAGCCGGTGACGGGCTCGGGAGCGCGCGTGCGCGGAGCCGCGCGCGGAGCCGCTGCCGGCGCCGTCGTGGGCGAGGTCGCGGGCAACGACGCAGGTAAGGGCGCTGCGGGGGGAGCGGCCGCCGGCGCGATGGTCGCTGGCTCGCGGCAGCGGCGATCGAATCGCGCCGCCGCCGAGGCTGGCAGCACGCAGCCCAATCCCGAGTACGACAAGTACATGCAAGACAAGGGGCGCTACGACGGCGCGGTGAATGCTTGCCTCAGCGGTCGCGGGTACACGCTCAGCTGAGAGCGGGCCCGGAAGCAAGCGCGTCGTGACGCTCCCGCTCGCGACCGGCCTCGAGCCGCGGCCGGTTGCGCGCGTGGGCTCGCGCGCGCCGGCTGCGTCGAAGTGGCTGCGCGATGCCGCGTGGGACGGCGCCTGGCTGCAGTGCGCGCTCTGGCTCGCGCCGCTCGCGTGGTGGCTCTCGCGCGGCTACGCGAACCCGGAGGCGAGCCCGCTCGACACGCTGTACTTCGGGCTCACCGCGCTGTTCTGGATCGGGCATCGTCTCGGCAGCGCGTGGCTCGCGTACTGCAGCGAGGCCTACCGGCCGCTGCTGCGCGCCCAGCCGCTGCGCTTCGTCGCGCTGCCGCTGCTCATCGCCGCCGCCTGCTTCGCCGTGCTGCTGCCGCCGGAAGGCGCGCTGCCGTGGACGCGCGCGGAGCGGCTCGTCGCCCTCGCGATCCTCGACTACGCGTTCGTGACGCATCACTTCGCCGCGCAGCACTTCGGGGCGCTCTCGCTCTATCGCGTGCGAGCTGGCCGCAGCACCTGTGCGCGCACGCGCCGCCGCGATCGGCTGTTCGCGCTCGGCGTCGGCGGCGCGCTCGTGGTCCTCGCCGATGTGCTGGCCGGAGTCGTCGCTTATCAGGCCGTCTGGATCGACCGCTGGCTCGTGCCCGCGTGGCTGGCGTCGGCGCAGCACGAGATCCGCGCGGCGGCCGCGAGCCTGCTCGCCGCCGCCACCGCGCTCATGCTCTTCGCCGAAGCGCGCGCCGGCGAGATCTCGCTGCCGCGCGTGCTCTACGTGCTCGGCCTCGCCGCGATGGTCGCGGTCGCGCTGCACCCGCGCGGCCCGTTCCTGTTTCTGGTGATCTGGACCTCGCAGCACTGGATCGTCGCGACCGGACTCGCCTCGCGAACGCCGAGCGGAGAGCGCGCGCCGGCGCACGGTGCGCTGCGCCGCGCGCTCCACGCACTGAACCGGCGACCCTGGGCCCTGGCTCTGCTCGCGATGACGGCGTCCGCGCTGCTGCTGCCGCTCTTCGAGGTGGAGGCGAACCGAGCGGGCGGCGTCTACTACGGAGATCGGATCTTCGGCGCGTTCGCCGCCGCGCTGCGCGACTCGTCCTGGGCGCCGGCGCTCGTGGCGCTCGGGTTCGCGACGGGCTTCGCGCACTATGCACTCGACCGGGGCGTCTACCGGCTCTCGGATCCGCTGGTTCGCACGGCCGCGCGCGGCCTGCTCGCGCCCCGCCTCAGCCCCGCAGCGTGATCGCCGCGTTCGAGATCACGGCCGTCCCGCGCTCCTTGCTGGCCGCAGCGATCAGCAGCTTGCCGGGCTCCTTCCAGATCGACGTGACCATCGTCTCGCCGGGGAAGAACACGCCGGCGAAGCGCGCCTGATAACGCGCGACTTTGCCGACGTCGCCGCCGAGCGCGCGGTCCACCGCGGCCTTGCACACCATCCCGAACGAGCAGAGCCCGTGGAGGATGGGCACGTCGAAGCCGCCCATCTTCGCGAAGCCGGGGTCGGCGTGGAGTGGATTCTTGTCGCCGCTGAGGCGATAGAGCAGCGCTTGTTGGGGCAGCGTCTTCGATTCGACCACCAGATCGGCGGCGCGCTGCGGCGCTGCGTTGCCCACCTTGGGGCCGCCGTCTCCGCCGAAGCCGCCTTCGCCGCGCAGCAACAGCGAGAAGCGGTTCGTGAAGAGCGGCGCGCCGCCCTGCTCGCTGGTCTTCACCTCGAACACGACGAGCGCGGCCTTGCCCTTGTCGTAGAGCCCCGCGATGCGCGACTCGTTGACCAGTCGCGCGTGGGTCGGCAACGCGCGGTGGATCTCGATGTCCTGCTCGCCGTGCAGCAGCATCGCCGGGTTGAACTTCAGGCCGGGCGTGTTGAAGAGCGAGCCGCCCATCGCGCCGAAGGTGGGGATCACGCCGAAGCTCGGCAGCACCTTCAGGTTCTTCTCGTACGCGTACTCGAGCTCGTTCGGGTCGGTCTGCGGCACGCCGGCGCCGATGCCGAGGTGATAGAGGATCACGTCGTCGACCTCGTAGCTCGTCTCGGCGGCCGGAAACTTCGCGGCGAGCGCTTCCTGCGGATTGATCGGCATCGGGATCTCCTCGGCTCGTTCGGGACGATGGACGGTCGCGCGCCGACTACTTGAAGAGCTGCGCGGTCACGCGCAGCTCGTCGCCCACGCCGTTCGGAATCGTGTAGCGCGTGGTGTCGCGGATCTCGCCGATGTGCGCGGCGATCTCCTCGACCGTCGCGGGCGGGCCCTGCTTCACCCAGCCCTCGTTCATGCCGACGAAGAAGCGCGCGTAGCGGCCGCCGCCGACCGTGAAGATCTCGTGGGTGAGCTCGCAGCCCTCCGACGCCAGGTAGAGCACGAGCGGCGTCACGAACTCGGGCGCGAGCTTCGCCGCCATCGGCCCCAACAAGTCCTGCGTGAGCCGCGTGTTCGCGATCGGCGTGATCACGTTGCTCTTGATGTTGTTCTTCGCCCCCTCGATCGCGAGCACGTTCGAGAGCCCGACCAGGCCCATCTTCGCCGCGGCGTAGTTGGTCTGGCCGAAGTTGCCGAGCACACCGGCGGCCGACGCCGTCAGCACGATGCGCCCGTAGCCGTTCTGCTTCATCACCGCGAAGGCGGGCTGCGTGACGTAGAAGGCGCCCTTCAGGTGCACGTCGAGCACGATCTCGAGCTCTTCGGGCGTGAGCTTCACGAAGGTCTTGTCGCGCAGGATGCCGGCGTTGTTGATCACGATGTCGACGCGCCCGAAGTGGTCGAGCGCGCTCTGCACGATCGCCGCGCCGCTCGCGGGGGTGGAGACCGAGTCGTGGTTCGCGACGGCCTCGCCGCCTGCCTCGCGGATCTCCTTCACCACCTGGTCGGCCATGCTCGCGCTGGCGCCGGTGCCGTCGGGCTTGCCGCCGAGGTCGTTCACCACCACGCGGCCGCCGCGGCGTGCGATTTCGAGCGCGTAGGTGCGGCCGAGGCCGCCGCCGGCGCCGGTGACGACGGCGACGCGGCCGTCGAAGCGGATGTTGGACACGAGCATCTCCTTCGCTGCGAGCTCTCGGGGAAGGCGAACTCTGCCAGCGGCGTTGCCCCGTTTCAACGCCCGCGCCCCGGCCCGCGCTGCCTTGCAGCCGCCGGTGCGCGCTGGTAACTGAGCCCGGCGCCTCGGCCGCCTTTCTCCGTCGGCCCGCGCGGGGAGTCGCTCCGTGAACCAGGACCTCGTGTTCTCGATGCTGTTCGCGCTGATGCTGGCGACCTTCGTCGGCTTCGCGGTGATTCAGAACGTGTCGCGCCTGCTGCACACACCGCTGATGTCGCTCACCAACGCGATCTCGGCGATCGCCGTGGTCGGCTCCATCTTGATCGCGGGCGAGCAGAAGGACGCGCTCACCACCGTGCTCGGCGGGATCGCGGTGTTCGCGTCGGTGACGAACATCGTGAGTGGCTTCCTGATCACCGACCGCATGCTGAAGATGTTCAAGGAGAAGGGGCCGAAGTCGTGAGCGAGATCGTCACCCATCTCAGCTATCTCGCGGCGGCGACGCTCTTCATCTTCTCGCTGCGCTGGCTGAATCGTCCGGCGAGCGCGCGGCGCGGCGTCGCGGCGGGCGTCGCCGGCATGTCGCTGGCGATCTTCGGCACGCTGCTGCATCCGGAGATCATCACCTACTCGTGGATCGCGATCGCGGCGATCGCCGGCATCGCGGTCGGCTACCCGCTCTCGCGCGTGCCGCTCACGGCCGTGCCCCAGCGAACCGCGATCTCCCACGCGTTCGGTGGCCTCGCGGCGGGCCTCGTCGGCACCGCGAAGTACTTGATCTGGCTGCACGAGGGCGAGCTCACCTCGTTCCGCGTGGGCGCGATCGTGGTCGAGGTGTTGCTCGGGTTCCTCACCTTCACCGGCTCGCTGATGGCCGCGGGCAAGCTGCAGGAGATCATCCCGACGCGGCCCATCACCTATCGCGGGCAGAACGCCGTCAACTTCCTGCTGCTCGCGATCGCGATCGCGGCGGGCCTCGGCCTGATCCTCGATCCCACGCGCGCCTACTTGTTCCCCGTGGTGATCGCGCTCTCGCTCAGCTTCGGCGTGCTGCTGATCATCCCGATCGGCGGCGCCGACATGCCCACCGTGATCTCGCTGCTGAACTCGTACGCCGGCCTCGCCGCGGTGGCGATGGGCTTCGTGCTCGAGAATCAGCTGCTGATCATCGCGGGCGCGCTCGATGGCGCCTCGGGCTTCATCCTCAGCGTGATCATGTGCCGCGCGATGAACCGCTCGTTCACGAACGTGCTGTTCGGCGCGTTCGGACAGGTGCAGGCCGTGGCCGGCGCCGTCGAGGAGCGCGTGATGAAGAGCGCGAGCGCCCACGACGCCGCGGACTATCTCGCGAACGCGACGCGCGTCGTGATCGTGCCGGGCTACGGCATGGCGGTCGCGCAGGCACAGCACCGCGTGCGCGAGGTGTACGACTCGCTCACCAAGCGCGGCATCGACGTGAAGTTCGCGATCCACCCGGTCGCGGGCCGCATGCCGGGCCACATGAACGTGCTGCTCGCGGAGGCGGACATCCCGTACTCGGCCCTGCTCGAGATGGACGAGATCAATCCCGACATGCCGCAGTGCGACGTCTGCGTCGTGGTGGGCGCCAACGACGTCGTGAACCCAGCGGCGCGCGCGGACAAGACGAGCCCGATCTTCGGCATGCCCATCATCGACGCCGACAAGGCGCGCGTCGTCATCGCGATCAAGCGCTCGAAGAATCCTGGCTTCGCAGGGATCGACAACGCGCTCTTCTATGCGGAGAACACGGTGATGGTGTTCGGGGATGCGAAGGGTGTGATTGCGGAGATCGCGACGGCGCTGAAGGACGAGGAGAGCGCGGCGGCGGCGTAGCCCTGCACAGTCCGAGCGCCTTCGATTCGACGAGTGGCAGCCTCGCGTCTCGCGTAGGCGAACCGTGCTGCCGATATCGCGAGCACGGTCTCACCAAGGGGGACGGCTTGCGCGCGCGCTTCGGAATCCTGCTCGCGATGGCCTGCTGCCTGGCGGCGTGCGTCCGCGGCCCTCGGCCTCCGCTGACCCCGAGCGCGACGTCGCCCTCCCCGACCCCGCTCGCGACGTCGGCCTCCCTGACCGGCTCCGTCGTGATCGAGGGCGAAGCCGACGCCAACGCCGCGGGAGCGATCGTGTTCCTCGAACCGATTCCACGAGTGGCTGCCCCGGAAGCGATCGACGGCGCACAGATCCTCGTTCGTCGCGGTCGATTCGAACCGCGCCTGCTGATCGTGCAGCGCGGACAGCCCATCACCTGGACGAATCTCGATCCGATCTTCCACGGCGCGTTCTCGTACTCGAGCCTCAACGCGTTCGATCTCGGCGTGTACGCGCCGAACGCGCACCGCACGATCTCGCTCGCCAAGGCGGGACCGGTCCGCTTCCACTGTCCGATCCACGTCGACGAGGGCGGCGTCGTATTCGTCGCTCCGAGCCCGCATTTCGCCCGGGCAGAGCGCACCGCCTACGCGATTCGCGGAGTTCCGCCCGGGCGGTATTGGCTGAGCGCTTGGACGGACGGCTGGGTCGCAGCGGCGCGGGAAGTCACTCTCCACGCCGGCGAGTCCGCTCACACGGACGTCCGGATGCGCCGCGAGCGCGACTGACGACGCCCGCCGCCGTCGAGCCGAGCAAACGCGTGCCGAGCGGGCGAGGGATGGCCCACCAGGTAGCCCTGGATGGAGTCGCAGCCCCAAGCTTCGAGGAGCGCGCCCTGCGCCTCGTGCTCGACGCCCTCCGCCACCACATGGAGCCCCAGCGCCTTCCCCATCGCGACGATGGAACGAGTCAAGGATGCGGCTTCCTCGTCCCCCGCGATTGAGCGGATGAACGAGATGTCCATCTTCAACGTGTCCACGGGCAGGCGCTGGAGATACGCGAGCGACGAGTAGCCCGTCCCAAAGTCGTCCAGCGCGATCGAGACGCCCAACGCCTTCAGCTCGTGGAGTGCGTCGATCGTCGCCTCCTCGTTGCGCATGATCGCGGTCTCGGTGATCTCGATCTGCAGGAGCGCCGGGTCGGCTCCGTGTGCGGCGATCGTGGCGGCGAACTCGCTCGCGAAGCGTGGGCCGAACTCGCGCGTCGACACGTTCAGGGACACTCGCGCGCCGGCG
>DATBRS010000142.1:0-15472 GCA_036560185.1 Myxococcota bacterium
CGACGCCGCCCTCCCCAATGTTTGTCGGTCTGCAACCCGGTGCACGAACTGCAGGCGGAGAGCGCCTGGCGGCGGACCGGGGGCCGCGGAGCGCGAATCAAGCGCAGCGAGGCCCCGCGAAAATGCGCGCGCGAAGCGCCGCGCCGCGCGGCGAGTCTGCGAGGCCGCGGCTCCGGAGGCGGGCCGAGCGAGCCATCGCGCGCAGCGGCCCCCGGCCCGCCGCCAGGCGCGGTCGTTGCACCCACCTTCAAGGCGATCTCCCCTTCGCGTCGCGGAGCTCCGGCGCATGACCGCGCACCGCACCGTCCTCATGGGCGACCCCGCGCACTTCAGCGTCAAAGGCGGCGCCAATCCTCATACGCGCACCCGCTGGGGCACGCGCCGCAGCGTCGACCGCGCGCTCGCGCAGCAGCAGTGGGCGCAGCTGCGCGATCTGCTCACGGATCTCGGCGTGCGCGTGCTCGTGGTTCCGCCCGATCCTGCGCAGCCCGGGCTCGTGTATCCCGCGAACGCCGGCTTCCTCACCGAGCTCGACGCCGCGCGGCCGCACGCGCAGAAGCGCTTCTTCCTCGCGAACTTGCTGCCGACCCGCGCGGGCGAGAAGGAGCACTATCGCCGCGTGCTGGTCGCCGCGGGCTTCGACGTGCACGAGCTCGACGCACGCTTCCGCATGGAGGGCGAGGCCGACTTCTTCCCGGTCGCGGAGCGCTACGTGCTCACCCACGGCGGCATCGAGCGGCAGCGCTTCGTGCCCGCGCTCGCGATCCCGCCCTGGAAGCGCGTCTACGGCTTCCGCACCGACGCCGCCGCCCTGCCGCTGCTGCGCGAGATCGTCGCGCCGCGCGAGGTGCTCCGGATCGAGCTCGTGCTCGAGGTACACTACCACGGCGACACCGCGCTCTGCGCGTTCGGGCCGCGCCGCGCGCAGCTGCTGGTGTTCCGCGCCGCCCTCGCGCGCGGGGGCTGGGAGCGCCTCGCCGCCGCCTTCGGCGCGGAGAACCTGATCGAGATCGAGGGCGCCGACGCCGCGCGCTACGCCGCGAACTCGTTCAGCTACACGCGGGGCAGCGAGTCCTTCTTGATCATGCCCGGCGGCATCTCCGACTCCCTCCAAGCGCGCGTGCGCGAGCGCGGCGTCACGCCGATCACGGTGGACGTGAGCGAGTTCCTGAAGAAGGGTGGCGGCAGCGTGAAGTGCATGATCGGGGACCTGGGACCGGTGGCGGAGCCCGAAGCGCTGTAGCGAGGCGTCGCGAACTCGATCACCATCGCCCCGCAGCAGAACTGACGCCCCCAGCTTGGCTCTGCTCCAAGGGGCCGATATGCAAGACGTCTCGCGTGCTCAGACCCTGCCGCCTGTCGTGCTGCGTGAGCTCTACCGACAAGACTGGCGGCCGAACCTCAAGATCTTCCTGGTCTACGGATTGTTGGGGATCGCGGGATTCGTGGCGTGGACGACGACGTCGAGCGCCCTGCGCATCGGCATGTATGGGTGCATGGGATATCTGTGGATGAGCGTCGTCACGTTCATGCACGACGCGTCCCACGGCGTGCTCTTCCGCGCGACCTGGAAGAACTGGGCGTTCGGGTTCTTTTCCACCATTCCGATCCTGATCACGTTCATCAGCTTCCGCGAGGATCACCTCGAGCACCATCGCCACAACCGCACGGCGAGCGACCCCGACGCCTGGACGATGGGGAAGCGCGGGGTCTTGGATTTCGTCGTGTTCTACGCCTACTTGCTCGTGGGCGGCGTCCTGACGGTGCTGCAGTTCACGTTCATCTATCCGTTCCAGAAGTTCGACCGGCGCGCGTGGCGGATTCACGCGCTCGAGCTGCTCGCGCGCGTGGTCGCGATCGGCGGCGCGCTCGTGATCGCCGAGAGCCAGGGCGTGCTCGCTCGCGTGCTCGCGCTCTGGCTGATCCCCGCCTACGTGTTCACGTTGCTCAACAGCATGCGCTTCATTGGCGAGCACTACGGCACGCCGTGGGAACAGGGCCAGCTGCTCGGCACCCGCACGATCACCAGCCACCCGATCAACAGCTTCTTCTGGAACAACATCAACTACCACATCGGGCATCACGTCTATCCGGCGACGCCTTGGTACAACCTCCAGAAGCTGCACGCGGCGATGAGCCCAGAGATCGAGCGGGTCGGCGCGCAAGTGGAATCGAGCTACGTGCGGACGCTGGTGCGGAGCGGTCTCGGCGGGCCGGAGACGCGCGAGCGCAACGAGCGGCAACTCGCGGAGCGCCGCCGCCTCGAGGCGGCGCAGCCCGTCTAGCGAGCGCTCGCGCCGCCGGCGCCACTCCTGCCACAATGCGCGCATGCCGAAATTTCAAGCGACGCGCATCTACACCGGCAGCGACGGCGAGTCTCACTTCGAAGCGCTCGAGCTCGAGCTGAGCGATCTCGGCGCGATCGGCGCGATGTCGAAGCCGGTCGCGGCGAAGTCGATCCTGTTCCGCGAGACCGGCGCCGACTACGACCTCGGCTTCCACAACGCGCCGCGCCGTCAGTTCGTGATCATGCTCTCGGGCGGCCGCGTCGAGCTCGAGGTGGGCAGCGGCGAAAAGCGCGTGCTCGGGCCCGGCGACGTCTTGCTCGCCGAAGACACGACCGGCCGCGGCCACATCAGCCGCGCGCTCGATCCCGAGCCGCGCCGCTCGATCTTCGTGGCGCTCGACTAGCGGCGGCTCGCAATGCTCCGCATCACGAACCTCCGCCTCCCGCTCGACCACGACGAGGCCGCGCTGCGCGCCGCGATCGTCGCGCGCCTCGGCATCCGCGACGCGGAGCTGCGCGGCTTCACGCTGCACAAGCGGAGCTGGGACGCGCGCAAGAAGTCGGCGATCGCGTGGATCTACACCGTCGATTGCCGCCTCGCGGGCGAAGAGCGGGTGCTCGCGCGGCACGCGCGCGACGCGCAGATCGGGGCGACTCCCGACATGCGTTACGCGTTCGTCGGCCATGCACCCGAGGGCTTCTTCGCCGGCGAGCGGCCGCGGCCCGTAGTCGTGGGCTTCGGGCCGTGCGGAATCTTCGCGGCGCTGCTGCTCGCGCAGATGGGCCTGCGGCCGATCGTGCTCGAGCGCGGCAAGGAAGTGCGCGAGCGCACGCGCGACACCTGGGATCTGTGGCGGCGCGGCGAGCTGCACCACGAGTCGAACGTGCAGTTCGGCGAAGGCGGCGCGGGCACCTTCTCGGACGGCAAGCTCTACAGTCAGATCAGCGACCCGCGGCACTTGACGCGCAAGGTGCTGAGCGAGCTGGTGCAAGCGGGCGCGCCCGAAGAGATCCTCAGCGCGGGCAAGCCGCACATCGGCACGTTCCGCCTCGTCAGCATGGTCGAGAGACTGCGCGCGCAGATCCGCGAGCTCGGCGGCGAGATCCGCTTCCAGCAGCGCGTCGTCGACCTCGCGATCGAGGACGGCGCGCTGCGCGGCGTCACGCTCGCGAGCGGAGAGGCGCTGCGCGCGGACCACGCCGTGCTCGCCCCCGGTCACAGCGCGCGCGATCTGTTCGAGGCGCTGCACGCGCGCGGCGTCTTCATGGAGGCGAAGCCGCTCTCGATCGGCCTCCGCGTCGAGCACCCGCAGAGCCTCGTGAACCGCGCGCGCTTCGGCCCCTTCGCGGGCGATCGGCGCCTCGGCGCGGCCGACTACAAGCTCGTGCATCACGCCGCGAACGGGCGCTCGGTCTACAGCTTTTGCATGTGCCCGGGCGGCACCGTCGTCGCCGCCACCAGCGAGCCCGGCCGCGTCGTCACCAACGGCATGAGCCAGTACTCGCGCGACGATCGCAACGCGAACGCCGGCATCGTGGTCGGCCTCACACCCGACGACTACGCGACGCGCCGCGACGCCGCGGGGCGCGTGCATCCGCTCGACGGCGTCGTGTTCCAGCGCGCCTGGGAGTCGCGCGCCTTCGAGCTCGGCGGCGACGCTTATCAGGCTCCGGCGCAGCTCGTCGGCGACTTCCTGCAGGGCGCCGCGTCGAGCGCTCTCGGCAGCGTGCTGCCGTCGTATCGGCCCGGCGTGCAGCTCACGAACCTCGCTGACCCGAGGCGGCCGAGCCTTCCGGGCTGGGCGCTCGAGGCGATCCGCGAGGCGATGCCGGCGTTCGATCGCAAGCTCCCCGGCTTCGCGATGCGCGACGCCGTCTTCACCGGCACCGAGACGCGCACCTCCTCGCCGCTGCGCATCACCCGTAACAAGCAGCGCCAGAGCGCGAACCTGCGCGGTCTCTATCCGGGCGGCGAGGGCGCGGGCTACGCGGGCGGCATCATGTCCGCCGCGGTGGACGGCATCGAGCTCGCGGAAGCGGTGGCGCGGGAGATGCTCGGGATCCGCGTGTGAGCGCGCTCAGCGCGCGGCGCGCCGGAGCCTCGAGCGGCTGTACAGCTCGAACGGCTTCTCAGGCGGCGCGAGCTCGAAGGTCTCCACGAACTCGTCCGGCGAGATCACGTCGTACGTCTCGCGCGCCCGCCAGGCGTCGTCGAAGTTCTCGAAGTCCTCGCTCGCGAAGACCAGCCGCGTCGGCGTGCTCGCCGCCGGGTCGAACGCGTAGGTGTTCACGAAGCCTTCTTCGTGGAACTGCCGCAGCACGAGGCGCCCGCGGTCGCGGTCGTAGCTGAAGTAGCTCTGGTGCTCGTGCAGCTCGCCGCGCGGGTTCGCGTCTTGGGGCGGGTACGTCGTCAGGTTGCGTTCGTGCACGAAGCGCCCGCCGATCACGAGGCGGTACTCGCGCTCGAGCCTGCCCTCGCCCGCCTGTCCGCTCGCCGTTCCGCGCCAGCTGCCGAGCATGAAGCGGATCGGCGCGAGCGGGTCGGGTTTCGCGGGCGCGGGATCCGCGTGCGCCGGCCACACCGCGCACGCGAGCAGCACCCCAATCACTCCGGCTCGCTTCGCTCCGGCCACGGCCCGCTCCTCACATGCGATCGATGAACACGCGCTCCTTGGCGAGGAAGATCGTCGAGCGCTTGAAGTCGATGAACTTGGCTTCGTCCTCGACCGCGCGCCGGCCCGCTAGCGCCGCCTCGGGCCCACCGCGCGCGAGGCCACGGTCGAACCAGACCTCGGCGTGTCCCATGTACGGCGGCGTGACCGTGCCGCGCGATTCGCGCAGCGCCTGCTCGAGCGGCGACTCGAAGCGATGCACCTGCTGGTACCTGAGAATTCCCATCGAGTGCGCCTGCGAGCGAATCAGCGGGCCGTGCGCCGTGCGCCAGTACAGCTGCCCCTCGGCGAGCGACTGCTGCCCGTGCTGGCGCAGCGGGAAGTAGAGCTTCACGAGCGGGCTGCCCGGGCGCGCGAGCAGGTTCTCGGGGCTCGGATTCACCTGCGGAAACTCGTGGGTCAGATAGAGCGGCGAGCTCGGCAGATCGATGAATTTCTTCTCGTCGTCGAGCAGCAGCGCGCCCGCGGCGCGACCCGCGTCCGTCGCGAGCACGGTCGCGAGCGCCTGCTCCGAATCCCACCACAGCTCGGCGACGCCGTCGTAAATCGGCTCCATGCCGCCGCGCGCCTCGGCAGCCGCCGCGTTCATCGGGTCGTCGAGGGCGTGCACTTGCACGTAGCGGAGCGCGTCGATCTTCGTCTGCACGCTCGCGACGAGCGGGCCGTGCTCCTCGCGCCAGTAGCGCTGGAATTCGGCGAGCGACATCCCCGGCTTGCGCCGGAGCAGGAAGACGAGGCGAATCATGGCGAGGTCCTCGCGGCGCACGCTAGCTCGGCTCTCGCCGTGCTAACTCGGCGCGAGGGAGGAGCTGCAGATGGACCGCCGCGAATTTCTCACGGGCTCTGCGACGAGCCTCGGCATGCTGGCCGCCAGCGAGCTGCTCGCGCCCCGAGCCGCGCACGCGACGCCCGATGGCGCGGCGCCTCTCGCCAGCGCGCCGCGCGACGGCAGCGCATCGGGCGCGGCGATGGAAGAGCTGCGCGCGCTGCTCGGCGATCTGGAGTCCAGCTTCGCCACCGATGCCTGGGGTCTGCGCGGTCCCATGGACCAAGCCGAGGCGCGCCGGCTCGTGATGTTCCACCTGCACCACGCGATCGAGGTCTACTTCGAGCCGTCGCCCGAGCGGCCGGCGTGGAAGCGCTTCGTGACGCCGGAGAAGAAGCTGCTCGGCGACAACCCGGACGCGATCTACTTCGCGACTCCGATCAGTGCGGCTCATCGCTACCGAATTCGCGGCAACACCGCGGGAGCGACCTACACGTCGTTCACGGTCGAGGTCGGCGGCGCGGACGGCAGCAACCCGTCGGCAGTGGGCGCGACGAGGAACGACAGCGAGCTCGAGATCGCGCGCGACGGCAGCTACGAGATCGTCGCGAGCGCCGAGCAGCCGGAACGCGGCAACTGGCTTCGGCTCGACGCGAACGCGAGCACGCTCACGACGCGCCACTACTACGAGCGCGAGAGCTCGATCGCTGCGGATCAGCTCCACCACATCCCGCTCGCGATCGATCGGCTCGATCTGACGGAGCTGCCTCCGCCGCCGAGCGACGCCTCGGTGGCCGCGGGCATCCGCCGCGTCGCGCAGTTCCTGCGCACGAGCGTCTACCCGGCGCGCCGCGACCCCGCGCTGTTGCCGCCGTGGGTGTCCCTGCTCCCCAACAAGTTCCCGCAGCCGAAGAAGGACGACAGCAACACCAAGGTCGGCTTCGCCGCGAAGGACAACGTGTATTCGATGGCGCCCTTCGTGCTCGCGCCAGAAGAGGCGCTCGTGATCCGCGGGCGCTTCCCGAAGTGCCGCTTCGCGAACGTCGTGCTGTGGAACCGGCACACGCACAGCTTCGACTACCGCTACCGGCGGATCTCGCTCAACCGCAAGCAGACGAGACTCGAAGCGGACGGCAGCTTCAAGATCGTGCTCGCAGCGCGCGACCCGGGCGCTGCGAATTGGCTCGACACCGAGGGCCGCCCGAGCGGCAGCGTGTTCTGGCGCTTCCTGTTGCCGCAAGAGGAGATCGCGCCGCTCGACGCGACGGTCGTGAAGATCGCGGACGCAGCGCGGGCCTGATCGCTCGAGAAGTGCCCGCGACTCAGCGCTTGGGCGAGAGCCAGCGCCCGATGCGCAGCACGAAGCCGACGAGGCGCGAGACGCGCACCTGCGCGCGCGGGAGCGGCTCGACTCGCGCGAGCGCGGGCTCGGCGAGCTGTAGCTGCTCGGCGAGCCAGCGCCCTCGGTCTTGCAGCGCGGGCGCACCCAGCGCGTGATCGGCGTCGTACCAGCACACTCGCTTCGGTTCGCTCGCCGCGGCGATCTGCGCTTCGGCGTCCGCGCGGGTGATGAACTCGTCGCGCTCGCCGAACTGGAGCAGCAGCGATGCGCTCACGCGCGAGAGGCAGCGCACGCCGTCGAGATCCTCGAGCGAACGCGAGCCCTCTTCGTTGCGCCCTTGCAGCCAGAGGCGCGAGAGCGTGCCCGTGCCCGCCATCAGCACCGCCGCGCGCACGCGCGGCGCGCGCGCGAGGAAGGCGGGGGCGATCGTCGCGCCGAGGCTGTGGCCGACGTAGCCGATGCGCGCGGGGTCGACCCCCGGCTGCGCGCACAGGAAGTCGAGCGCGCGCTCGAGCTCGCCGAGCTGCTGCTCCGCGTAGGCGCGCACGGCGCGCGCGTCGCGCGACCCGACGCGTGGCCCGCTGCGCCCGCCGAAGCCCGGCGCGTCGATCAGGAGCGAGGTCGCGCCGGCCGACGCGTACGCGTCGGCCTCGCGGGCGAAGCTCGTGCGATCGCCGAAGCCCCAGTGCAGGAACAAGAGGCCCGCGCGCGGCGGCGCCGACGTCGCCTCGACGAGCAGCGCGCTCACTTCTCCGCGCGCGCCGGGAAAGCTCGTCGCGCGCGCGCTCGACTCACTCATGGCTCTCCCCTGCACAGCGCACGCGACGGCCAGCGCGCGCAGCCTACTCGCGGCGCGACGCGCGGGGCAACGCGCGCGCCATTGACAGCGCAGCGCGCGCGTTACCGTCCGCGGCCATGCGAACGCCTCCCTTCACGCTCGGGATCGTGCAAGAGCGCGCCGGCGATTCCGATCTCGGCGCGAACGTAGAGCGCCAGGTCGCGCGAGTGCGCGAGGCGCAGGCCCAAGGCGCGCGCGTGATCTGCCTGCAGGAGATGTTCAACGCGCCCTACTTCTGCAAGAAGGAGGAGGCGGCGCGCTTCGACCTCGCCGAGCCGATTCCGGGCCCGACCACGCAGCGCATGCAGCAGCTCGCGCGCGAGCTCGGCGTCGTGCTCGTCGTGCCGCTGTTCGAGCGCGAGGCGGCGGGCGTCTACCGCAACTCGGCGGCGGTCGTGGACGCGGACGGCGCTCTGCTCGGCGTCTACCGCAAGATGCACATCCCCGACGACCCGCTCTACTACGAGAAGTACTACTTCGCGCCCGGAGACGCGGCCGCGGTTCCCGGCGCCGCTGCGTCGTCGAACGGTTTCGCGGTCTGGCAGACGAAGTTCGCGCGCGTGGGCGTGCTGATCTGCTGGGATCAGTGGTACCCGGAGGCGGCGCGCGTGACCGCGTTGTTGGGCGCCGACGTGATCTTCTATCCCACCGCGATCGGCTGGCACCCCGCCGAGAAAGCGACGTTCGGCGAGGCCCAGAAGACGGCGTGGCAGACGATCCAGCGCTCCCACGCGATCGCGAACGGCGTGTTCGTGGCGTCGCCCAATCGCGTGGGCTTCGAGCCCGAACCCGGCACCGAAGGCATCGAGTTCTTCGGGCACTCGGTGATCTACGACCCCTTCGGCCGCGTGCTCGCGGAGGCGAAGACCGAGCCCGCCACGCTCGTCGCGCGCTGCGACCCGGCGCTGATCGAGGAGACGCGGCGCAACTGGCCGTTCCTGCGCGACCGCCGCGTCGACGCCTACGCCGGCGTCACCAAGCGCTGGCTGGCCTGAGTACTGAGCGCGCATGCCGAAGCCGAGGCCTCCGCAGAGCGCGCCGCCCGGGCCGCTGCGCTTCCCCGGCGAGTGGGAGCCGCACCGCGCGACCTGGATCGCGTGGCCGCACCACGAGCCCGATTGGCCCGGGAAGCTCGCGCCGATTCCGTGGGTGTACGCGGAGATCGCGCGGGTGCTGGCCGAGCACGAAGCGGTCGAGGTGCTGTGCCACGACGACGGGGTGCGCGAGGACGCGCGCGCGAAGCTCGCCGCGCACCGAGTGCGCATGGAGCGCGTGCGGCTGCACGTCGTTCCCAACAACCGCGTCTGGCTGCGCGACTCCGCTCCGACCTTCGTGCACGACGCGGCCGGCGCCGTCGCGCTCGCGAACTGGCGCTTCAACGCCTGGGCGAAGTACAGGAACTACGGGCGCGACGCGCGCGTAGGCGCCGCGATCGAGCGCATCACCGGCCTGCCGCGCCTGCTGCCGTGCCGGCCCGGCCGCACTCGCCAGCTGTTACGGACGGCGGCCGAGGGCGCGCAGGACGCGGTTCGCGTCGTGCTCGAGGGCGGCGCGATCGACTCGAACGGCGCCGGCCGGCTGCTCACCACCGAGGAGTGCCTGCTCTCGCGCATCCAGGAGCGCAACCCGGGCCTCGCGCGCGCCGGATACGAGCGCGTCTTCGCCGAGGCCCTGGGCGTCCGCGAGACGATCTGGCTCGGCGAGGGCTGCGTCGGCGACGACACGCACGGCCACGTCGACGACATCGCGCGCTTCGTCGATCGCGACACGGTCGTGCTCGCGTTCGAGGAAGATCCCGCGGACGCGAACCACGCGCGCTCGCGCGACAACGAGCGGCGCCTCGCGCACGTGCGCGGGCTGCGCGTCGTGAAGCTGCCGTACCCGCGCGCGGTGACGATGGACGGCGTCCGGCTGCCAGCGAGCTACGCGAACTTCTACGTCGCGAACGGCGCGCTGCTGGTGCCCACCTTCAACGACGCGAACGACCGCGTCGCGCTGAACACGCTCGCCGCGTGCTTTCCGGGCCGCGCCGTCGTCGGCATCCACGCCGTCGATCTCGTGTGGGGCCTCGGCACGCTGCACTGCCTCACGCAGCAGGAGCCCGCCGCGCGCACGTGAAGCGGCACTAGCCTGCGCGCGCGCTCAGCTCCGCTCCAGCACCACCACCGGGATCTCGCGCGTCGTCTTCGCCTGATACTCGTCGTAGGCCGGCCAGATCTTCGCCATCACCTTCCACAACCGCGCGCGCTCGTCGCCGGTCGCGGTGCGCGCCGTCGCGCCGAACTTCTGCGCTTCGATCTGCACGGATACGCGCGGCTGCGCGGCGAGATTCTTGTACCAAGCCGGGTGATCCGGTGCGCCGCCGCGCGAGGCCACGATCACCGCGCGCTCGCCGTCGCGGCCATAGATCAGCGGCAATGTGAGCGCCGCACCGCTCTTGCGACCCGTGGTCGTGAGCAGCAGGCACGTCACGCCGTTCCACAAGTGCCCATCGGCGCCGTCGCTCGCCTGATAACGCCGCAGGTGATCCGCAATCCAGCTCGGTAGCTCAAGCTTCGCGTCCGCCATCGTTTCTCCTTCGATCGGCGAACTCTACTCTGCGCGCATCCGTCGAGCCGAGAGCCGGGAGAACCTTCTGTCCATCGCGATCTTCGTCGACGGCGACGCCTGCCCCGTGAAGGACGAGGTGTACGTCGTCGCCACGCGTTACGGCCTCGCGGTCGCCCTCGTCGCGAACGCGCCCATGCATGTGCCGCCGGGCTTCGGCGTGCAGCTGATCGTGGTGGACGAGGGCCCCGACGCGGCGGACGACTGGATCGCCGAGAACGTGCAGGCGCACGACATCGTCGTCACGGCGGACATCCCGCTCGCCGCGCGCTGCCTCGCGAAGCAGGCGCTGGTGCTCGGCTCCGACGGCCGCGAGTTCAGCGCCGAGATGATCGGCAACGCCCTCGCGACGCGCGCGCTGAAGAGCGACCTGCGCGGCGCGGGCGTCATCACTCACGGGCCGCGCCCGATCACGAGCAAAGACCGCTCGCGCTTCGCGGAGAAGCTCGACGCGCTCGTGAACAAAGGCCTGCGCGCAGCGGCGTCCGCCTCGGCTTGAGCGCGGCCGTGCGCAGCGCGCTCACGCCTCGCGTTTCAGCTCGCTCACCACGTCCGCCCAGTGCGCGGGATCCGGCGCGCGGTTGTGCGTGAGGCTGACGCCGTCAGCGATGCCCGCGAGCCGCGCGCGCAGCTTGCCCGCGATCTCGTGCCGCGCGCCGACCACCGCGACGGCCTCGAGCAGCTCGTCCGGAACGAGCCCCGCCATCTCGTCCCAGCGGCCGGCCTTCGAGAGCCGGTTCAGATCGCCGTGCAGCGCGCCCCAGCCGTGCGCGTCGAGCGTCTGGCGATATGCAGGCGTCGAGCCGTAGAACGCGAGCTGCTTCTTCGCGGCGAGCGCGACGCGCGCGAGCTCGCGCTCATCCTCCGCGGTGACCACGAGCGTCGCGCAGATCAGCTCGAGCTGCGCGCGCGTGCGCCCGCTCTTCGCGAGGCCGCGTCCCAGTGCCGGCAGCACGAGCGTCTCGAGCGAGGCGCGCGTGTTGAACGGATGCGCGATGAAGCCGTCCGCGGTCTCGCCCGCCACTTCGCACATGCGCGGACCGAAGCCACCCACGAACACGGGCGGCGGCCCGAACGGGCTCGGCCCCGGGTCGAAGGCAGGAATCATCAGGGTGTGGCGATAGTGCTCGCCGCGAAAATCGAGCCGCTCGCCGTGCTGCCAGGTGCGGAAGATCGCGCGCAGCGCGAGCACGCTCTCGCGCATGCGCGCCGCCGGGTGCGACCACGGCATCGAGAAGCGCTGCTCGATGTGCGGCCGCACCTGGGTGCCCAGCCCCAACAAGAAGCGCCCGCCCGAGAGCAGCTGCATGCCCCACGCGAGGTTCGCGAGATTCATCGGGTTGCGCGCGAACGCGATCGCGACCGCCGTGCCGAGGCGCAGCCGCGTCGTGTGCTCCGCCGCGACCGCGAGCGGCAGGAACGGATCGTGCTTCGCCTCGAAGCTGAACGCGCCGTCGTAACCGATCGCCTCGAGCTCGGCGTAGAGCGTGCGCGCGTCGCGCGGATCCTCGAGCGGCGCAGTCGTGTAGATCTTCACGCGCCCGCGTTCCGCGGCGCGCAATCTCTCAGGTGCGAAGGCAAGAGCCGCGCGATCGCCTCGGTCGGCTCCTGCGCGTGCCCGTCGGCGTCGATCGCGCGCATCGCTCTCTCCTCGCGCGCAGCCTATCGCGACGTGCGCAGCTCACTCCTGCGCGCGCGCCTCGAACTGCTTGCGCATGCGCGCGAAGCTCGCCGCGGGATCGAAGTAGACGACGCGCTCCTCGCCCTCTGCATCCACGGTCATCGCGTCGATGCCCTGCGCGACGAGCGCCTGCTGCTTCGGCTCCCAGCGGAACATGCGCAGCATCGCGTACTCCTCGAACACGGCGATCACGCGATACGCCGTCTCGGGCGTCTTGCCATCTCCGGTCGCGAGCACCGATTCGAACAGGCCGCGCACCCAGCTGCGATGCGCGTCAGCCTCCTCGGTGCGGCCCGACTGCTCGAGCGCGATCGCGCAGAGCATGTGGGCCTCGAGGTCGACGGGGCAGCGCTGCGCCCAGGGCTCTGCCAGCGCGAGCAAGTCGCTCCACGCCTCGGCCTGCATCTGACCGTACGCGCGGCGCAGCGGGCGATCGACTTCGCAGCGCGCGTCGAAGTCGTCGCGCGCGCCGTACTCGGCCCGCAGCGCCGCGAAATCGGGTGGCTCGCTCCAGTCGCGACGCTCCGCTGCTGGAGCGACCGGCGCCGCGCCACCCACAGTCTCGCAAGCGAGCGCGAGCGACAGACACGCCGCGAACGCCATGGCATCGAGTGCTTCGCGCATGCATGACCTCCTCGGACGTCGAACCCAGCGGGCGCTCAGCGGTGCGAGCGAATCTGGAACGCGGGCAGCGTGAGCCTCCCGCCGTGACAGCTCGCGCAGCGCGACGGCCGCGCCAGCTTCTCGCGCTCCCGGAACACGAAACCGCAGTCGCGGCATTCCGTCGGCGTGACCTCGAGCACGTCGCCGCGCGCTCTCAGCGACTTCGCGAGGTGGGCGAGATGCGCGAGCACGTCCTTCTCCGAAGCACCCACCGCCTTCGACAGGTCGCGCGCCGTCGCCGGGCCGGCGCGCAGCGCGAGCGCGAGGTCTTGCCGCACGGTGTGCGAACGCGACTCCGGCTGCGGCTCGCGGCGACGGCGCGCCGACGCGCCTTGGCGAGGGAGCTGCGCCGCCCGCCGAGGTCCTCCGTCCTCTGGGTTTCCCATCGCGCCAGCCTACTGGAGTAGTCGAACACGCCGTCGGGAGCCGCGTTAGCGTGAGGCCTCCAACGAAGGAGCCCCGATGCCGACCTCGTTCCACGACTTCTCGCACAAGACCATCGACGGCACCCAGCAATCCCTCTCCGACTACAAAGGCAAGGTGCTGCTCGTCGTGAACGTCGCCTCGCGCTGCGGCCTGACGCCGCACTACGCCGGCATGCAGTCGCTCTACGACGAGTACAATGCCCGCGGCTTCAGCGTGCTCGGCTTCCCGTGCAACCAATTCGCAGGCCAAGAGCCCGGCAGCGAAGCCGACATCAAGAGCTTCTGCGCGACGAAGTACGGCGTCAGCTTCCCGATGTTCGCGAAGCTCGACGTCAACGGCGCGGCGCGCGCGCCGATCTACGCGTGGCTGACTTCTCAGGCCACGAAGCCCGACGGCCCCGGCGACATCGCCTGGAACTTCGCGAAGTTCGTGATCGGCAAGGACGGCCAGGTCGCCGCCCGCTTCAACCCGCGCCTCGAGGCGAGCGCGCCCGAGGTGCGCGCCGCGATCGACGCCGCGCTCGCGAAGTAGGCGCGACCTCCGAGGCCTCGTCGCGCTTCACCGGCGCGGCACCGCAGCGTCGCGAGGGCTTGCGCGGCACGCCTCACCCTCGCCGCTCGCACCGCGAATGCTGGCGCGGGGTGGGAGGCGAGCAGGCATGCAGATGTTCCTGTTGCTCGGCGCCGAGCGCGACGGGCTGGCACTGCTCGAGCTGGCGATCCGCAGGCAGCGCGCGCTCGCCTGGGGTGGCGACCTCGACTTCGCGCTCGAATGGGACGAGTGCTGCGCGGCGCGAGGTGCGCTGGCGCGCGCGGTGATCGCGGGCGTGCGCGCGGGCGACGCGCGGCCGTTCGGAGGCGCGTTGCACGATCGCTACGACGTCGCGCTGCGCGCCTGGCCGCACGCGCGCTTCGTGTACCTCGCGCGCGGCGCGCCGCGCGAAGCGCAGCAATGGCCGCGGCTGCGCGCATCCGAACGCGCATGGCGCAACGTCGCCTGCGAGATCGCGCCGGAGCGCCGGCTCGAGCTGCGCTACGAGCGCCTGGTCGGAGATTTCGCCGCGCAGCTCGCGCGCCTCGGCGGTTTCCTCGGCATCGACTTCGCCCTCTCTGGTGGGCGCAGCGAAGCTGCGACTCGCGCGCACGCCGCGGCGCCGCACCTGTTTGCGCGCGCGTTCGGTGTGCGCGTTGCGCGCATGCTCGGCGAGTGAAGCGCGCGCTCGCACGTTCGCCGCGCGGGCGCGAAGGCGCCCCACGATCCCGTCACGCGGGAGCCCGCGCGCGCCGAGATTCGCCACGAGCACGTCCTCGAATCCCCGCGACACCCGCCACGCAGGCCGCATAGCTTCGTGCGCGTTCGCCGGAGTCGCCGGCCAAACGCTCCAACACCGGGGGGAAATCATGCGGAGACTGAAGTCCGTCGCGGCGCTTTGCATGGCGCTGGCGCTCGCGGGGCCTGCTGCGGCGAGCACGCTCGGGATCTCGCTCTCTTGGGTGAACGCTCAGGGCGGAACCTCTACCTGGACGCACTCGCAGAGCGGAACCCCGAGCGGAAGCGGACCGGAAGAGACGTTCGTCGGCCAGCGGGTCACGGGCGGCTGGACGCTCGGCTGGGACGTCACCGCGGACGCCGATCCGTTCGTGAACGGCTTCTTCTCGATCCAGAACAGCTCGGCCACCACGCAGACCTACTCGTTCACGGTCACGCTCCCGGTCTCGCCGCCGGTGACGCCGATCTCCACGCTCGGCGGGTCGATCGGCGTGACCGTCACCGATGCGAACGGCAACGGCGTCGCGACCGTGAGCAGCGCCGGCGCCGGCTACGTCTTCAACGCCGCGAACGACGGCACGACGACGCTCCAGCTATTAGGGCCGGGCTTCGCCCTGAACGCCCCCTACGCAGGCGGCTCCGCCACCGCGTCCGCCAACGCCGGCCTGCCCGGCGCCACGATCGCGAGTATCGCCGCCAACGGCACGATCTCGATCACGCACACCTTCACGCTCACGCCCGGCGACTCCGTCGGCCTCACCAGCTTCTATCAGGTCGTTGCCGTCCCCGAGCCCAGCCGCCTCGCGCTGGCCGCGGCCAGCGCTCTCTTCCTGTTCGCCCTCGGCCGACGCCGCACGGCATAACAGCTGGCGTCGGACGCTCCGAGCGCCGCTTCAGAGCGCGCGAAGCGCACCAACAAAA
>DATBRS010000143.1:0-11976 GCA_036560185.1 Myxococcota bacterium
ACCCGCGAGGCGGGCGTGGATTCGAGCCAGCGCATGACGGTCCTCTCCGCGACGGCGGAGGCGGCCACGATTCGCGTCGAAACGCTGGACGCGAGCGGCGCGCCGAGCGCGCCTGCCAGCGAATCCAGCGCGAAGTGGAGCGAGCTGCGGGAGCACGCGTTGTTCGAGGCGTCGAGAGCCACGCGCGAGCGCGCAGAGTGCCGCTCGCCGCTCGGCGCGATGCCCGGCTGGCGCTATCAGACGCACGCGGCGAACGGCGACACGCTCGCGATGTGCTTCGCCGACGCGACGCCCGGGCCTCCCGTCGAGTACGAGACGTCGCGCGCGGGAAAATCCGTCTCGCGCACCGAGCACACTCGCTACGGGCGACTGACGAGCGGCGGCGCGAAGACGCCGTGAGCGCCGCACCGCTCGAAGGCCGCCTGGCCCGTAGCGCGCTCGCTCAGACGCTGCGCGTGCTGGGCGTGCTGCACGGCTCGCTGCTCGTGCTCGGCGAGACGCTCCGCAGCTGGGGCCAGGGCCGCCCGCTAGCCTTCGTGCTCGACGACTTCCTGATCGGTGGCTTCGTGATCGGCGCAGCGCTCGCCTTTCGCGCGGACGACCTGCGCCGCCGCGCCGCGCTCGCGGCCGCCTGGGGCGCGAATGCCGGCGGCCTCTACAGCAGCTTCTTCGGGAAGCTGTTCGCGGAGCCCGGCGCAGAATTCCACACCAACATCCCGGCCGGCCTGCTGACGGCGTTGATCGGCCTCGCCTTCGCGACCTCGCTGTTCGGGATGATCGCCACGATCGCGATGTCGCCGCGCCGCTAGCCGTCGGGCGTTCCGCGCCGCCGCGCGATCGCTCGGCGCGCGAGATCGAGCGTGCCCCACGCGAGCGCCGGCCAGTCGTGCGCCTTCAGCAACACGCGCCGCGCGCCCGCTCCGAGCTGCGCGGCCAGCGGCGCGTCGTCGTAGACGCGCGCGATCGCGCCAGCGAGCGCGTCCGCCGAGTCGCGCTGCTCGAGCAGCCAGCCGGATTCGCCGTGCACCAGCGTGTCCGCGAGCGGCGCGCGCGCGACGATGGCGCGCCCGGCCTCCATGTACTGCAGCAGCTTGATCGGAAAGCCGCCCACGTGCCGGCGCGGCACGACCGCCAGGCGCGCGCCGTACGTCAGCAGCCGCGATTCCTCGGGCGACGCGATGCGCAGCACGCGCAAGTGGGCGAGGCGTACGCGGCGCGAATCGTGGGTCGCGACCACGACCCGGCGCGGCGCGAGCCGCGCGGCGGCGGCGTCGAGCTCGGCGAGATCCTGATAACCGTCCAAGTTGCCCGTGTAGATCGCGAACTCGCCCGGCGCGAGGCCATGACGGCGGCAGACGTCTTCGATCTCGTCCGCGTCCGGCGCGGGCTCGCGCGTCCAGCCGGGCGCGATGTGCGCGAGCGGTCCGCGTGCATGGGGACGCAGCGCCGCCTCGGCAGCCTCCGAGAGCACGAGCGTGGCGTCGGCGCGGCGCGCGAGCAGGCGATCGAGCGCGGCGCCGGGCGCCCGCAGCGCGCCCGCGAGCGCGAACGCCCGCGGCAGGTAGGCCGCGAGCTCCACCTGCCAGAGCGTGTGCGCGACGTAGATCAGCGGCGCGCGCAGCACGGGGCGCAGCGCGAGCGCGAGCAACGCGGCCTCGGCGTTGTGCGCGAGCACGGCGTCGAAGGGCGCGGCGCGGTGGGCGCGCGCGAGCGCCGTCATCAGCGAGGCGTCGGACGGAAGCTTGCGCAGATCGAGGCGCGCGGAGGGCCGCGCCGGCGCGAGCCAGGGCGCGCTGCGCACGAGCTGGAGCGCGCCGGTGTCGCGCCCGTCGCCGCGTCCATAACAAAACAGCGTGACCTCGGCGCCGGCGGCCGCGAGCGCGCGCGCCTGCTCGTCGGCGTAGCGCTGCGAGCCCTGCGGCGCGGGGAAGCGGAACGCGGCGAGCAGCGCGAGGCGCACGGCGCGACGCTAGTCCGCGAGCCGCGGCGCGATCAACGCGCGCAGCGCCGCCGCGTTCTTGCGCACGCCGTGCGCCGCGAGCACGGCGACGCGGCCCGCGGCGCCGCGCGCGCCGAGGCCCGCGCGCTCTCGCGCAGCCGCGGAGAGACACGCCGCGAGCGCCGCGCGGTCTCCGACCGGGAAGAGCCAGCCGTTCGCGTCCGCGATCAGCTCGGGGATTCCGCCCACCGCGGGCGCGATGCACGGCACGCCCTGCGCGAACGCCTCCATCAGCACGACGGGGAGGCCCTCCATGCGGCTCGACATCACGAAGACGTCCGCGGCCGCGTACTCCGCTGCGAGCTCCGCACCAGCGAGCGGACCGACGAGCGTCGCACGCGCGGCCAACCCGAGCGCCGCGATCTGGGCCGTCAGCGCCGCGCGCTCGGGACCTTCGCCGACGATGCGCAGCTCGGCGTCGAGCCCGCCGGCGACCGCGTCCGCGAAGGCGTCGAGCAGCAGCGCCTGATTCTTCTCGGGCGAGAGGCGGCCGACGTGCAGCAAGCGCAGCTTCGCGTTCGCGCCGGGCGCGGCGGCGCGCGGGATTGGTGCGAGGCCCGCAGCGTCGAGTCCGCAGCGCACCACGTGAAGCTTGCTACGGGAATCGGGAACGCGCGCGGCGACGGCCTCCCGCATCGCTTCGGTGACGCACACGACGAAGCACGCCTCGGAGACGAGCGCCTCGAGGCGGCGCGGGTGGGTCAGCTCGAGGTCGGAGTGGCCGTGCAACGTGAGGCTGAACGTGGCATCGAGCAGCCACGCGGCGACCGCTGCGACCTCGCCGCCCGCGTTGGCGAAGTGCGCGTGAACGTGGCCGACGCGTTGGTCGCCGAGGGCGCCGACGAGCAGCTGCGCCTCGGCCCAATAGAAGAATGGATGGAGCCGGCTCTTCGCATGGCCCACTAGCGACTGCCTGCAGGCGCGCAGGAGCGCGACCGGGCTCGAGAACCCGAGGCCCGGGCGACGCCGTGGGAGAAAGAACGCCTCGCGTACCGCCCGCGCAGTCGCCGGCCGCACCGCAATCGTGCGCTTCGCCTCCTCGCGATCCGCGTCCGCGATCAGAGCGCTCGCGTCCGCGCGATGAATGCTGCACGTCTGCACGGGTACACCGAGCTCGCGCAGCGCCGCGACCTCGCGGCGAATGAACGTGTGCGAGAGCGCCGGGTAGTGCGAGACCACGACGGCGAGGGTCTTCACGCGCGCGCCCTCGCGAGCCGCCAGGCGAGCACGCTCGGGGAGGCCGTGCCGTCGCGGCGCGCGTTCAGCACGCCGTCGATGTCGAGGCGGCGCAGCTCGAAGGGCGAAGCGCCCCGGCGATTCTTGCCCGGCAGCGTGGTGGTGGCGTTCTCGTAGCCCGTCGCCGCCACGGCTTCGAGCGCGGCGTCGTCGTAGAGGCCCGACGGATAACAGAAGCTGCGCACCGGGACGCCGAGCCGCGCCTCGAGCGTGCGCTTCGAGCCGGCCACCTCGGCCGCGAAATCGGGCACGCACTCCCGTAGCAAGATCGCGTGGCTCGCCGAGTGCGAGCCGATCTCGTGGCCCTCTCCCGCGAGCTGCGCGAGCTCGCCCCAGCTCATCGCCCGCTCCCAGCTCGGGATCGGCGCTCCGCCGGAGGCTTCGCGCAGGCGCGCGAGCGCGAGCTCGATGCGCGCCGACGGCCAGGCCTTCGCGAGGTTGGCCGCGCGCTTGGGCAGCGCTGCGCTCGGCGTCTCGTCCGGGATCGGCGCACCGAACACCGCGCCGATCGCACTGCGCCCCTCGGCGCCGCGCGCGGCCAGCGCCTGCACTTCGAGCGCGATCGCATCGGGCCAGAGCGGCTCCGCGGCGTCGACGGCGTCTGCGACGGCGTAGAACGTCGCCGGCACGCGATGCTTCGCGAGCAGCGGACGCGCGTGCGCGAAGCCGTCCGCGCGCCCGTCGTCGAAGCTGACCGCGAGCAGCGGGCGGCCTCGCGGCCCAGCCGCGAGCGCGCGCACCGCGTCGCTGAGCGCGAGGCAGCGGTAGTGGCGCGCGAAGAACGCGAGCGCGCCGTCGAGGAATTGCGGCGTCACACACAAACCGGGCAGCGGTGCGGCGGCGAGATCTTCGGGCGGGAGCACGCGATGGAAGGTCACGATCGTGAGTGCGCTGCGCGCGCGCAGCCACGGACGCGTCACGCCGGTTGCCCACAGCAACGCGGCGCCCACGTCGCGCAGCTGGTGCCGCGCCGTGCGCTCGGGCGGGGCCGCCGGCGCGCTCACTCGAGGTACCCGAGCTTGCGCAGCTGCTCGGCGACGAGCGCCTGCTCGGCCGCCGAATACGCGCGGCCATCGCCGCCGAGCGCGCTTCCATCGAGCGCTTCGAAGCCGAGGCCCAGAGCGCGCAGGATCGTCGGCGCGGTGTCGACGATCGAGGCCGGCCCGAGCACGCCGCGTGCGCTGTCCGTGTTCGCCTGGAGCCAGATGCCGTGAGGCGTGTGCACGCCGTTCATGCCGCGGCCCTTTCCGCCGCCGAGCTCGTGGGCCTCGAGGCGGCGCACGCTCGGGCCGGCGCCTTGCCACGGCGTCGGCACGAGCGCGAGCCCGTAGCCTTCGTGCAGCGCGAGCTCGAGCACGATGTCGGGCGCGCGGCCGACGTGCGGTCCCTGATAGATCTCCTCGCGACGCTGCGCGCGCGCGACCACCGGCGCGCTCGAATCCGGCAGCTTCCAGTCGCCGAGCGCCGCGATCACGTCGTCGCGCACGCGCTCGTAGTCGGCGGGCGCGACGCAGCCTTCCGCCTCTCGCCCGGCCAAGTTGATCCAGACGCCCGGCTGCGTGTTCACGTCCTCGCTGAACGCGACGCTCTTCGCCCAGTCGTTGTCCGCGAAGCGCGCTGCGCTCTCGATGCGCGCCGCCGCGCCGCGCAGCCGGCGGAAGGCGAGCTCCCGCGCGCGCGGCGGGAGCGCGCGCAGCGCCAGCTCGCGGGCCGCGCGCGCCGCCGCGCTGCGGACGCTCGCGCGTTTGCGCACGAGCAGCCCGCACTCTGCGAGCCTGCGGCCGAGGTGCACGATCTCGCGCGCCGCACCGCCCGCTCCGTGATCCGAGAGCGCGAAGCACGCGGAGCTTTCGCCGAACGCGCGCCGCAGCTCGCCGCACGCGGCGTCGAGCGCGACGTACACGGCTTCGATCGCGCCGCGGCGCTTCGCGCCCACGCCGGGCTCGTGCCGCGGCGAGCGCGCGTCGTGATCGCGCCAGTAGTGATGACAGACGGTGTCGCTCTCCGAGAACACCACGCACATCAGGTCCGGCGCGTCGCCGCGCGCGCGCAGCTGCGCGAGCGCCTCCAGCGCGAAGCGCGTCTTGCGCTCGATGCGTGCGAGCAGCACGTCGATCGCGCGCTCGTGCCACGCCTCGCCATGGGCGCCCTCATCGAGATCGGGCGTCATCCACGGCCCCACGCGCTGCTCGACCGCGCGATACAAGGCGGGGTCGGATGCGCGCGAGGCATCGCTGCCGGCGGAGACGGGCGCGTCCCAGCCCGCCACCAGCAGGCCGCGCACGGGCTCGGGCGGAAACGTCGCGGGCAGCCCCAGCACGAGCACGCTGCCGCCCGCGTCGCGCACGCGCCGCGCGAGCGACGCGCCATCGCGGTCGGCCGCGTTCGCGAAGCGCAGCGCGTATTCGCCGGGCAGCTTCTGGGTGAAGTCGAACAGTCCGTGCCGCCCCGGCGCGAGCCCGGTCCAGAAGCTCGACCAAGCGGGGAACGTCATCGCCGGCAGCGTGCTGGCGAGCGGCGCGTGGGCGCCCTCCGCCATCAGCCGCGCGAGGTTCGGGAGCCGCCCGGCTTCCGCGAGTGGGCGCAGCACCGAGAAGACGGCGCCGTCGAGGCCGAGCACGAGCGCGGGGCGTAACAACTGCTAGCCGAGGCGCGTGGTCACGGCGCGCGTGAAGGCATCCGTGCTCGCGCTGCCGCCGAGATCGCGCGTGTGATTCGCGCGCTCGGCGAGCGTCGCGCGCACCGCGTTCTCGATCGCTCGCGCCGCGTCGTACTCGCCGAGATGCCGCAGCAGCATCACGCTCGACAGGATCACGGCGGTGGGATTCGCGAAGCGCTTGCCCGCGATGTCGGGCGCGCTGCCGTGCACCGCCTCGAAGATCGCGCACGATTCGCCCACGTTCGCGCCGGGCACGACGCCGAGGCCGCCGACCAGGCCGGCGCCCAAGTCGGACATGATGTCGCCGTACAGGTTCCCGAGCAGGAGCACGTCGAACTGCGTCGGATCCTTCACCAGCTGCATCGCGCAGTTGTCGACGATGACCTCGCGGAAGCCGACGTTCGGGTGCCGCTTCGAGACGCGGCGCGCGCACTCGAGGAACAGCCCGTCGCTCAGCTTCATGATGTTGGCCTTGTGCACGACGGCCACCTCGCGCCGGCTCTCGCGCTCGGCCAGCGCGAAGGCGTACTCGGCGATGCGCAGCGAGGCGGCCTCGGTGACGACCTTCAGGCTCTCCACGATGCCCGGCGCCACCCGGTGCTCGAGGCCGGCGTACAGGTCCTCGGTGTTCTCGCGCACCATGACGAGGTCGACGCCCTCGTAGCGGGACGGCACCCCGGGCAGCGTCTTCACCGGCCGGACGGAAGCGAACAAGTCGAGCGACTGCCGCATCGTGACGTTCGCGCTCTTGAAGCCGCCGCCGATGGGCGTGCCGATGGGCCCCTTCAAGGCAACGCCGGTGCGCTGGATCGCATGCAGAACCGTCTCCGGCACCGGCGTCCCGTATTTCGCGACGACGTCTGCGCCGGCCTCGGCGTGCTGCCAGTCGATCTGGACACCCGCGGCTGCGATCACCGCGCAGGCCGCTTCCGTCACCTCGGGCCCAATGCCGTCGCCCGGGATCAGCACGACGGAATGGCGCCGCTTCCCGGCGCTTTCGCCCCTAGACACCATCTGGGCCCCCTCTTATGATGCGCGGCCCTTCAGCCCAGCCGGGCCCCCCGTCGGGCGCGCGGAGCGGGACGCAATCACTTCCCCGCCGTGCCTTCATCACCGTTTGGAGAGCGATCGTGGCCATCGAACTCTTGTGCCGCAAGATCGGCATGACTCGGGTCTTCACTGAGACCGGCGAGTGCATCCCCGTGACCGTGCTCGATGCGGCGCCCAATACCGTCGTGCTGAAGCGCAGTGTCGAGCGCGATGGCTACACCGCCCTACAGCTCGGCGCGGGCTCGCGCCGCGAGAAGACGCTGAGTCGCGCCGAGGTCGGCCACTTCAAGAAGGCGGGCGTCGCGGTGCAGCGCACGCTCAGCGAGAGCCGCCTCGACGCGCACGCGGTCGCCGAGCACGAAGTCGGCGCCCAGGTCAGCGCGGAGAGCCTGTTCAAGGCGGGTCAGCGCGTCGACGTGATCGGCACCTCGAAGGGCCGCGGCACCCAAGGCGTCGTGAAGCGCCACCACTTCCACATCAAGAAATGGACCCACGGTTCCCACGAGGGCAGCCGCCGCCCTGGCTCGATCGGCCAGCGCTCCTACCCCGGCACGGTGCACAAGAACAAGCGCATGTACGGCCACATGGGCGACGAGCGCGTGACGACGCGCAACCTGCTCGTCGTGCGCGTCGACTCGGCGAAGAACCTGCTGCTCGTCCGCGGCGCCGTGCCCGGGCACAACAACGCCGTGGTGAAGGTGCGCGGCGCGGTTCGCTAGCGAGCGAGGCGCGCACGCTCGCGGGCAGCGCGATGCCGTACGACCGCAAGGATCACTACCACCAGCTCGCCAAGGCGGAGGGGTACCGGTCGCGCGCGGCGTACAAGCTGCTCGAGATCGACGACGCCCAGCGCATTCTTCGGCGCGGCGCGCGAGTCGCGGATCTCGGCTGCTGGCCGGGTGGCTGGCTGCAGGTAGCTGCAGAGCGGGTCGGGCCGGAAGGCCGGGTCGTCGGCGTCGACATCGCGATCATCGACCCGCCGCTCTTGCTCGCGAATGTGTTCGCACTCTCGGGCGATCTCGGCGAACCCACTGCAATCGCTGCGCTTCTCGAGCATTCGCCCGCTCGCTTCGACGTGGTGCTCTCAGACGCGGCGCCGAAGCTCACGGGCATCCGCGCGACCGATCGCGCGCGCGAAGAGGCGCTGCTGGAGGCGATCGCCGCGGCTGTCCCGCAGCTGCTCGTGCCGGCCGGCACGCTGCTCGTGAAGCTGCTCGAGTGCCCCGAGGCGCACGCGTTCGAGCTGGGCGTTCGCAAGCGCTTCGACTCGACCAAGGTCGTGAAGCCGAGAGCGAGCCGGAAGGGAACGACCGAGCGCTACCTGCTCGCGCGCGGCTACCGAGGCGAGCTGGCGAGTGGCGCCGAGCCCGCGATCCAGCGCTGATAGAGCAGCGGCGGGAAGAACGTGAGGTAGTAGAGCGACACGGTCGCAATGCCGGCCGCGGCGGTCGCGACCTGAATCGTCGGCGCCCACGCGGACAGAATCTCAGGGGAGTCGGCCAGGAAGAAGGAGCTGCTCGAGGTCCAGATCGCGAGCAGGCTGCTGAAGGAGCCGGTGCCCCACAGAAAGAACCGGTTCGCGATCAGCGGCTCCGCGAGCCCGACCGCGACGCGCCGGCGCATCGTCGCCCAGTAGCGATAGGACTCGACCATCGTCCAGATCGGATACGTCCAGATCACGCCGTAGCGCAGCCACCAGAGGCCGTGGCCGCGGCCCACGATCTCGTATCGGTTCCCGAGCTCCCAGCCGACGTGGCCGATCCAGAGCGCCGCGACCAGCGTGCCCGCGAGCACTCGGGCCCAGCGTTCGGTCGGCCGGAACACCGTGAGCACGAACAGCACGGTCATGCTGACACCCGCGTCGTGCACGATCTGGCCGAAGGCCTGGAGCCAGCGATCGAGACTCGACACCGAGACGGCCTGTTCCATGCCGCGCAAGATCGCCGCGCTGATCATCACGCCGTAGCCGAGCACGGCGGTGCCGAGCAAGCCGAGCCCGAGGTACAGCTCCGGCCGGCGGTTCGTCCGGCGCGCGAGCAGCAGCAGCCGGATCGAGACGAGCATCGACACGCCCACGAAGAGACAGGTGCCGATGAGCGGAAAGCTCTGGAGTAGCCACGAGGACACAGCGGAACCCCCTGCGGTCCCGCTCTCTTTCGGCCGACTGCCCGCGTACTTGATCCGAGGCGGCCCGAGCGGCCCGCGCCCCTAGCGCGCAGCGACCGCGCCGACCTCCGGACCCGCAGCGCGCTCTGTCGCCGGGCGGATCACCTCGAGCGCGTCCGCCTCGAGGTCCACGCCCTGCTTCACGTGAGTGAGCCGCACGCGCACGAGATCGCCGGCGTGCAGGCTCTTCCCGCGCACGAAGGTCACGCCGTCGATCTCGGGCGCCTGGCTCGCGAGCCGCGCCTGCGCCTTGTCGCGCCCGATCGGCGCGTCGACGAGCGCGAGGTCTTCCTCGCCGATCCGCGCGGCCAGCTTCTCGGCGAGAATGCCGGCCTGCAGCTTCGTCAGTGCGCGGTAGCGCTCGCGCGCGAGCTTGCGCGGCACCTTGTCAGTGAGCGCGAGGCCCGCGGTGCCTTCCTCGTCCGAGTAGCGGAACACGCCCACGCGATCGAAGCGCGCCCAGCGCACGAACTCGAGCAGCTCGGCGAAATCGGCATCGGTCTCGCCAGGGAAGCCCACGATGAAGGTGGTGCGCAGCGTGAGGCCCGGGATGCCCGCGCGCAGCTTTTCCACGAGCCGCCGTTGGCGCTCGCCCGTCGTGCCACGCCTCATCGCGCTGAGCACGCGGTCGCTCGCATGCTGGAGCGGCACGTCCACGTATGGGAGCACGCGCTTGGCGCCGGCGATCGCGTCGATCAGGTCGGCGGTGACGGCGCTCGGGTACAGGTAGAGCAAGCGAATCCACGCGGGCACGTCGGTCGCGTCGAGCGCGCGCACCAGATCCGCGAGCTTCGGGCGGCCGGCGCCCGGGCGCAGCGCCAGATCCTTGCCGTAGCTCGTCGAATCCTGCGCCACGAGGTTCAGCTCGCGCACGCCGACGCTCGCGAGCTGACGCACTTCGGCGACCACGCTCTCGAGCTTGCGGCTCTGGAACGCGCCGCGGATGCCTGGGATCGCGCAGAACGCGCAGATGCGGTCGCAGCCCTCGGCGATCTTCACGTACGCGCTGTGGCCGGCGCCCGTCAGGATGCGCGGCGCGGCATCGTCATAGAGATGGGTGCGGCCTGCCTCGACGTAGACGCCGCGTCCGCGGCCGGCGAGCGCGTCGTCGAGGATGTCCGCGATCTGGTGGAACGCGCCGGTGCCGACGAATGCGTCGACCTCGGGCAGCTCCTTCGCGAGCGCGGCGCCATAGCGCTGCGGCATGCAGCCGGCGACGACGAGGCCGCGCAGCTGCCCACTCTCGCGCAGATCCGCGACTTCGAGGATCGCCTGCACCGATTCTTCGCGCGCGCTGTCGATGAACGAGCAGGTGTTCACGACGGCGATGTCGGCATCGTCCAGGCTCTCGGCGATCGCGTAGCCGCGCGTGGCGAGCGCGCCGAGCATCACCTCGGTGTCGAGCAGGTTCTTCGCGCAGCCGAGGCTGCGGAAGTGCACGGACGCTTTGGGGGGGGCGGGCATCGCGGGCGCGCAGCCTAGAGGGAATCGACTCCAGGGGCGACCAGCGGCGAGGCACGCGGCGAGCCGGCTCCCGAAACGACCGACGGCCGGCGCCACGTGGCTGCCGGCCGTCGGTGAGAGAGGAGAAGCGGCTACGCCTGTGCGCGCTTTCGCATGACCGCACCGACCATCAGCGCACCGAGGCCGAACAGCGCCATCGAGGCGGGCTCCGGAATCGGGGGCGTCGTGGTCTCGACGCCGATGCCCGAGCCGCCGGAGAGGCCGAGCTTCTGAGAGTCGAGCGCCTGCCAGCGGATCCCGAAGTTCGTGAAGTCGAGGGTCGAGAGGTTCCCGCTGAACACCATCGTCACGACCGCCGTGCCGTTCGGGTCGTTCACGTTCAGCGGCGTGTTGCCCGGGCCGTTGCAGTTGTTGCGGTTGCCGCTCGCGCAGTACTCGACGTTGAAGCCGGCGCCGGTCGGGAAGCTTCCACCGGCCACGAACCTCGTGAACACGCCGCTCGAGGTTCCGCTCAGGGCGTTCGGGTTCGTGTCGAAGCCGATCGACGTAACAACCGCGCTCTGCCAGACCTGGGTGTCCGAGGTGTTGTCGATCACGATGTTGAAGGCGACGGTCGTCTTGCCCGTGCCGCCGTTGTAGCTCCACGACGAGATCGTGAACTGCGCGCTCGCGGTGAGGCCCGGCATCACGGTCGCTGTCTGCGGATTGCCGTAGTCGACGATGCCGTTGAAGTTGACCGTGAACGTGTCGCCGACCGCAGTGACCGTGGACGCGCTCGAACCCGACGCGAACAGCGCCAGCAAAAGAACCAGCACCAATTTGCGCATTGAAATCTCCACGTTGGAAGCACCCTGAAGGAGCGCATCGTACAGTAGTAGTGACCCAGCTCACCTAGCAGGTTGCTCGCATTTCTCGTGATCTGCCTCACAAAACTCGCAGCCGAGGAGCTCAGTTGCCGTCCGATTGCCGCCCATTTCGCGTACTCGGGATTCAGCAAATCGCCGTCGGAGGCTTGGACAAGGGCCGCCTGCGCAAGCTCTGGATCGACACGCTCGGCCTCACCCGCACGGGTGAGTTCCGCAGCGAGCGAGAGAACGTCGACGAGGACATCGCCGTTGCCGGATCGGGCCCGCTGAAGGTCGAGGTCGACCTGATGCAGCCCCTCGACCCGGCCAAGAGCCCGAGAGTGCACGACCCCGCTCTGAACCACGTCGGGCTATGGATCGACGACCTCGCGGCCGCGGTCGCGTGGCTCGAGCGCGCCGGCGTTCGCTTCACTCCTGGCGGAATCCGGAAGGGCGCGGCGGGCTTCGACGTATGCTTCATCCACCCGAAGGGCAACGAGGCGGCTCCGATCGGCGGTGAAGGCGTGCTGATCGAGCTCGTGCAGGCGCCGCCCGAG
>DATBRS010000144.1:0-14962 GCA_036560185.1 Myxococcota bacterium
GAAGTAGAAGTTCGTGTCGAAGAGGCTCGCATCCCAGGGGATGTCCGACAGGCGGTCCGAGGTCAGCGCAGTTTCCGTGTAGTCGGTTAGGGAAGGATTCGCGTACCCAAGCGGAGCCAGCGCGACGCCGGAGGGCAGTGCCCCAGAGATTCGATAGTTGTCGAAGAAGAGGCCAACGAGGTCGACGCCTTGAACACTGTCTTCGGTGCCCACGCCGTTCTGTGTGGTCCCCTGGTCGATGAACGAGTAGTTGCCTGTCGTGAACTCCAACGCGCCGGCGTTCCCATTCATCAAGAAGCAGCCGATGCCGACGAAAGGTTCACAGTCTGGTGTCTGGTCGTCATACGTGAACGTCGCGCTGAAGCCCCCGCCGATCTTGATCGACCCGTCGAGGACGCTCGCGGTATCCGCGACCGCGTCCCATGTCCCCGTCATCAGCACCGTCACCGTCGTGGCCGACGCCGCGCTCGCGGCACTGATCCCCAACAACACGCAGACAGCCGCTCGTCGCAACGAACGCGAGATCATCGACACGGATGGCCCCTCTCTCCGATCTTCCCGGGGCGATCCTACTACGGTGAGGAGCGCGCTCGCTGGCCAATGTGACGGCGGCGCGTGAACGCGAGCAGCGCAACGCGGCTTGCGCGGCGGCTCAGCGCGCTCGCGCGATCACCTCGCGGCCGAAGCGCGCGGCGCGCTCGCACAGCTCGGCGCGCGAGGCGCACGGCAGGGTGATCGCGAGCCAGGTGACGCCGAGCGCGCCGAGGCGCTCCGCGGCGGCGAGCACCGAGCGCGGCTCCGGCGAGCCGTCGCTGCGCATGTCGAGCCCGAACGGCGAAAAGCAGATGTCGAGCGGCGTAGTTCGCCCGCAGCATTGCGCGTGCTCTCGCGCGTACGCGATGGCGCGCGCGAGGTCGTCCTCGCTCTCGAGCGCCGCGGTCCCGACGCGCTTGGCCATCTTTCCCGGCGCCGGGAACGGAAGCCAGCCGTCGCCCAGCTCGACCGCGCGCCGGATCGCGCGACGGCTGTTGCCGCCGACCCAGAGCGGCGGGTGCGGCGTTTGCACCGGGCGCGGCAGCGCGCTGTTGGCGGGCGCAGCGAAGTGTCGGCCCGCGAGCGCGACCACCGGTTCGCTCCAGATGCGCTTCAGCGCGACGAGCAGCTCGTCCGCGAGCTCGTTGCGCTCGTCGAACGCAGCGCCGAGCGCGGCGAACTCGGGCTCGAGGTAGCCCGCCGCGGTGCCCACGATCACGCGGCCGCTCGATGCGACGTCGAGGCTCGCGATCGCCTTCGCGACCAGAAACGGGTTGCGATACGCGGCGATCAGCACGTGGGTCTGCAGGCGCAGGCGCGTGGTCGCGGCCGCCGCGAACGAGAGCGCGACGAACGGATCGAGCGCGTGGTGTCCGCCGCTCGCGAGCCAGCGCTCGCCCGGCGCCGGGTGATCCGTCACGAACGCGGCGTCGAAGGCCGCGTCCTCGGCCGCTCGCGCCATCTCGCCGATCGCCGCGCCGGTCAGGAATTCCGCCGCGTTCGAGACTTTGTCCGTGGGGAGCTGGAGCGTGAAGCGCATCGCGCCACGCTAGTTCGCGCGCTGGCTGCGAGCGACGCCCTGCGTATCATGCGCTGCTTCGCGCGTCGCAGAGCAGCGCCGCGCAGCGAACCGCAGGCGAGCGAAGTCGACAAGCATGGATCTCCGCTACTCCGACGCCGACGAGAACTTCCGCGCCGAGCTGCGCGCGTGGCTCGCGGCCGAAGTGCCGAAGCACGGCGCACCGCCGCCGCGGAACGATTGGGACGCGCGCCGCGCCTGGGATCTCGGCTGGCAGCGCAAGCTGTTCGGCGCGGGCTACGCGGGCGTCAACTGGCCGAGAGCTTACGGTGGCCGCGGCGCGACGCTCACCGAGGAGCTGGTCTACTACGAGGAGATCGCACGCGCGCGCGCGCCGTACGTCGGCATGAACTTCGTCGGCCTGCGTCACGGCGGGCCGACCCTGATCGCCGAGGGCACGGAGCTGCAGAAGCAACGCCACCTGCCGCGCATCCTGCGCGGCGAGGAGGTGTGGTGCCAAGGCTTCTCGGAGCCGATCGCGGGCTCCGACCTCGCGGCGCTCAAGACCGCGGCCGTGCGGGACGGCGACCACTACGTCGTGACGGGCCACAAGATCTGGACCTCGTTCGCGCAGCGCGCCGACTTCTGCGAGCTGCTCGTGCGCACCAACCCGGCGGCGCCGAAGCACAAGGGCATCAGCTGGCTGATCCTGCCGATGGACGCGCCCGGCATCGAGATCCGCCCGCTGCCCACGCTGCGCGGCGAGAGCGACTTCAGCGAGATGTTCCTCGAGAGCGTGCGCGTGCCGTGCGAGAACGTGGTGGGCGCGGAGAACGACGGCTGGCGCATCACCAACGTGACGCTGCGCTTCGAGCGCGGCACCGCCTGGGCCGCCGACATCATCGAGCTGACGCAGTTCCTGCGCGACATGGCGCAGCTCGCGAAGCGGCTGACGCGCGACGACGCGCCGGCATGGGAAGATCGCGCATTGCGCCGGGAGCTCGGTCACCTCGCCGCGGAAGCCGACGCGCTCTGGGCCCTGATGAAGTGGCAGATCGGCGAGGTCCAGAAGACTGGCGTGCCCGGCCTCGGCGGCTCGGCGCTGAAGCTCGCGTTCACCGAGCTGAATCAGCGCATCTACGAGTTCGGCCACCGGTTGCTCGGCCGCGCCGGCCTCGCGCGCGACGACTTCGCCGGCCTACCCGTCGTCGAGGTCAACGACACCTTCCTCAACACGCTCTCGCTCACGATCGCCGCAGGCTCGAGCCAGATCCAGCGCAACATCGTGTCCGAGCGCATCCTCGGCATGCCGCGCGAGCCCAGATAGCAAGCGAAGCGCGCAGCGAGCCGCAGACGAGAGAAGACGAACAGTGGCCTCCGAGCTCGATGAGAGAACCGGCAGCGAGAGCGCGCATCCCCCGGTGGAGGAGAAGCAAGCACGATGAACTTCTCGCTGAACGACGATCAGGTCGCGCTCCAGCAGGGCATCCGGGATTTCTGCGAGCAGGAGTTCCCGATCGACGGGCTCGCCGCGCTGGAGAAGGCGCCGGTGACGCGCGAGCGCTGGCGGCAGCTCGCCGAGATGGGCGTGTTCTCGCTGCGGCTGCCCGAGGCGCAGGGCGGCATCGGGCTCGGCATGGCGGAGGCGGTGCTCGTCTTCGCCGAGCTCGGGCGGCGGCTCGTGCCGGGCCCCCTCGTGTGGAGCCACCTCGCGGCTGGCGCCATCGACGGCGCGGCGAACGGCGACACGATCGTGGGCGGGCTCGACGACACGCATCCGACCAATCGCCCGCAGCTGCTCGAGCACGCCGGCGCGATCGACGCGCTCGTGCTGTTAGGGAGATCGGGCGTGACGCGTGTGCCCGCGAGCGCGCTCGCCGGCGCCGACCTCGCGACGCCGCTCGATCCGCTGACGCCGATGCGGCACATCGCGGCGTTGCCCCAGGGCGCGCCGCTCGGTGACGCCGCGCTCGCGGCGCATTGGCGGCGCGACGGCGCGCTGCTCACCGCGGCGCTGCAGCTCGGCGCGGCCGAGACGACGCTCGAGCTCGCGGTCGAGTATGCGAAGAAGCGCGAGCAGTTCGATCGGCCGATCGCGTCCTTCCAGGCGATCAAGCACCTCGCGGCCGACATGCACGTGCGCGTCGAGGCGGCGCGCGCAGCCGTCTACGCCGCGGGCGCGACCTGCGACGACGCCGCGATCGGCGACGCGGCGCGCGCGGTCTCGTCGGCGCGCGTGGTCGCGGGCGAGGCGGCGCTGAAGAACGCGCGCATGTGCATCCAGATCTACGGCGGCATGGGCTTCACCTGGGAGATGCCGCCGCACTACTTCCTGAAGCGCGCGCTGCTGCTCGAGCACGCGTTCGGCACCACCGACGACCACTGCGAGCTCGTGGCCGAGCGCGTCGGCGCTTAGGGAAACGCGCGGCTCGGAGCGGGGATGACTCTCGAGAGCTGGCTGCTGTTCTGCGCGACCGAGCTCGCGCTCAGCCTCACGCCGGGCATCGCGGTGACGCTCGTGCTCGGTACTGCGCTCGAGAGCGGCGCGGCCGCCGGTGTGCGCGCGAGCCTCGGCATCCTCGCCGCGAACGCGCTCTACTTCGCGCTGTCCGCGACCGGTGTGGGCGCGCTGCTCGCCGCTTCGCCGCGAGTCTTCGGCTTCGTGAAATGGGCGGGCGCGCTCTACCTCGTGGTGCTCGGCGGGCAGGCGATCCTCGCCGCGATCGCCGCGCGCAGAGCGGGAGCCCTTCCGAGCGCCGCCAGCGCGTCGCCCGCCGGCAGCCCGTTCGCGCGCGGCTTCGTCCTGCAGGCCGCCAACCCGAAGGCGTTGCTGTTCTTCATCGCGATCCTGCCGCAGTTCATCGATCCGAGCGCGGGCGTCGCGCGGCAGATCGGAATCCTGGCTGCGAGCTCGATCGCGATCGAGCTCGCGGTGCTCAGCGCGTACGCGGGAGTCGCGGGGCGCGCGCGTCAGCTCGCGCGCGATGCGCGCTGGTCCCTCGCGCTCGAACTACTCTCCGGCGCGCTGCTCGTGTTCGCGGGCGCCGGGCTCGCGGCGCTGCGCGCCTAGCCAGGAGACGGGATGACGACGGGTGCTTGCCTCTGCGGGGACGTTGCGTGGGGAGTCGACGCGCCCTTCACGTGGATGACGCACTGCCACTGCTCGGTCTGCCGCAAGGCGCACGGCAGCGCCTTCGGAACCTACGTCGGAGTCGGCGAGAGCGCGTTCCGCTGGACGCGGGGCGAGGGGAACGTGCGCAGCTTCGCGCCGCCTTCCGGGAGCGCCCGCCCCTTCTGCGGACGCTGCGGCTCGAAGGTGCCGCAGCCCTGGCGCGGCGAGGTCGCGCTGCCGGCGGGCACCCTCGAGGGCGACATCGGAATTCGCGCCGACCGGCACATCTTCGTCGGCTCGAAGGCGCCGTGGCACGAGCTGCGAGATTCGCTGCCGCGCCACGAGGCCTCGGGCTCGGGCGGGCCTTCGTTCGAGACGCAGCGCGCGACGGCGCCCGCGCCGGGCGTCGTGCGCGGCGCTTGCCTGTGCGGCGGCGTTGCCTTCGAGCTCGACGCGCCCCTGACCGGGGGCGACATCACGAGCTGCCACTGTGGGCGCTGCCGCAGAGCGCGCGCGGCTGCACACGCCTCGAATCTGTTCGTCGCGCTCGAGAGCTTCCGCTGGCTGCGCGGCGAGTCGCGCCTGCGCTCCTACAAGATCCCCGAGGCGCTGCGTTTCACGCAGTGCTTCTGCGGGGATTGCGGCGCACCGCAGCCGTTCGTCAATCCGGCGCGCGGCGCCGCGGTGGTCCCGTGCGGCGCGCTCGAGGACGACCCCGGCGTGCGCGAGGCGCGACACATCTTCGTGTCGGTGCGCGCAGCGTGGTTCGAAATTGCCGACGAGTTGCCGCAGTTCGCGGAATATCCGCCGCCGCCGTTTCCTTCGGTCGCTCGCGCGGCTGCGCCCTGAGCCTCGCGGCGTCACCTCGCTGCGCTCGCGCGCGACATACGGGGGCGGATTCACGCGGAGGTCGACGATGCGGATCGGAATGCTGGTGCTGGCGATTGCGATGGGCACGAGCGCGGGCGCGTGGGCCGAGACGCCCGACGCGGCCGCGGGCTCGAACGCGAGCACCGCTGCGGCTGCCGGCGCGAAGTGGGACGACAGCCACATGCAGAGCCGTTATCAGGAGACGCCGCGCACGAAGCGACCGCGCCTCGTGGGCGAGAGCGGCTACGGCGCGCTCGCGAGCGGAAGCAGCGCGACGAGCCAGCGCGTGTCCGAGGGCATCGAGTTCACGAGCCAGCGTCAGTGGATTCAGGGCGAGCTACCGACGAGCGCGTCCGCGAACGGCGCCGCGAGTGGATCGTCCGGCGGAGATCACATCTCGCGCGGCTCGCAGCTGCGCGCCGGATCGGTGAGCACGGGGCGCGGCGGGCGCTGAGCGCGCCGGCGGCGCCGCGCGGCTTGTCGCGCTCGCGGCGCAAGTCACACTGCCGCGCGCATGTCGTCCGCGCCGCCGCCCGCGTTTCGCCCGCTTCCGATCCGCGCGTTCAACGCTCTCGGCCGCGGCGCCTCGAAGCTCGGCGTGCGCGGCTTCTCGCTGGCTGAGGATTCGCTGCTCGCGGCCGCTCGCTCCGCGGCGAAGTCGAGCGACTTCGGCTCCGAGACGTTCCTCACGGGCCTGCGCGTGCTGCTCGATTCCCTCGAGCGCGACGCCGCGCTGAACGCATTCGGCCGCTACTTCGCGCAGCGGCAGGTCCTCGAGCTGCTCGTCTGCCGGCTGCGGCTGGTCGACTGGCGCAAGCGCCACGCCGAGGTCGCTGCGCAGCGCATCGTGCGGCCGCTGTTCGTGCTCGGCCTGCCGCGCACCGGCACGACGCTGCTCTACAGCCTGCTCGCGCTCGACCCGGCGCATCGCTCGCCGCTCTCTTGGGAGGTCGACGACCCGTGTCCGCCCGCCGAGGGCGCGAGCTACGCGAGTGATCCGCGCATCGCGAAGAGCGAGTGGCGCTTCTCCCAGCTACGCCAGCTCGCGCGCGGCATTCAGGCGATTCACCCGGTCGGCGCCGCGCTGCCGCAAGAGTGCATCGTGATCACGGCCTCGGAGTTCACGAGCATCCGCTTCGAGATGTGCTTCGACGTCCCGACGTATCAGCGCTGGCTGCTCGAGGCCGAGATGACGGGTTGTTACGAGTGGCACCGCCGCTTCCTGCAGCACATGCAGTCGCGCTACGCGAGAGAGCGCTGGGTGCTGAAGTCGCCGGGGCACCTGGGCACGATCGACGCGCTGCTCGCCGCCTACCCGGACGCGCTGATCGTGCAGACGCACCGCGATCCGCGCCGCGTCGTGCCGTCCGTATCGTCGCTGGAGTGGACGCTGCGCCAAGTGGCGAGCGACGCCCGCGATCCGCACGCGCTCGGCAGACAGCAGCTGCACGCGTGGTCGCAGACGCTGCGGAACGGGATGCGCGCGCGCGAGAGGCGGATCGCGCAAGCGGACCAGTTCCTGGATCTGCACTTTCACGAGATCACGGCCGACGCGGTCGGCTGCGTGCGCCGCATCTACGACCATTTCGGCCTCGCCCTCACGCCCGAGCTCGAGCGCAGCATGCGGGGCTACGTCGCCGCGCATCCGCGCGAGGAGCACGGCGCGCATCGCTACACGCTCGAGGGCTTCGGCCTGCGCGCTGAAGAAGTGGACGACGCGTTCGCCGACTACACCGCGCGCTACGCCGTGAAGCGCGAAGGCGCCTGAATCTTGTACAGCCGGCGCAGCAGCGCCTGCAGCCAGCGCTCGGGCAGCGCGTTCAGCAAGCCGCGCTGGAGCCGCGCCGAGGCGGGCGTGAAGTAGGTCTCACGCGGCCGCCGCGCGGTCGCGGCGGCGACCACGACCCGCGCGACCGTCTCCGGCGGCAGCGCGCCCGCGACTTGCTTTTGCGCGAACGCATCGAGGTCGAGCAGCAGCTTGCGATACGGGCTGTTCGGGTCCCGGCGGATGTGCTCGACCGTCGCCTTCGTGTTCTCGAACGTCTCGGTGTCGACGAAGCCGCATACCACGTGGGACAGCCGGATGTTCCAGGGCGCGAGCTCGAGCCGGATACAGCGCGTGGCCATCTCCATGCCGGCCTTCGTCGCCGCGTACGAGACCGCGATCGGCGCCGGCACGTTGCCGGCGAGCGAGCCGATGTTGATCACGCGCCCGCCGCCCTGGGCGCGCATTACCGGCGCGACGAGGCCGGTCAGATGCAGCGCCGCGATCAGGTTCACCTCGAAGGTGCGGCTCATCTCCGCGCGCGGCAGCAGCTCGATCGGCGCGCCTGGACTGAAGCCGGCGTTGTTGACGAGCACGTCGATGCGCCCCCACTCGCGCAGGGCACGCTCGACGAGCGCGGCGCAGTCGGCCTCGCGCGCCAGATCGGCCGCCACGGGCAGCGCGCTCCCGCCGCCGCCGGCGATCTCCTTGGCGAGCGCTTCGAGCCGCTCGAGACGCCGGGCTGCCAGCACGACGCGGAAGCCCGCGTGCGCGAGCGCGCGCGCCGAGGCCGCGCCGATTCCGGAGGAAGCGCCCGTCACGATCGCGACGCGCGGGGCGGAGCTGGCTGCGGGCATGCAGAGAATCATTGCGCCGGCCGCCCGAGTTCGCCCGGCTCGGCGCGCGCGGCCGCCGGGACGCCTCCGCTACACCCGGCTCGCCCAGAGCATCCCGACCGCGCCGCCTCTCGCCTCGGCGTCGATCGCGAAGCCGGCGGAGAGGAGCCGCTCTCGCGCGGCGGCATGCCGCTCCGCACCGTGGGTCTCCATCCCGACGCGATGGGTCCGCTCGAGCACTTGCGTCGCGCCGTCGAGCACGTCGAGCTCCATGCCCTCGGTGTCGACCTTCAAGTACGCCACCTCGGCGATGCCGTGCTCGCGCGCATAGTCGTCAAGCGTCACGACCTCGAACTCGAGCGGCAGGAGCTCCCACGGTTGGGCGACCGTCGACGCCATCATCCCGAAGCGGTCGACGCTCGCCTGCACTCGGCCCGGCGCGCGCCCGACGCCAACCGCGTTGACGATGGCCGCGGGGCAATTGAGGCGCGCGAGCGCGACGTTCGCGGCGAGCGGCTCGAAGCAGTGGATTCGCCGCTCGGGGTTGTGTGCGTGAATCCACTTGGCGACGAGGCCGATGTTCGCGCCCACGTCGAGCACCTCGCCCGGACGGTCGAGCTTCGCGACGCGGTAGGTGTTCTCGGCCAGCAAGCCGGGCAGGTTCGTGACGTCGCCGAAGTTGTCGCGCAGGTGAACGTCGCCGAGGCGCGTCGCGAGCGTGTAGGTCCGCTCCGGATGGTGCCGCGCGAGCCGCGCCGCCACACGCACGTTCTTGGACAGCGCCCACAGCATGCGCGCCTCGTCGCGGAGAGAGGGCGCGAGGGCGTGGGATGCCCGCGCGAAGCGGAGCAGCTTCCCGGAGTGAACCATGAGTCGATTACCTGGGGTGAGAGCCTGGGGCCGACACCCTGGTAGTAGCTCCACCGTCAGTTCCGTGGCGGTCTGATCCGGCCCGCTCCTCGATTTCCCCCTTTGACCGCGGGGACTTCGCGGGGTTACGATACGGACCGGCTCGAAATTGATCCCACGGGCGCGTCCGGCCGCGAGCGCAAGCGGCGCGGGCGGCGCGCGGCGAGGTGGGAGACGAGCGGAGTCGAACGGGAGGCCTCGATGCAGCGCGAACAAGGCGACACGGGAGCCGGCCGCTCGTCGGCCGGGGATCGCGCCGCCGGAATCGTCTCGTTCGGCGCCTACGTGCCGCCGACCCGCCTCGGCTTCTCGGTGATGGCCGGGCGCTCTCCGAAAGACGGCGGACCCGAGCGCTCCGTGGCCTGGAACGACGAGGACGCGGTCACGATGGCGGTCAGCGCGGCAGTGAACTGCTTGCGCGGCTTCGATCGCGCCGGCGTCGACGCGCTGCTGTTCGCTTCGACGACCTACGCCTTCAAGGAGAAGCAGGGTGCCGCGCTGGTCGCGAGAGCGCTCGATCTGCGCCGCGACGTGCGCACGACCGACGTCTCGGGCTCGCTGCGCGCCGGAACCGATGCGCTGCGCGCCGCCTTCGACGCGGTCGCAGCGGGCAGCGCGCGGCGCGTGCTCGTGGTCGCGAGCGACGCGCGCCTCGGCGCTCCGGGCTCGGGGCTCGAGCAGGGCTTCGGCGACGGCGCCGCGGCGTTTCTGATCGGCGCAGCGGACGCGATCGCGACGTTCGAGGGCGCCTACGCCATTGCGGACGAGATCGTCGACGTGTGGCGCAGCGAAGGCGACCCGTTCGTGCACAGCTGGGAAGAACGCTTCGTCGTGCAGGAGGGCTACACGCCAGGCATCACGGAAGTGGTGCGCGGCCTGCTCGCGAAGCTCGGTGCCAGCGCGAACGACTTCACGCGCATCGCGCTGTTCGGCCCCGACGCGCGCAGTCATCAGGGGGCCGCCGCGGCGCTGAAGCTCGATCGCGCGAAGCTCGTCGATCCGCTGTTCGGCAAGCTCGGCAACGCGGGCGTCGCGTTCGCACCGCTGCTGCTCGCGTCTGCACTCGAGAGCGCGAAGCAAGGCGAGCGCGTGCTGCTCGCGGCGTACGGCGATGGCGGCGAGGCGATGGCCTTCGCGGTGACGGATCACATCGGCAAGCTCGAGCCGCGGCGCGGGGTCGCCTGGCACCTCGCGCGGCGCCGCCCGGTCGCGAGCTACGACCGCTACCGCGCGGCGCGCGGGCTCGACGCGAGAGAGTACGCCGCCGGCCGCGACGCCGGCCTCTCCGCGACGATCCACTTCCGCGAGCGCGACGAGGACGTCTCGTTCAAGGGCCAAAAGTGCAACCGCTGCGGCGGCGTGCAGTTCCCGATCCAGCGCGTCTGCGAGCGTTGCTACGCGAAGGACGACTTCGCGCTCGTGCGCCTCTCCGATCGCATCGGCACGGTGCAGACCTACACCTTCGACTTCTTCTTCCCGACGCCGGATCCGCCGACGGTCGTGACCGTCACCGAGGTGGACGGCGCGCGCGTCCACCTCCAGCTCGTGAACATCGAGCCCGCGCAGGTGCGCATCGGCCTGCCCGTCGAGTTCGAGTTCCGCCGCGTCCATCAGAGCGGCGGCCGGCCTAATTACTACTGGAAGGGCGTGCCCCTTCCGGAGGGCGTCTGAGATGAGAGCCGACGCGCTTCGCGACAAAGCCGCCGTCACCGGCGTGGGCTGCTGCCAGTTCGGCGAGAACTGGGACCAGTCGCCGTCCGACATGATCGTGGACGCGGCCTACGAGGCCTACGCCGACGCCGGCATCGAGGACCCGCAGCGCCAGATCGACGCGGTCTTCACCGGTTCGATCTACTCGAACAAGGGCCCGCACGAGTGCAGCGACGCGCTCAAGCTGTTCGGCAAGCCCGTCACCATGGTCAGCAATTATTGCGCGACGGGAACGGACGCGTTCCGCTGCGCGGTGATGTCGATCGCGGCGGGCGTCTACGACACCGTGCTCGTGGTCGGATACGACAAGCCGAAGGATCGCGGCGTGTCCGGGCCGAGCGTGATGATGGATCGCGTGCGCGATCTGCCGCAGACGCCCGCGGGCTGGTTCTCACTGTGCGCGTCGACGTACTTCGCGAAGTACGGCGCGGGCCGCGAGCAGCTCGCGCGCATCGCGGTGAAGAACCACAAGAACGGCTGCCTCGCGCCCAACTCGTTCCTGAAGCGCGAGATCACGCTCGAGGAGGCGCTGAACGGGCGCATGATCTCTTGGCCGTTCGGGCTCTACGACTGCGCCGCGCAGACCGACGGTGCCGCCGCCGCGATCGTCACGCGCGCCGATCTCGCGAGGAAGCCCGGCGCGGATCGCATCCTCGTGAAGGGCGTCACCGTGATCGCGGGCCCGAATCCGCAGAAGGACCCGGGCAACGATTTCCTGTCGTGGAAGCCGACCGGCTGGGCCGCCGCCGACGTCTACGCGCAGGCGGGCATCTCGAAGCCGTTCGACGAGATCGACGTCGCGCAGGTGCACGACTGCTTCACGCTCACCGAGCTGCTGACCTACGAAGATCTCGGCTTCATCGCGAAGGGCGCAGCGAAGGAGCACATCGCGGCGGGCACCTTCGAGCTGTCGGGCGAGCTGCCCGTGAACACCGACGGCGGCCTCAAGGCTTTCGGCCATCCGACCGGCGCGACGGGCGTGCGCATGATCTACGAGAACGTGCAGCAGCTGCGCGGCAAGGCCGGCAAGCGGCAAGTGAGCGGCGCGAACGTCGCGCTGAGCCACAACATCGGCGGGCACCCGACCGCCTGCGGGATCGCGATCCTCGCGAGAGACTGAGCCGTCGCGCTCCGGCGCGAAGCGAGAGAGATGCATGCCGGGCACCGTTCACTTCGAGAGAGCCGAGGGCGTCGCGACGCTCACGCTCGACAACCCGAAGGCGCGCAACGCCTTCGACTACGAGATGACGCAGCAGCTGCGCCGCCATTGGGGCGAGATCGCGCGCGACCCCGAGATCGTGTGCGCGATCGTGACGGGCGCGGGCGACCGAGCGTTCTGCACGGGCTGGGACATCAGCTCGACCGCTAGCGGCGCTTCGCAGCACTACGCCAGCACCAAGCGGCAGGACGCGCCCTACGGGCAGATCACCGCGCTCCAGAATCGCTGCTGGAAGCCGGTGATTACGGCCGTCAACGGCATGTGCGTCGGCGGCGGCCTGCACTTCGTCGCGGACGGCGACATCGTGATCGCCGCCGAGACCGCGACCTTCTTCGACACGCACTGCGAGGTCGGCCTCGTCTCCGCGCTCGAGCCCGCCAGCCTCGCGCGCAAGATTCCCCTCGACGCGGTGCTGCGCATGGCGCTGCTCGGCAGCGCCGAGCGCATGAGCGCGGCGCGCGCCCGCGAGCTCGGCCTGGTGGGCGAGGTCGTGCCGGCGGCGAGCCTGATGACGCGCGCGCGCGAGCTGGCCGCGATCGTCGCGCGCCATTCGCCGACCGCGCTCGCGCGCACCAAGCGCGCGATCTGGACCAGCCTCGAGCACGGCATCGAGGAGGGGCTCGACGCCGCGCACGACATCCTCGACGAGCATTCGTCGCACCCCGACATGATCGAGGGCACGCGCGCGTTCCTCGAGAAGCGCAAGCCGCGCTGGTCGCCCTACACGGGCGAGAACTAGCGCCGTGCCGGCATTCATCCTCACCGACGTCAGCGACGGCATCGGCACGATCACGCTGAATCGTCCGGAGAAGCTGAACGCCTACACCACCGAGATGGGCGACGAAGTCACCGCCACGATTCGCGCCTGGCGCGACAACCCGGCGGTGCGCGCAGTGATCCTCACGGGCGCTGGCCGCGGCTTCTGCGCGGGCGTCGACCTCGAGCATCTGCGAGCGCATCAAGCCGGACAGAACGCATCGAAGGGGCCGCGGCTCGGCGAGGAAGATTTTCTCAAGAAGCTGCCGCTCGAGCTCGCGGAATATCCGAAGCCGCTGATCGCCGCGGTGAACGGCGCGGCGATCGGCGTCGGCGTGACCATGATCCTGCCCTGCGACGTCCGCATCGCCGCCGACAGTGCGAAGCTCGGGCTCGCGTTCGTGAAGCTCGGCATCCTGCCGGGCCTCGGCAGCACGCACCTGTTGCCGCGCATCGTCGGCCGCGCGATGGCGCTCGAGCTCGTCATGAGCGCGCGCACGATCGGCGCCGCGGAGGCCCTGGCTTGCGGGCTCGTGAATCGCGTCGTGCCCGCGGAGAAGCTGCAGGCGGAGGCGCGCGAGCTCGCCGCACAGATTGCCGCGAACCCGCCGCACGCGGTGGCTGCCGCCAAGGCCGCGCTCAACTACGGCCACGCGCACTCGATGAGCGAAGCGATGCGCAACGAAGAGCGCGCGAGCGCCGAGCTGCGCGAGAAAAAGGCATAGGCACAACACGCACCGCCCGCTCGCGGCTCGAGAAGCCGCAAGCGATCCGCGCCCCAAAGCGGCGCAGATCGCGCGCAGTGAGCCGAAGGCGAACGGAGACCAGAAGAGATGCAGTTCGAGCTGACACCGGAAGAGAAGAAGTTCGAGACCGAGGTCGAGCAGTTCCTGCGCGAGAACTGGTCCGCCGACGTGATGGACGCGAACCCCGAACAGCTCTCGCAGACGGTGGATACGCCGCCCAAGCGCGCGTTCATGCGCAAGCTCGCCGAGCGCGGCTGGCTCGGCATGTCGTGGCCCAAGCAGTACGGCGGCCAGGAGTTGTCAGGGATCTACGACTTCATCCTGACCGAGGCGCTCTCGCGCTGGGGCGCGCCGCAGCCAGGTAAGGGCGTGGGCATCGTCGGCAAGACGCTGATCCGCCGCGGCAGCGAGAAGATGAGGCGCGAGTTCCTGCCGAAAATCATGCGCGGCGAGATCGAGTTCGCGATCGGCTACAGCGAGCCCAACGCGGGCAGCGACGCCGCGAACATGCAGCTCAAGGCCGAGAGAGTTCCGGGCGGCTTTCGGCTGAACGGGCAGAAGACGTGGACCACGTCCGCGCACTTCGCCGACTGGTATTGGGTCGGCGCACGCACCGACGCCACCAAGAAGCACGACGGCATCACGCTGTTCCTGATCCCGATGAATCACGCGGGCTTCACGATCCGCCCGATCGAGACGATCGGCGACGAGCGCACCAACGAGGTGTTCTTCGACGACGTGTTCGTGTCCGACGACTCCGTGGTCGGCAAAGTCGGCGAGGGCTTCACCTACATCAGCGAGGCGCTCGACCTCGAGCGCTTCGCGATGATGCCCGTGGGCCCGCTCGAAAAGAAGCTCGAGGCGCTGGTCGGCTGGGTGCGCGAGGCGCAGCGCGACGGCGCGCCGCTCGCCGCCAACGCCGGCGTTCGCCACCGCCTCGCGCGCGCGGCGACCGAGGTAGAGGTCTCGCGCGTGCTGCAGCGGCGCGTGATCAGCGCCGCGCTCGGGGGCCGCATCCCGACCGTCGAGTCGTCGCAGTACAAGCTGTTCATGAACGAGACGGGCCAGCGCCTCGCCAACGCGGCGCTCGACATCATGGGCGACGAGGGCGCGCAGCGGCCGGGCGAGGCGCGCGCGCCGCTCGCTGGCCGCTTCGAGCGCAGCTATCGCTACACGGTCGTGGACACGATCGGCGGCGGCGCGAGCGAGATCCAGAAGAACATCATCGCGCGGCGCGGGCTCGGGTTGCCCAGGAACTACTAGCCCTGAGTGCCGCGCTCGCGCCGGGGCGGATGCAGTGGGCCGCTCGGTGCAATTGGGCGGGTGCGAGAGCGCGACGGCGGCCGCTCACCCTCGCTACGCGAGGCGCGAGAGTCCGGGGCGCAACGGCGGCGCGTTCGGCGGCAGCGCATGGGCAACTCGCTCGCCTTCGCGTCGCCCGCATAACTTTCGCGCGCGCACAGGCCACTCCCTCGCAACCCAACCTG
>DATBRS010000145.1:0-2068 GCA_036560185.1 Myxococcota bacterium
TTGGTTCGTCTTGGCATAGAGCCGCGCCAGATCGAGGCCGACCTCGACGTCCCACGGCTCGATCTGGCGCGCGCGCTCGAGCAGCGCGATCGCCTGGGCGCGGCCCTGGGGCTGACGAAACGCGCGGCGGCCTTCGAGCAGCGTCTCGAACGCCGCGTCCTCGCGGCCGAGCTTCAGCTCGAGCTCGGAGCGCAGCCGCCACGCTTCGAACTCGTGGGGCACGCAGCGGCACGCCTCCTTCAGCGCGGCGAGACACTCCTCGCGCCGGCGCGCCCGCATCAGCTCCTGCGAGGCCATGCGGAACAGCTGCCACGACTCGAAATCGCCGCTGATGCGCGCGAGCAGTGGCGCGGCCTTCAGCGCGACTGCCACGTTGCGTGGCTCTTCGAGGAGCACGCGCCGGTAGAGCACGATCGCCGCGCGCACGTCGCCGTCTTGCAGCTCGCGATTCGCTTCCGCGAGCAGCCGCTTGCGGTCGTTCCGCAGCACGTCGATTCGAGAATGCAATGCGCCCGCACCCCTCAGCCCGTCCCTACGAATCGGCGAAGCGGGGGCCCACCTGCGGTGACGCGGCTCACACCCGCGCGGGGTACACCGGCGCGCCGGGCACGGGCGCGCGCGTACGCAGCACCGCCCCCTTGCCGCTGGGCTCGAGACTGTTGTCGGCGGTCACGACGATCAGCTCGCGCAGACCTGCGCCTGCGAAGCACAGGCTCGTGACCATGCGCGCCGGCACCACGAGCGAGCCGAGCTGGGCGCCGTCGACGCCGAAGCGGTCGATGCGGCCGGCGCCCGCCAGCGCGACCCAGAATGCGCCGCTCTCGTCGAAGGCGAGGCCGTCGGCGTGCCCCGACACCGGAATGTGTCGGCGCTCGGCGACCGTTCCGTCGGGGCGCAGCGCGTGCACGATCACACGCTCGCCGCGCGTGTCCGAGTGCGCGAGCCAGCGGCCGTCCGGCGAGACTGCGATGCCGTTGGCGTGCTTCACGTCGGCGTAGAGCTCGCTCGCGCGGTTCGCGCCGTCGACGCGCCAGCACTCGCCGGGCACGACGGTCACGCCGGGGTCGAAGACGCGGAAGCGCACGGCGCCGGCGTAGACGCGCCCGCGCGCGTCGGTGCAGAGATCGTTCCAGCCCGGCAGCCCCTCGATCGCGAACAGCGTGCGCGTGACGCCGTCCTTGACGTGCACGAGGTCGCGCCCGCTGCACACGACGCCGCCGTCCGCGTGCGCGGCGATGCCGCCGACCCCGCGACGCTTCGGCACCACGGTGGTGATGACGCCGCTCGCGGCCAGCAGGAACACACCGCCACCGAGCACGTCGCTGAAGTAGAGCCCGCCGTCCGGTGCGACCGTGGGGCCCTCGACGAGGCCATAGCCCGAAGCCAGCAGCTCGAAACGCGCGCTCTCGCTCATGCCCGCGACGTTAGGTCGCGCGGTGCCGGCAGCTCAAGGCGCAGCGCCGGGAGGCGGCGCGAGCGCGCAGAGCTCTCGCAGCGTGGGCAGCAGCGCCTCCGCGACGCGCGCGGGGTCGTCAGTTTCCGACGATCGAGACGAAGCTCACGCAGCGGCCGGGCTGCCCGCCGAGGTTGTGCGTGAGCCCCAGCTTCGGGCTCTTGATCTGGCGCGCGCCCGCCTCGCCGCGGAGCTGGAGCCACATCTCGTACATCATTCGCAGCCCGCTCGCGCCGATCGGGTGCCCGAAGCTCTTGAGCCCGCCATCCGGGTTCACCGGCTGCGCACCGTTGCCGTCGAAGCGGCCCGCCATCACGTCCTTCCAGGCAGTGCCGCGCGGCGAGAAGCCCATGTCCTCCATCAGCACGAGCTCGGTGGCGGTGAAGCAGTCGTGCACCTCGGCCATCGAGATCTCTTCGCGCGGGTTCGTGATGCCCGCTTGCTTGTAGGCCTCGTTCGCGCTGACCACGACTTCCTGGAAAGTGGTGAAGTCGTAGCTCTGCGAGAAGCTGCCCTCGGCGGGACCTGCGGCGAACGACAGTGCCTTGATGAAGATCGGCTTGTCCGTGTACTTGTGCGCGTCTTCGGCGCGCACGACGATCGCCGCCGCCGAGC
>DATBRS010000146.1:0-2455 GCA_036560185.1 Myxococcota bacterium
CCCGCGCGCGCGGGCCGGCGCTTCGCGAAGAAGTTCGACCCGGGGACGACGCGCGTGGTGCGCGCGAAGAAGAAGAGCGCGAGCCCGCGCAAGGCGGCGGCTGCGAAGAGCGCGAAGCCGCGGGCGCGGAAGGGCGCCGCGGCGAAGCCGAAGGCTGCGGTACCGCAAGCGGACTAGCGGGGAGAGCCCCGGCTCGGTTGAGATCGCACTTCGCTCGTAATAGGTTGCGTTCATCACGCAGCTTCGAGCGAGGGCGGGATGGGGCGAAACGCAGGCCGAGCGCTCGCCCTGCTGCTTGCTCCCGTCTGGCAGCTCGCTACGCCGAGCGCGCCCCTGCTCGCGCAAACCTCGCCGGTCGAGTCGGCGGAAGCTGCGGGGCGTCCGCCCGATGACGTCGCTCCAGCCTCTTCGTGGCGTAGACGCGTCGACATCCACGGCTACTACGAGATGCGCGTCGTGTTCGGTTGGGAAGACTTCGGCACCACCGATGCCTGGGATCTCTACGGCTGGCAGCACGTGCTGGAAGTCGAGGCCGAGGCACAGCTCGCTCCGCACGGCTTCGGGCCGTTCTCCGCGATCTCCGCGTTTGCTCGCGCCGAGGTGAAACTGGACTGCGTGTACTCGCAAGGCTGCGGCCTGTTCGACAGCGCGAACGCATTCGGCCGGCACCCGCGCAAGCTGCCAGCGCGACTGCAGGATGGGCAACGCGAGGGCGATGCGGGCACTCAAGCGACCTACGACCGCCGCGCCTACTACTTCGACGACGAGACCCGCCTCGACGGCGCAGTGATCGGCCCCGACGGCGTGCGCAACGCGGAACTTCCCAGCGGACAGCGTCGCGCGACCTCGGTGTTGTTTGGGCCGACTCTCGTCGACCTGTTCGCGGCGGACGTGGGCGCCGATGGAGTTCGGGGATCCTTCGAGAACCCCGGCGACGACGCCGGCTTCTACGTGCTCGCCCACGAGCGCGGCTGTCGCACCGGCTCGCGCGCGCTGCGCGAAGACAGTCTGCGCGGCTACGGCAATCGCGAGCTGCTCTTCAACTACACGTGTGACATGAACGCGATCGGCCGCCTCGCCGACCGCGTGAATCCGTTCGACGCGGGCGAAGCGCATCCGGTGCTCGGGAACTTCGGCGCGTTCGCGCTGCCGTTGCGTCCCGCGCCCGAGCGCCGCGTCTCGGAGAGCTCACGAGCTTGGGAGTCGCAAGGGCTCTTCATCCCCAATTCCTCGGTGCGCAACGCGATCCGCCGAGACGCCTTCGACTCCACGGATCAGTACTTCACGGTCGGCGAGCTGCAGTGGAATCACGGCGCGAACCAACAGCTCCTGAAGGAGCTGCGCGAGCTCTACCTCGACTTCGAGACGGCGCAGCGGCGCGCTTGGTTCCGCATCGGCAAGCAGACGATCGTCTGGGGGAAGACCGAGCTGTTTCGCAACCAGGATCAATGGAATCCGACGGACCTCGCGCTCGGGCCGTTGACCCCGCTCGAGGAGTCGCGCATTCCCGTGTTCGCGCTGCGCGGGATCTACTCGTTCTACGACGTGGGGCCGCTGCAGGATGTGCGGCTCGAGTTGGCGACGATCTTCGACAAGTTCGAGCCTCAGGACCTCGGGGTCTGCGGCGAGCCCTTCACGCCGCGGCCCGCGTGCGACAAGGGCCTCGGGCTCTGGCAGCACGGGCTCACGGGCGCGGGAATCGCCGGCGAGCAACGGCCGCCAAAGCCCTGGAACGAGGCGAGCGGGCTCGAATACGGAGCGCGCATCGAGTGGCGCTGGGACCGCTACAGCTTCTCGCTCAGCGACTACTACGGCTTCGAGGACACGCCGTACTCGAAGATTCTCTTCGAGTACTCGCGCAACGTCGATCCCTCCAGCGGCCGCCCGCGGCGCGGAATGGAGCGCGGCGATTGCCTCACGGGCGTCGAGCAGTCCTGCCTGACGCCGGGCAACGCGCTCCCGGAACACAGCGCGAATCAGCAGCTGTTCGCGTTCATCTGCGCCGGCACGGTGGGCAGCGCGCCGCAAGTCGACCCGGCCGCGTGCGGCCTCAGCATCTGGAACAGCACGCGCGCACCCAACAACGTTCCGGGTGGGCCACCGACCTTCGCGGCGATGTGGAGCAACATCCTCGCGGGCTCGGATTCCGGCGTCGAGGCGTTCAACAATCTCGTCTCCGCCGACCCCGTCGTGCAGGCGAGTTATCAGGCGCAGCTGCTCGCGATCAATCCGTCGGTGCGGCGGGGCGGATTCGGCAGCGCCATTCCCACGCCGCTCGCGAATCTGAACGCTGACGTGAACGACGGTCCGCTCGCCCCGCCGCCGCCCGGCGTCGGACCGATCACGGCCGCGCTTTGGTACGGCGATTCGCTTCAAGCGAATCTGACGGCCGCGCAGCAGGCGCTGCTCGGGTGCGGCGGACACTACGGCACGCAGTGCGATCTGCATGGAATCG
>DATBRS010000147.1:0-12553 GCA_036560185.1 Myxococcota bacterium
TCGCGCATTCGATGCGAGCGCGCCTATGCTGCGCGCCCCAATGACTCCCGCCGCGGAAACCCGCTTCGATCGCGACACCCACGTCGAGCTCGCCGCGCCGGGTTCCTACGACGCGAGAATCGATCGCGGCTGGTGGGTCGCGCGCGGTCCCAACGGCGGCTTCATCGCGGCGATCTTGGTGCGCGCGATGGAGCACGCGAGCGCCGACCCGACGCGGCAGCTGCGCTCGCTCACGGTGCACTATCTGCGCCCGCCGGCCGAGGGCCCCGCGCGCGTCGAGACGCGCCTCGAGCGGGTGGGCGGATCGCTCACGACCACGAGCGCGCGGCTCTTCCAAGGCGATTCGCTGCAGGCGCTGGCGCTCGCCGCGTTCTCGAAGCCGCGCGAGACCGCGTCGCTGCACCACGCGGTGATGCCCGAAGTCGCGCCGCCCGAGGCGTCCGATCCGCGCCGCGACGCGCGCGTGCCGATTCACGAGCGCTACGAGCAGCGCTGGGCGATCGGCCCGCGCTACTTCGAGGGCGCGCGCGGCCGCGAAGCCGTCACCGGTGGCTGGCTGCGGCTCGCGGAAGGCACGCGTCCGCTCGACGGCGCGCTGCTCGCCGCCTTCGCCGACGCCTGGCCGCCGTCGGCGTTCGCGACGAGCGAGCTGCCGATGCTGCTCGGCGGCGTGCCGACCGTGGACCTCACGGTGCACATTCGCGCGAGGCTCCCGCAGCCCGACGACTTCGTGCTCGCGGTGTTCCGAACGCGCGAAGTCGCGGACGGCTTCCTCGAGGAGGACGGCGAGATCTGGAGCCGCGACGGCCGGCTGCTCGCGCATTCGCGCCAGCTCGGCGTGCTGCTGTGAAGCGCGCGCGCTTGCGAGCTTCCCGCAGCGCGTGTTATCACGGCCTCCGCATGCGCAACCGCTACCTCGCCTCGAACCACGCCGAGCACGCGCCGACCCCGTCGGCTCACGCGTTCTTTGGTTGGTATCTCGCCTACGGGGCGATGGGGGCTGCGCCGGCATAACACCGAGCCGCGAGTCGACCGGAGCCCCGAGCGAGAGCCCGGGGCTCTTTTTTTTGCCCGCGCGCCAGGCGCGACGCGGGCGGGAGCCCGAGATGGATGCCCTCGAGAACACGAACCTCAGCGCGCTCGAAGAGCTGCCGCCGCCGCGCGCGTTGAAGCGCGAGCTCGCGGCCTCGCGCGCCGCGGTGCAGACGGTGCTCACGGGCCGCGCCGCGGTACGCGATGCGCTCCACGGCCGCGATTCGCGGCTCGTCGCGATCGTCGGGCCGTGCTCGCTGCACGATCCCGACGCCGCGCTCGAATACGCGCGGCGCCTGCGCGAGGTGGCGGAGAGCGTGCGGGGCGACCTGATCGTCCTGATGCGCGCGTACTTCGAGAAGCCGCGCACGACGATCGGCTGGAAGGGCCTCGTGAACGACCCGAACCTCGACGGCAGCTGCGACGCGCCGCGCGGGCTCGCGCTCGCGCGCGAGCTGCTGCTCGAGATCAGCGCGCTCGGGCTGCCGTGCGCGACCGAGTTCCTGGATCCGATCACGCCCCAATACCTGGCGGATCTGGTCGCGTGGGCCGCGATCGGCGCCCGTACCGCGGAGAGCCAAACGCATCGCGAGATGGCGAGTGGGCTCTCGATGCCGGTCGGCATCAAGAACGGCACCGATGGCAGCGTGCAGGTCGCGGTCGACGCCGTCACCACGGCACGCCATCCGCACGTTTTTCTCGGCATCAACGCGCTCGGCCGCGCGGCGGTCGTGCGGACCACCGGGAATCCCGACGCCCACGTCGTGCTGCGCGGCGGACGCTCCGGCCCGAACTGGAGCGCAGCTGCGATCGCCGACGCGGCGCAGCGCATCGCCCCACCCGGGCTCGCGCGCGGCGTGATCGTCGACTGCTCGCACGAGAACTCGAACAAGCTGCCGGCGCAGCAGGTTGAAGTCGCGCGCGCCCTGGCTGCGCTCGGGCCCGCGGGCGCCCCGGCGCTGCTGGGCGTCATGCTCGAGAGCTTCCTGCGGGCTGGGCGCCAGGACTGGAAGCCGGGCGGCACGCACGAGCGCGGGCTCTCGATCACCGATGCCTGCATCGGCTTCGCCGAAACGGAGGAGTTGTTGGGGGAGCTGGCGCGCGCTTGGCGCCGCTGATCGCACCCAGCGGGCGACCTCGCGAGTTGCGGATCCCCTGCGCGCTCGCTGCCGCTCGCTGAGGCTCAATCGCAAGCTGCGAACGGCCGATGCGGTCCGGGATGCGCTTCCCTCTCGAACCTCGCGTGAAAGTCGTACGTCTGGCGCTCGCGTGCGCGCTGCTTTGCGCCGGCGCCGCGCTCGCCGACACGAGCGTCGCCACGCCCGACGAGCTCACGCGCCTCGAGCAGGCCGTCGCCGCGAACCCCGACGACGAAGCGGCGCGCACCGCATACGGCGACGCGCTGCTGCGCGCCGGTGACGCGCTCGGCTCGCTGCGCGTGCTCAATCCGAAGCGTCTGCCGGGGCCCGACTGGGTGCGCGAGCTGCGCGCATCCGCGCGCCTCTACCGCAAGCGCGGCCAGCTGCTCGCGGCGCGCAAGGCGCTGAAAGATGCGCTCGACCTCGCGCCGAACGATCGCGGGATCTACGAGGAGCTCTCGGCCGTGATCGCTGCGACCGACGGCGCCGTCGCGAAGCCCGCCCCGCCGGCCGGCGCGGAGACGACGGCGCCCACGACCGACGAGATCGCCGAGTCGGGGCCCGCGCAAATCGCACCCACGGATGAAGTGCGCGAGGCGGAGGCGCGGGGCGAGGCGGCGCGCACCGAGCCCGCGTCAGCCCGCAAGCTCGAGCTCTCGCCGCGCACGCTGGCCGCGCTGGGCGGCGCGCTGCTGCTCGCAGTCGCGGCTTGGCTCGTGCGCCGCACGCTGCGCGGCAACGGCGACCTCGGCGTCTCGATCGAGCTCTTGCCGGACACGCGGGCGACGCTCTCGGTGCGCCTCTCGCGCGAGCGCGCGCGCCAACGTCCGCCGTCGCGCGACGCCGAGAAATCCGCCGCGCGCGCCTCGAGCCGCTTCGAGCACAACATGATCGCGCGCGAGACTCACTTCCGCGCGATTCCGGCCGGCCGTTATTGGGTGACCGTCGCGGGCGTCGTCGAGCACGGCTCCGCCAAGGACGACGTGCGCGAGGACCTCGAGATCGTGGTCGAGAAGGGGCGCGCCGCGCGCGCGCAGTTCGATCTGCGGCCGCGGGAATCCATCGTCGACGTGCGCGTGGTGCGCGGCGGCGCCGCGGTCGCGAGCGCGCGCGTCGCGCTCGGCGGCGACCCGACCTCGCTGCGTAGGACGCGAGGCGGCGTCGCGCGGCTCACGCTGCCGCTCGGCGAGCACGTGTTGCTGGTGGGCGCCGAGGACCGCGCTGCCGAGCGCAAGCTGAAGCTCGAGCAGATCGCACCCTTGAAGGTCGAGATCGATCTCGAGGATTCGAGTTCGCTCACCTTCTCCGGCTGCGAGGCAGCGGTCGAGCCGTATCTGCGCGGCGATCTCTCCGTCGCGGCCGCCGCGCTCGAGAAGGCCGGCCAGCGCGAGCGCGCCGCGGTTCTGTCGGGGCGCTTCTATCAGAGCCGCGGCTCGGTGGGCAACGCGGCGGATCACTTCGAGGAAGCTGGCCGCTGGCTCGAGGCCGCGGAGCTGCGCGCCGAGGCGGGTGAGCACGTCAAGGCCGCCGCGTTGTTCGAGCGCGCGGGCGACCTCGCGCGCGCCGGCGAGATGTACAACGCTGCGGGCGATCTGAAGCGTGCCGGCGCGGCCTACGAGCAAGCGGGCGATTACGAGGCAGCGAGCGTTTGTTATCGCGAGGCGGGCGACGAGAAGAAGCTCGTCGACGCGCTCGAGAAGAAGGGCGACTTCTTCGAGGCCGGCGAGATCGCGCGCAAGCTCGGCGAATCGACGCGCGCGATCCGGAATCTCCAACAAGTCGACTCGCGCCACAGCGGCTACCTCTCGGCGTGCCGCATGCTCGCAGTGACCTACAGCGAGCAGGGCAAGCACGAGCTCGCGATGCAGAAGGCCGAGGAGGCCGTGACGTTCTCGCGCCCAGGCGAGGCCGGCGCCGAGACCTTCCTCTGGTACGGCAACCTGCTCGCGAAAGCGGGCCGCATCGAGCGCGCGCTCGAGGTGCTCGGGGAGCTCGCGCTGCGCGAGCCGGAGCATCCGGGCGTCGTCGCGCGCATCGAGGAGCTGCGCCGCGAGCTCTCCTCCGCGCGCCGCGAAGGCTCGGCCACGCAGGTCGTACGGCGCGCCTTCGGCGACGGCTCGCGCTACGAGCTGCGCGAAGAGATCGGCAGCGGCGGCATGGGCATCGTGGTGCGCGCGCTCGATCGCCGGCTCGGCCGCGAGGTCGCGCTGAAGCGCCTGCCCGACAACTTGAAGGACCACCCCAAGGCGGTGGACCTGTTCCTGCGCGAAGCGCGCGCCGCGGCGGCGCTCAACCACCCGAACATCGTGACCGTGCACGACGTCGACGAAGAGGGCGGCGTCTACTTCATCACGATGGAGCTGATGGTCGGGCGCACGCTGTCGCAGCTGCTCAAGGAGCACGGGAAGCTCGCGGCGCGCGACGCCCTGCGCGTCGCGCTGCAGGTGGCCGCGGGCCTCGGCTACGCGCACAGCCAGCGCATCGTCCACCGCGACATCAAGACCTCGAACCTGTTCCTCACGGACGACCGCATCGTCAAAGTGATGGACTTCGGCCTCGCGAAAATGCTCGAGGAAGTGCGGCGCTCGACGACCGTGATCGGCGGCACGCCGTACTACATGGCGCCCGAGCAGGCGGCGGGCGACGTCGTCGACGCGCGCGCGGACCTGTATGCGTTCGGCGTCACGCTGTTCGAGCTGGTCACCGGCCATCGCCCGTTCGAGACGGGCGACGTGACCTATCACCACCGGCACACGCCCGCACCGGATCCGCGCAGCCTCGGCGTCGAGATGCCCGACGCGCTCGCCACGCTGATCCTGCAGCTGATGGCGAAGTCGCCCGCGGATCGGCCCGCGAGCACGGACCAGGTCGCCCTGCGCATGCGCGCGATTCTCGGCAGGCAGAAGGGCAAGTGAGCGCGCGCAGCCTGGCGGCTGCGCCCGAATGCTCGCGCGTCAGCGGGCGCGCCCGAGCCCCGCGGCTTCGCGCGCGGCCTCGAAGACCGGCGCCGCGAGCGAACGAGCGCGCTTCACGCCGTCGGCGAGCACGTCCTCGACCAGGTCGCTCTGTCGCGCGAGCTGCTCGCGGCGCGCGCGCATCGGCGCGAAGTACGCGATCGCGCGCTCCGCGAGCTCCTTCTTCACGTCGCCGTAGCCCATGCCGCCAGCCGCGGCGCGCGCGAACAGCGCCTCGCGTTCCGCGCGCGTCGCGAACAGCGACCAGAGCTGGAACAGCGTCTGCTGCGTGTTCTTCGGCGCCTCGACCGGCGAGGAATCCGTGACGATCGCCATGATCGCTTTGCGCAGCTGCTTCTCCGGCCAGAACATGCGCAGCACGTTGCCGTAGGACTTCGACATCTTCCGGCCGTCGGTGCCCGGCACGACCGCGACGTCTTCCACGATCAGCGGCTCGGGCAGCTTGAACACCTGGACGCCGTACGTGTTATTGAACTTGGCCGCGATGTCGCGCGCCATCTCGATGTGCTGCTTCTGGTCCTGGCCGACGGGCACGACATCCGACTGGAACTGGAGGATGTCCGCAGCTTGGAGCACGGGGTACGCGAACAGCCCGTGGTCCGGAGCCAGTCCCTGCGCCGTCTTGTCCTTGTACGAGGTCGCGCGCTCGAGAAGCCCCATCGGCGTCACCGTCGTGAGCAGCCAGGTGAGCTCGCAGGTCTCCGGCAGGTCGGACTGGCGGTAGAGGATCGCGCGCTGCGTATCGAGCCCGCAGGCGAGATAGTCGAGCACCAGCTCGCGCACGAGCTCGCGGCGGCGCGCGGCGTCGCGGATCGACGTCATCGAGTGGTAGTCGGCCACGAAGATGATCGCGTCGCCGCGCGCCTGCTGCTCGACGTGCTGGCGCATCGCCCCGAAGTAGTTGCCGAAGTGCGCTTCGCCCGAAGGCTGAACGCCCGAGAGAATCCGCATGCTCGCCTCGCCCCGACCCCGCGTGAGGGCGCGCAGCATCGCGGCGCAGCGCGCGCGTCGCAATACGAGCGCGCGGGGGTTTTCGCGCTGGCTTAGTCTGAAGGCCGGAGGGCGAAGCCATGAAGTGGACTCGCGGCAACCGCAGCGGCAACCTCGAGGACCTACGCGGACAATCCTCGGGCACGGGCGGCGGCGGCCTGCGCTTGCCCGGTGGACGTGGCGGCATCGGCCTCGGCGGCGTCGTGCTCGTGCTCGCGATCGCGTACTTCACGGGCCAGAACCCACTCTCGCTGCTCGCGGGCATCGACGACGGCAGCGGCGCCATGCCGCCGGACGTGGCCGCGTCCGTGGGCGCCGGCGCGCCCGTGCAGGAATCCGCCGCCGAAGCCGAGCGCGCCGACTTCATGTCGTTCGTGCTCGACGACGCGCAAGCCACATGGCAGCGGCTCCTGCCCGGCTACCGCGATGCGAAGCTGGTGCTCTTCCGCGACGGCGTGCGCTCCGGCTGCGGCAACGCCGAATCGGCGATGGGGCCGTTCTACTGCCCGGCGGACGAGCGCGTCTACGTCGACCTCGGCTTCTTCGACGAGCTCGCGCGGCGCTTCGGCGCGCCCGGCGACTTCGCCCAGGCCTACGTGCTCGCGCACGAGATCGGGCATCACGTGCAGAACCTCACCGGCACCGAGCGCAAGCTGCGCGAGCTGCAGCGCGCGAGCCCCGAACACGGGAACGCGCTCTCGGTGCGCATGGAGCTGCAGGCCGATTGTTACGCCGGCGTCTGGGCGCACTCGACCTCGCAGCGCGATCTGCTCGAACGCGGCGATCTCGACGAGGGCCTCAGCGCCGCGTCCGCGGTGGGCGACGACCGCATCCAGCAGATGAGCGGCAGCGGCGTGCACCCGGAGAGCTTCACGCACGGCTCGGCGGCGCAGCGCACGGAGTGGTTCCGGCGCGGCTACGAGACGGGCGACGCCGAGGCGTGCGACACCTTCGCGAGCTGAGGCCTAGTCGCTCACGGCCTCGAGCCAGTGCGCGAAGGCTGCGTCGGCGCCGCTCACGACGCGCTGGTAGCGCTCGCGCAGCGCGCGCGTGACGGGCCCCGGGCATTCGCGGCCGATCGGGCGACCGTCGGCGCTCTCGATCGGCCACACGCCCGCGCTCGTGCCGCTGAGGAACGCCTCGCGCGCCGTCGCCAGCGCCGCGAGCGGAATCGGCTCCTCGCTCGCCTTGATGCTCTCGGCGCGAGCCAGCTCGAGTACGGAGCGGCGCGTGATGCCGAGCAGCACCGCGTCGTCGGGCGCCGTGCGCAGCGCGCCCGCGGCGTCGACCAGGAAGAAGTTCGCGGTGGGCGTCTCGGTGAGGCAGCCCCGCTCGTCGAGCAGCACGATCTCGTCGTAGCCCGCTCGGCGCGCGCGCCACTTCGCGATCATCGGCGACGTGTAGTTGCCCGCGACCTTCGCGTGCGGGTGCAGGATGTCCGCGCGGCGCTGGCGCAGCTCCTTCTCCACCCAGAGCTTCACCGTCTTCGGCGGCCGCGCAGGCGGGCGCTGCTTCCGTAACAACACGTCCGCCCAGGGGTCGTAGGCGAGCGCCGCGACCGACACGCGGTCGTCCGCCGGCACCACGTCCACCTCTTCCGAGGCGAGGTACGCGTTCAGCTTCACCACCTTCGCGCCCGGATTCGCGCGCACCACCGCCTTGCACGCCGCGCCCAGCGTCGCCGCGTCCTGCGCCAGCGGCAGTCCGACCAAGCGCGCGCTCGTCACGAAGCGCTCGATGTGGTCGCCGAGCCGAAAGATCGCGGGGCCGCGCGGCGTCTCGTGCACGCTCATGTAGTCGAAGATCAGCGAGCCGCGCGCGAGCGATTGCGAGAGCACGTGCACGCGCGCCGCTTCCCACGGCGCGAGCGCGCCGTCGAGCCAGAGCGTGCGATTCGGAGGCGAGGCGTTGGCGGACGACATGCGCCGCAACGTAGCGGCGTGAGCGCGAGGCGAGCGCGGGCGAGGCGCGCGGCCGCGGGCGGATCCGCGCGCGCCGGCCCGCTCGCGTCCGCCGCGCTTTGGCGCGCTTCGCCGCATTCCGTCGCGACCGCCCGCGCGGCACGCGCGCACTCCTCCGCACCCGCCTCGGCCTCGTTCGGAGACGTCGTGCTGAACGCCCGCACCATCGCCTTGATCGCCGCCGCGCTGAGCTGCTGCAGCGCCGCCGCGCGCGCCGGGGATGCGCCGGCCCCGGGCGCCACCGGGCCGCTCGCACTGCCGGAGCTCGCCGCGGCGTTGCTGCTCGCGGTCGCGCTGGCCGGCCTCGCGCGCGTGGGGCGGCCGCGGCGCTGAGGCGCTCCGCGGATTGGCTCCACCGCCACTCGCTGAGCGAAAACGCTCGGCTAACTTGCGCGGCCTTTCGCGGTCTCCGCGATCTCAAGCCGATGTAGCTCAGCTGGTAGAGCAGCTGATTCGTAATCAGCAGGTCGCCGGTTCGAATCCGGCCATCGGCTCCAGCGATTCCGCGGATTTACAGCAGCGCGCCTTGTCGCGGCGCCACGCGCGCGACTCTCATAGCGCTCACTGCTGCGGGATTCTCGCAAGCAGCAGCGCACTGGCTCGCTTGGTCGCCTTCTGGTCGTTCCATTCGCCTCGGGGATCACTCAACCAGAACGAGTGGGTCCGATCGTCTGCAGCCGTCAGAACGATTTGACGACCCTGCCGAAGGAATCAATGCGCGCGGTTCGTGTGGCCGTGAAGGGCAATCTGAACGTGACCTCGATCGCTCAGTCGACCAGCGAGCACTTCGTGCGCCGGCGCGCTCTCCCGGCCGCGCGCCCCTACTTCAGCCACCCCCGCAGCGCCTCGTGCACCGCGGCGCTGCCGAGCAGCTCCACGTGTCCGACGCCCGCGATGACCACCTGGCTCGCCTCGGGGAACCCGAGCGTCAGCTCCGCCCGCTCGTGCCTCCCGAGCGCGCTCTCCACCGGCACGAGTCCGTCGCCCCCGAGCGCGCCCGCGAGGCCGCCCTCGCTCTGGCCCGCGATCGCATGGCAATCGACGCCCTCGGGTAGCGGCAGCGGGCGTCGCTCGTCTGCGCCCAGTGCGAAGCGATCGCGGCCCTGCCAGTGCTCGTCGAGCACGTAGCCGAAGCGCAGGTCGGTGACTCCGGCGCTGCGAATCTGCGCGAGCCGCGTGAACGGTGCGCTGTAGCGGCTGACGCCCAATAACAGGTCGAGCCAGTTGCCGCCGCGCTCGAGCGGCGCGCCGTGGTGCGGGGTGCCGAGGAACGCGATCGCGTCGAGTCGCGCGCGCCACGCGAGGCCCGCGCGCTCGGCGGCGTGACACGCGCTGCGCGCGACCAGGCCCCCCATGCTGTGCGCCACGATCGCGAGGCGCTCGATCGGAACGGGCCAGGCTGCGGACACGCGCTCCAGCAGCTGCGCGAGCTCGGCGCCGTTCGTCGAGACGTGGCGGCCGCTGTTGTAGCGGAGATAGACGGGCGTGAAGCCGAGGTCGCGCGCGAGCGCGGCGCCGTGATCGTGGCCCGCGCGCGACCATTGCCGGTCGTTCATCGACGAACCGTGCGCGAGCAGCAGCAGCTTGCCGGTGGCGTTCGGGATCGCGGCACCGAGCGCGGCGGCGTCTTCGAGCGGCAACGCGCGCCCGTCGCGCCGCACGCTCATCTCGATGGCCAAGGCGCTCTGCGTGTCTTCGAGGTAGTCGCCGAGCACGCCGTTCAGGGCGGCGAGCAGCGCGTCGCGTTCGGCGCTCGGCGCGCTCTCGCCGAGCAGCGGCCCGAGCTCCGCGAGCGCGCGGTCGAGCCCGGCTCCGACGAGCCGCGTGACTCCGCGGATGCTGCCGTACACGATGCGCGTGGCGATCCGTGCGGGCGCTGCGAGCGGGCGCCCGAGGATGGCGGGGCCGCTGGCGATCGTGCGGTGCAGCTCCTCGACCAGCGCGGTGACGCCGCGCGTCGCCTCGACCGCGAGCTTGCTCGCGCCGCGCAGGTCGTCCGCGTGGCTCCGCGCCGGCTCGCGCTCGCGCGTGGTCAGCGGCGTGCCTTCACGTACGCGGGCGGGCCGTTCGCGAGGATGTCGTCGAGGTCGTGCGACACCACGACGCTGATGTCGTCCTCGGCGTCGAGCTTCGCGAGCCACTGGCGCAGCTCGTGCGTGCGCGCGGTGTTCTCGGGCACGAGCACGTAGCTGTAGAGGAAGCCCTTGCCGACGTCGTTCAGCAGGCTCGCCTTGGTGTTGGTGGTGTCGCCCGAGAACAGCCAGAGGCGGCCCTGCACGGCGAGCGCGAACAGCGTCGAATCGGGCGTGTGGCCGCCGAGCGCGACCACAGCGAGGCCCGGGAAGCCCGGCTCCGCGAGCAGCCCGCCGTCGCCCGCGAGCGCGCGCGGCTCGAGGCACGAGTCCGCGATGATCTTCGCGCCCTCGCGCGTGTTGAAGTTGTGCTCCTCGATCTGCCAATGCGTCTGGTAGACCGCAGCGCCTTGCCCGCGCGCTTTGCAGAACGCGCCCACGCCTTGGGTGTGGTCGATGTGCAGGTGCGTGAAGCCGACGCCCTGCACGCGCTGGAGATCGGCCCCGAGCTGATCCGCGACGTCGCCGAAGAAGGCGGCCTCGCCGGCGCCGGCCATGGTCTTCAACATTCCCGCGAAATCGTCGGCGGCCGCGTGGTCCATGCCGGCGTCGAGCATGAAGGCGCGCCCGTCGGGCCACTCGGCGAGGAACACGGTGTGGCCGATCGTTCCACGCGGTGAGGGCTGACTCGCGATGGTCAGCGTGCGCACGCGCGTCGGGCCGCCCGCGACGGCCAGCAGGCCGCGCAGCTCGTCGCGGCTCGGCAGCGGCGGCGCGATGCGGCGCGTCTGCACGTGGGGCGGAATCCAGAAGAGGGCCGCGCCGAGCAAGGCGAGCACCGCGATCGCCGACAGGATTCTGACCAGGACGCGCATCGCGTTCTCCTTTGGGTCGCCGAATCGAGCGCGCGCACGATACCGGCTCCGGGCGCCGTGCTCGCGCAGCGGCCGGTTGCGGTATCTCAGCGGCGCCCCGCCGCGCACAGGAGATCCCGATGGCGAACGATGCGAGCGACGCCCAGCAGCGGCTGCGCGCCGCCTGGGACGAGCTGATCGAGCACCTCCAGCGAGCGCGCGACGCGGTCGACCAGCCCGCGCTGATGCCGCCGCCGCCGAGCGATCGCAACCTCGCCGAGGGCTACCGCTACCTGATGGGTCACCTCCACGCCGCGATCGAGCGCGCGTTCCACGCGGATCCGGCGCGGCCGCACTTTCGCAACGCGCTCAGCATCGTGACGCGCGGCACGATCGACAATCCGGACGCGATCTACTTCTACGCGCCGCTCGACGGCCGCCGCAGCTACTTGTTACGGGGAGAGCTCGGGGACGCGCGGCACTGGCGCGGCGACGCGCCCGCGCCGGCGGGCCGCAAGGCGCCGCACTACGTGATCTTCGAGGCGAGCTGGGGCGTGCTCGCGGGCGATTCGGGCACGCTCGCGGAGCTGCGACCCGGCATGAAGACGCAGACCGGGCGCATCGATTCCTCCGAGATCGCAGTCTCCGCCGACGGCAGCTTCGAGATCCTGTTCGCGCCCGAGCGTCCGGCGGGGTTCGGCGGGAACTTCGTGTCCACGCTGAAGCTGGTGAGTCAGCCGCATCCCACCGACCCGAGCGTTCCGCCGCAGCGCTACGCGCAGTACGTGAGCGGCCGCCAGCTCTTCAACGACTGGGAGCGCGAGGACGCGATCCATTTCGAGATGGCGCCGCTCGACGCCGAGCGCGACGTCGCGAGCGCGTACACGCCCGAGGCCGCGGCGCGCGAGCTGCTCCGCGCCGGCGAGATCGTGCGCGGGCAGATGCACTTCTGGAACGCGTTCTGGACCATCCCGATGGGTGCCTACGGCCCGCGCCTCGGCACGCTTCCGGGCATCGGCTTCCCGCGCAACGCCTTCAACCAGATCAACGCGGCGTCCGCGGCGACCGGCGGCGGCATGAGCACGAATCTCTACGCGGGCGGCATCGCGGAGCTCGCGGACGACGAGGCGCTCGTCGTGGAGAATCGCATCCAGCTGCCGCCCCAATACGTCGGCTTCCAGCTCGGCAATCTCTGGGGCGAGTCGATCGAGTACGCGAGCTGCGTCGGCAGCCGCAACGGCTTCCAGTCGCACGTCGACGCGGACGGCGCAATCCGGCTCGTGCTCTCGCACCGCGATCCGGGCGTGCAGAACTGGGTCGATCTCACCGGCCAGCGCGAGGTCTTCATGTCGCCGCGCTGGGCGTACAGCAAGACGCCGACGCCCGATCAGTGGCCGAGCATCCGCGCGACCAAGACGAAGCTCGCGGACGTGCGGACGCTCTTGCCCGAGGGCACGCCGGCGTTCAGCGCGGCGCAGCGCCGCAGCGAGATCGCGACGCGGCAGCGGCACGTGCGCAAGCGCTTCCGCG
>DATBRS010000148.1:0-3525 GCA_036560185.1 Myxococcota bacterium
TATCACCTGATCGCCGAGCATTGGCTCGATGGCGACCCGTCGCAGCCGGCGCCGCCGCCCTCGCGCAAACGCGGGCGCAACGGCGACTGGAAGCACGTCCACATGCGCGACGTGCTCTCGATGCCTGACAAGTGGGAGTACCCGTGGTTCGCCGCCTGGGATCTCGCGTGCCACATGATTCCGTTCGCGAAGGTCGACCCGGCCTTCGCGAAGCAGCAGCTCCAGCTGCTGCTGCGCGAGTGGTACCTCCATCCGAACGGGCAGCTGCCGGCCTACGAGTTCTCGTTCTCGGACGTGAACGCGCCGCTGCACGCCTGGGCGGCGTGGCGCGTCTACAAGATCGAGGCGCCGGCCGGCAAGCGGGACCGCGCGTTCCTCGCCAGCGTCTTCCAGAAGCTGCTCCTGAACTTCACCTGGTGGGTGAACCGCAAGGACCCACACGGCGACAATCTGTTCAGCGGCGGCTTCCTCGGACTCGACAACATCGGCGTGTTCGACCGCTCGCAGCCGCTGCCGACGGGTGGTCACCTCGAGCAGGCCGACGGTACCGCGTGGATGGCCTTCTACTCGGCGACGATGCTGGCGATCGCGCTCGAGCTCGCGCAGGAAGATCCGATCTACGAGGACATGGCGTCGAAGTTCTTCGAGCACTTCGTCGCGATCGTGGACGCGATGAACACCCATCGCGGCAACGGCCTCTGGGACGAGCAGGACGGCTTCTACTACGACGCGCTGCACGCCGACGGCAAGGAGCTTCCGCTGCGCGTGCGCTCGATGGTGGGGTTGCTTCCGCTGCTCGCCGTCGAGGTGCTCGACGACGCCGCGCTCGAGCACGCGCCGGCGTTCCGCAAGCGTTTGGAGTGGTTCCTGCACAACCGCCCCGAGCTCGCGCGCCACGTCACGCGACGCCACACGGAAGGACACTCGCTCACGCTGCTCGCGATCCCCTCCGAGGATCGGCTGCGGCGTGTGCTCCGATACTTGGTCGACGAGCGCGAGTTCCTCGCGCCGAATGGCGTGCGCTCGCTCTCGCGCTTCCACAAGGCGAATCCCTACGTGTTCTGGGCTGGCGGCGTCGGACATCGGGTCGACTACCTGCCGGCCGAGTCGGACTCGGGGTTGTTCGGCGGCAACTCGAACTGGCGCGGACCGATCTGGTTCCCCGTGAACTATCTGCTGGTCGAGGCGCTCGAGCGCTTCGGCCACTTCTACGGCGACTCGCTGCGCGTCGAGTGCCCGGCCGGCTCGGGCCGCGCGCTGACGCTCACCGAGGTATCCGCCGAGATCGCGCGGCGTCTCACCAACATCTTCCGAGCCGACGCGACCGGCGCGCGGCCGTGGCACCACCACAACGACCTGTATCGGGACGACCCGCACTTCCGCCAGCTGAGCCTGTTCCACGAGTACTTCTGCGCGGAGTCGGGCCGCGGCCTCGGTGCGAGTCACCAGACCGGCTGGACCGCGATGGTCGTGCCGCTGTTCGAAGACCTCGCGCGCGGCCATCCGCGCAGGAGCCGCTGACGATGGCCGCATCGACAACGCAACGCGTGATCGTCCTCGGCGGGGGATTCGGCGGTGTCTACGCCGCGATGGAGCTCGAGCGAACGCTCGCCGATCGGCCCGACGTCGAGATTCTGCTCGTCTCGCGCGAGAACTTCTTCTCGTTCACACCGATGCTGCACGAAGTCGCCGCGAGCGATGTCGACCTGACGCACATCGTGAATCCCGTGCGCAAGCTGCTGAAGCGCGTGCGCTTCTTCGTCGGCGACGTCTCGCACGTGGATGTTGAACGCCGCGTCGTGCGCGTGGTGCACGGCTCGCGCGCGGACGAGCACCACCATGACCTCGACTATGGCCAGCTCGTGCTCGCGCTCGGCGGCGTCACGAACTTTCGCGGAATCCCCGGCCTCGAGCAGAACGCGCTGGCGATGAAATCGCTGGGCGACGCGATCGCGCTGCGCAACCAGGTGATCGCGAGCCTCGAAGAGGCGGACACGGAGTGCTCCAAGCACGCGGGCCGGCGCGAGGCGCTGTGCACCGTGGTCGTCGCGGGGGGAGGATTCGCGGGCGTCGAGACGATCGGCGCCCTCAACGACTTCGCGCGCGAGGCACTGCGCTTCTACACCAATCTGCGCCCCGACAATCTCCGCATGGTGCTCGTACACTCGGGCGACGAGATCCTGCCCGAGCTCGATGCGCGGCTCGGCGCGTACGCACGCGAGAAGCTCGCCGCCCGCGGCGTCGAGATTCACCTCGGGAAGCGCGTGAGCGCGAGCGCCGAGGACGAGGTCGCGCTCTCCGACGGCACGAAGCTCGCGGCGCGCACGCTGGTGTGGACGGCGGGTACCTCCGCTCATCCGCTGCTCGCGGAGATCGCATGCGAGAAGGAAGCCGGGCGCGTCCGCGTCGCTGCCGATCTGCGCGTGCCGTCGCTGCCGGGCGTCTGGGCGCTCGGCGACTGCGCGTGGATTCCCGACGCGAACGGGAAGCCGCACCCCCCGACCGCGCAGCACGCGCTGCGCCAAGGCGCCGTACTCGCGCACAACGTGCGCGCGCACCTGCGCGGCGAGCCACTGCGCGAGTTCTCGTTCGCGACGCTCGGCCAGCTCGCGACGATCGGCCGGCGCGCGGGCGTCGCGCAGATCTTCGGGCTTCGCTTCTCAGGCTTCCTCGCCTGGTTCCTGTGGCGCACGATCTATCTCGCGAAGCTGCCGCGCGCCGAGAAGAAGCTGCGTGTGATGCTCGACTGGACGCTCGATCTCGTGTTCTCGAAGGATCTCGTCCAATACGCGACGGCGCGTTCTTCCACCGCGAGTCGCTGATGCGTCCGCCGCCGGGGCGTCGCGCATTGATCGCGCTCGCGTTCCTCGGCTTCGCGAGCCTCGGCCTCCCCGACGGCGCGATCGGTGTCGCCTGGCCGCGGATCCGCGAGAGCTTCGACTTGCCGCTCGGTGCGCTCGGCGCCCTGCTCGCCGCGAGCGTGAGCGGCTATGCGTGCGCGAGCTTCTGCGCGGGCGCCCTGCTCGCGCGCATCCGCATCGGCGCGCTGCTCGCGCTCTCGTGCGCCGCGACCGGCGCGACGCTGCTCGGCTATTGGGCCGCGCCGAGCTGGAGCGCGATGGTCGCGCTCGGCCTCGTCGCCGGACTCGGCGCGGGCGCGATCGACGTGGGCATCAACAGCTTCGCCGCGACCCAGCTGCCGCCGCGCACGCTGCACTGGCTGCACGCCGCGTACGGCCTCGGCACGAGCGCCGGGCCCATCCTGATGACGCGCTCGCTGATGTCCGACGGCGGCTGGCGCGGCGGCTACCTCGCGCTCGGCGCGATCCAGCTCGCGCTCGCGGTCGGCTTCGCCGCGACGATTCGGCGCTGGCCGGCGCCGCAGGCGGAGGCGGAGTCCGGCGGCCTCGCGGCGCGCGGCCTCGGGCCGGACGCCGCCGCATCGCTGTTCGCCACGCTGCGGCTGCGCAGCGCGCAGCTGAACGCGGCCGCGTTCTTCCTCTACCTCGGCGTCGAGGCGAGCGC
>DATBRS010000149.1:0-9207 GCA_036560185.1 Myxococcota bacterium
CCAACAGCGCGGCCGCGGCGGCTCTCAGAACGGCAACAGCTCTCGGGCGGTGTCACCCGACCACGTGAAGCCAAAGCGCGCGCCGAAGGTGCGAGGTGCGGCGAGCCAGTAGCTCCGCGGCCAGTTCAGGTGGCCATCGACCTGCGTCTTGACCTCGTCGTTGTCCTCGAGATTCTGGACGTAGAGCTCGAACCACACCGGCGTACTCGAGACGTCGTAGCGGACGCGCAGGTCCGTGCGCGTGTACGCGCCCTGCCGATCGAGCGGGTTCTCGAACTGGCGGTAGTAGACCGCGCCGCGATACGCGAAGTCGAGGCGCGGCGTGATCGTGCCCGACGCGAGCTCGAAGATGTACTGCGCGGATGCAGACATCGTGAACTCCGGCGCGCGCGGCAGCACGTTGCCCTTCAGGTTCTGCAGCGCGCCGCCGTCGCAGGTCGGCCCGTAGCCGTGCCAGTCGCCGACCGCGGGCAGCCCGGCGAATACCGAGCCGGGCGTGTTCGGATAGACCTTGCCGGGACAGAAGCTGTTCGGGTTCGAGACGCTGACCGAGTTGTCTTGCGAGAAGAAGTCCTCGGTGATCTCCGCGTGCAGGAATCCGAAGTTGCCGGACAGCAGAAGCTTGTCCGTCGGGGCGTAGATCCACGAGAGCTCGACGCCGTAGATCTGCGACTGCGGCGCGTTCACCGTCGTCACCACGTTGTTGACGGTCTCGTTGATGAAGCGGTTGGCGAAGTCGTAGTAGAAGAACGTCGAGTTCAGCTGCAGGCGGTTGTCGAACAGCGTGTTCTTCGCGCCGATCTCGTAGGCGTTGATGGTCTCGGACTTGAACGGCGGAACGCTGAAGAAGTTGTAGCCGCCGTGCCGCTCGCCGCGGCTATAGCCGATGTAGAAGAGCTGCCCGTCCGTCGGGCGATACTCGAAGCGCGCGCGGCCGGTGATCGAGTCCCACTCCTTGTCCTTGACGACCGGAACGGTGTTCAGCGTCGCAGGATCGAGATTGCCTTTGAGCGGGAACAGGAAGGCAACGTTGCTCGCGTCGAGCGTGCCGGCGGCGCCGACCTGCGGCTGCAGGATGAAGGGCGCGACGAGGATCTCGAAGCAGTTTTCCTTCGGTGTGAGGTTGAAGGGACCTAGCGTGGGCACGCCGAGCACGTTCGGACAGAACCCGTCGGTCACGACGTCGTACGGCTCCAGCATGATGTCGATGTAGCCGTTGTCCTCGATCTTGCGCTGCGTCCAGCTGTACCGGACGCCGGCGTCGAAGCGGAACTTCTCCGTGAAGTCGATGCCGCCTTGGAGGAAGACGCCGAGGGTGTCGGTGTCCGTGTCCGTGTCGTACTGGATCTCAGGACGATTCGGATCGTCCTGACTGAAGATGCACGGCCCAGCGCACACGCTCATCGCGTCCGGCGTGAACGCCGAAAGCGCGAACGCGTCGAACACCGCGTAGTTCTGCAGATCTTGGCCCGCTTGGCGGAACCAGATCGGGATGTCGGTCGCCGGCGCGTTGTCTTTCTGGTAGTTCGCGCCGAAGAGCCAGTCGAAGCGGCCTTCGTACTCGGAGCGGATCGTCGCCTCGCCGCTCCAAGTCTTGTTCTTCGTCTTGAGAATCAGTTCTTGCGCGTCGAGGTCCGTGTAGTCGTAGTCGAGATCCGTCGCGTAATCGAAGTACTGGTAGTTGCCGTTCAGCTTGATGACGTGCTTCGGGATCTCCCACTCGACGATCGCCTGGCCCCAGAACGTCTCGTAGCGCTGGGAGTGCTCGAGGTCCTGATGCGGCTGATCGACGTCGCCGTTGTTGGGCGTCGCGGCGTTCGCGTTCACGCCGCCGAAGAAGATCGTGCTCTGGCCCGGCTGGAAGGTCGGGTACGGGTCGAGCATGCGGGAGATGCCGCCGTCGTCCTTGTCGATCGAGTAGGCGAAGATCAGGTCGGTCGTGACCGTCTCGGTCGGCACCCAGCGCAGCGACGTGCGCACCTGATGGCCGCCGGAGAACGCGTTGTTACTGACGTTCTGCCGGTGGCCGTTCTGGCCGCGGACTTCGTAGTAGTCCGACGGGATCTCGCGCCGATAGGCGAAGCGTGCGGCCAGCTTCCCGTCGATGATCGGCGCGTTCAACGTCGCGCTGACCTTGGTGTTCTGCCATTGCGAGAGGTCGAGGTCGGCCCCGAACTCCCAGCCCTCGAGATCCGGACGGTGCGTGCGCAGGTTCATCGAGCCGCCCGTCGAGTTGCGGCCGAAGCCGGTGCCCTGGGGGCCGGGCAGCACCTCGATCGACTCCAGATCCATGAAGCCGACGAGCGCGACCGCGACTTGCGCGACGTAGATGTCGTTGATGTGAAGCTGGAAGCCGGGGTCGATGCCGGGCCCCAGTACGTCGGAGTCCTGACCGAGGCCGCGCAGCGTGATCGCGGGGAGGCCGCCCGTCGCCACCAGCCCCGGCACCTTGAGCTGCAGGTCGTAGGCGTCCTGGATGTTCGCCTCTTCGAGGTCCTTCGGGGAAAATGCGGTGATCGTCTGTGCGACGTCCTGGAGGTTCTGCTCACGCCGTTCGGCCGTGACGATGATCTCCTCGATGCCTCTCATCGCGGCCGGGACCGGCTCGGCCGCGGGCGCCGGCGGTGGGGCAGGAGGCGGCGCAGCGCCCTCCTGAGCCAAAGCAGGCAGAGCAAGCCAGGTGGCGCCGGCCACAGCGGCAGCGCGGAGCAGGACAGAAGACAGGCGCATGAGTGACCTCCGTTACACGCGATTCTGTCACGGGCCGAGCGCGAACACGCGGGGAAAGATGCAAACTGCGGATGCGCGCACACAATCAGTGCAATCCACCCAGGAACGCGCTCTGACGCGCGGCGTTGCCGAGAGCAGGCGAATTCCCGCGTCGCGCGGTGCCGCCTCAGGCTGCAGGCACTCCGACAAGGAGCTCGAGCCCCGCTGGCGCGCAACCACGCGATCTCGCGGAGCTTCTCGCGTTCGGGCGCGTAGGCCGCAGGGTTGGCACGCCGCGTGCTCTAAGACGCGCTCGTGACTTGGCTTGATCGGCTGGTTCCATCGGGCGCGCGAACCAGCAAGTCAGTGTGAGGAGATGACTCAGAGGCGCCGAAAGGCGCTCCCCCGGTAACGGCACCCGCCAAGGTCTGAGTCGCCCCCGAGCCCCGAGTCAAGCGGCCTCCCGGAAAGTTTCCGGGGGGCCGCAGTGCTTTTGGGAACGGCTTCGCGCGAGACCGCGCCCGCCCTATCCCTCGCTGGCCTCGACGGCGAGCGCGGAGAGCACCTCGCTGCCGAAGCAGCGTCCGAACCAGCCCTTCACGCCGGGGACTCGTGCGAGCTCGTCGCGGGAGCTCGGCCGCTGGGTGGCGATCGTCTCGAGCGTCGCGTTCGGGCACAGCACGCCGGGGTCGAGCGCGAGCTCCTTGGCACGCGTCGCGCGCCAACGCTTCAGCGCGGCGACGTAGCGCTCCGCGTGCCGGTCGATGCGGCGGCGCACCGGCCCTTCGCCTTCGCTGCGTCGCGGCAGCGGCCCGTGCTTCTTCTCGACGCCACGCTCGACGGCGGTCAGCACCTCGCGCCCGAAGCGCCGCAGCACGAGCTCCGTAACACCTTTCACCGCGGCGAGCTGCGCCTCGGTCTTCGGCTTGATCTCCGCGATCTCGAGCAGCGTGCGGTTCGCGAGCACCTTGAAGGGTGGCCGGTCGATCTCGCGCGCGCGCCGATCGCGCACCAGATAGAGCTCGCGCAGCACGCCGAGGTTCTCCGGCGTCATGCCGCGTGCGCCCTTGATGCGCAGATAGCCGAGCGTGTCGAAGGAGCGCTCTGGCCAGCTGCGGCGCGTGAGCGCGTCGAACTCCTCCTGCGCCCACTCGAAGCGCTCGGCCTTGCGCAGCTCGCGCTCGAGCTTCTCGGCGAGAATAGTTAGGTGCGCGACGTCCGCCGCGGCGTAGGTCAGCTGGCTGTCGCTGAGCGGGCGCGACGACCAGTCCGAACGCTGCTCGTCCTTCGGGAGCTTCAGCCCGAAGTGGCGCTCGACCAGCGCCGCGAGGCCGATCGCCGGGTAGCCGAGCAGCTGCGCGCTCACCATCGTGTCGAACAGGTTCGCGGTGGTGAATCCGCAGTCGCGGCGGAGCACGAACAGGTCGTACTCGGCGGCGTGGAAGATCTTCTTCACGTCGGGGGATGCGAACACGGGTCCGAGCGGCGCGAGCTCTTCGGGGCCGCCGATCGCGAGCGGATCGACGAGGTAGATGCCGAGCTTGCAGCCGATCTGGATCAAGCAGGTCTTGTCGAAGTAGTGGTAGAAGCTGTCCGCTTCCGTATCGATCGCGAGCACCTTCTGCCGAGCGAGATCGCGCGCGAGCACTTCCAGCTCAGCTGCGGTCTCGATGCGCTCGAAATCGGCCACGCGGTGCCTCGCTGCAGTGGGCGTCGTTTTCGGGTCGGTCACGGAAGCGCCGGCGAGGGGGGCTGCAGCGGGGCGACGGCAGCGCGGGCCACTCTAGCCGACGAAAATTTCGACGGAAGCCGCGATTTAGCTTCCAGTCGGGAGCCAGCACCGATAAGATTGTTCCGTTATTACGGATATCGTTCCGAATATCGGAATAAGCGCTCAGGATTGCCGCTCCGATGGACGCACTCACGAGCCTCGACAAAGCGATCGACGTGCTGGAGCACCTGCACGATGCCGGCACGGCGCGCGGGATCACCGAGATCGCGAACGCCCTCGGTGTGCCGAAGTCGAGCGCGCACCGGCTGCTGAAGACGCTCGTGCGGCGCGGCTTCGCGGAGCAGGACGCCGCCGGCCGCTATCGCGGCGGCCCCGCGCTGATCGCGCTCGGCCTCGGCGCCCTCGATCGCGAGCCGATCGCCGCGATCGCGCGCCCGGTGCTCGAGAGCGAGGCCGCGTCGCTTGGCGAGACCGTGTTCCTGACTGCGCCGCGCGGGCGCGAGATCGTGGTGCTCGACAAGGCCGAGGGGCAGGGCTTTCTGCGCGCCGCGCCGAGGGTGGGCCAGCCCGTTCCGCTCGCCGCCACCGCGGTCGGACGGCTCGCGCTGGCATTCGCACCTGAGCGCTTCTCGCTCGCGGCACAGGCGCCCGTCGCCTACACGGCCGCGACGCAGCTCGCACGCGACTCCGTGCGCGACGCGATCGCGCGCGCGCGCAGCGACGGCTTCGCGATCAATCGCGGCGAGTGGATCGAGGGCCTCTCGGTCGTCGCCGCGCCGATCTTCGGGGCCACGGAGCCGCCGCTGTTCGCAGGCGCGATCGCGGTCGCCGCGCCGACCGCGCGCCTCGACGCGCTCGGTCCGCTCACGATCGCGCGCCGCGCCGCCGCTGCTGCACACACGATCTCGCTTCGCCTCGCGGGCCGCGATCCCGCCTGGCGCCGCACCGCGCACGGAACGAACGGAGGGCTCACGCCATGAAGATCTGGATCGACGGCCGCATCGTCGACGGCGGCGAAGCGAGAGTCTCGGTGCTCGACCACGGCTTCCTGTACGGCGACGGCGTGTTCGAGGGCATGCGCGTCTACAGCCAGCGCCTGTTTCGCTGCGAGCGGCACATGGATCGGCTCGAAGTCGGGGCGCGCTGCATCGGCCTCGCGCTGCCGGGCGGCCGCAACGCCATCCGTACGCTCACGCTCGCGACCGCGCGCGAGTACGTCCGGGCGACCGGCGAGCAGGACGCCTACATCCGTCTCGTGATCTCGCGCGGCATCGGCGAGCTCGGCGTCGATCCGACCAACTGCCCGGCGCCGTTCGTCACCTGCATCGTCGACAAGATCCGGCTCTTCTCGGAGGAGAAGCTGCGCAGCGGCATCTCGATGATCACGTCGACGCGGCGCTCGCCATCGCCCGACGTGCGCGACCCGCGCGTGAAGAGCCTCAACTACCTGAACAACGCGCTCGCGAAGCAGGAGGCGAAGCGGCAGGGCGCGGACGAGGCGCTGCTGCTGAACGCAGCGGGCGCGGTGGCGGAAGCCAGTGTCGCGAACGTGTTCGCAGTTCGCGCCGGGCGGCTGCTCACGCCGCCCGCGAGCGACGGCGCCCTGGAGGGCATCACACGCGCGAGCGTGCTCGAGATCGCGGCGCAGATCGGCGTGCCCGCCGAGGAGCGCACGCTCGGCCGCTACGACCTCGTCGCCGCCGACGAGGTGTTCCTGACCGGCAGCGGCGCGAAGGTCGTGCCGGTGGCCTCGCTCGACGGCGCGCGCATCGGCAGCGGCGAGGCGGGCCCGCTCACGCAGAAGCTGATGGCCGCGTTCGATCGCTTCGCACGCGATCCGGAGAACGGCACGGCGCTCGCGTAGCGGGGCGGACCGGAGCGCGCGCGCGGCTAGCTTCTCTCGCCTTCGCGTTTCGCATCGAGAGGAGCTTCCGTGCGCTGGTCCGCAGCCTTCATCCCCACGCTTCGCGACGATCCCGCCGACGCCGAGGCGATCTCGCACAAGCTGCTCGTGCGCGGCGGCTTCATCCGCCAGCTCGCGTCGGGCACCTACTCGCTGCTGCCGCTCGGCCACCGCGTCGCGCGGAAGATCGAGGCGATCCTGCGCACCGAGATGGAGAAGATCGGCGGGCAGGAGTTCACCCTGCCCGCGCTGCATCCGGCCGAGCTGTGGAAGCAATCCGGCCGCTGGGAAGCGATCGACGCCACGATGTTCCGCTTGAAAGATCGCCACGGCGCCGACGCCTGCCTCGGCATGACCCACGAAGAGGTGTTCACCACGCTCGCGAAGGAGCTGCGCTCCTATCGCCAGCTTCCCCAAACCTGGTTCCAGTTCCAGACCAAGTTCCGCGACGAGGAGCGCCCCAAGTCCGGCTTGTTACGGGTACGCGAGTTCGTGATGAAGGACTCGTACTCGTTCGACAAGGACCAAGCCGGGCTCGACCGCTCGTTCCAGAACCACTTCGACGCCTATCGCAAGATCTACGAGCGCTGCGGCATCGAGACGATCGCGGTGCAGGCTTCGTCGGGCGCGATGGGCGGCAGCGAATCCGTCGAGTTCATGGTGGAGACCGACGCCGGCGAAGACTGGGTCGCGGCCTGTGCGGCGTGCGGTTACGCGGCGAACGTCGAGAAGGCGACCTCGCTGCTGCCGGACGCGACCGATCCGGAGAGCGTGCCCGCGGCGGAGAGATTCCCGACGCCGGGCGTGCGCACGATCGACGATCTCGCGCGCACGAGCGGCGGCGCGGCCGCGGATCGCCAGATCAAGACGCTCGTCTACGTGCTCGACGGCGCGACCACGCTCGTGCTGCTGCGCGGCGACCATCAGCTCGTGCTCCAAAAGCTCCTCGACGGCACCGGTGCGCGCGAAGCGCGGCCGGCGCACGCGGGCGAGATTCGCGCTGCGCTCGGCGCGAGCGCAGGCAGCCTAGGCGCCGTGGGCGCGAGCAGCGTGCGCGTGATCGCGGACGCCACGCTGCACGGCCGGCGCGGCATGACCACCGGCGCGAACGCGGACGACTTCCACCTGCGCAACGTCGACATCGCGCGCGACATCGCGGTGGCGCAGTGGCTCGACCTGCGGCTCGTCATGGAAGGCGAGCCCTGCCCGATGTGCGAGGCCAAGCTGGCGGTGCGCAAGACCGTGGAGGTCGGGCACATCTTCAAGCTCGGCACCAAGTACAGCGAGACGCTCGGCGCGAGCATCCAGGCGGAGGACGGCAAGAACGTCCCGATCATCATGGGCTCCTACGGCATCGGCGTCGGCCGCCTGCTCGCCGCGATCGTCGAGCGCTGCCACGACGCGAGCGGGATCAAGTGGCCCGTCAACGTCGCGCCTTACGAGGTCGCCGTGACCGTGCTCAACCCGAAGGACGTCGCGACCCACGAGGCCGGCGAGAACCTGTACGAGACGCTCACCAAGCTCGGCGTCGACACCATCCTCGACGATCGCGACGAACGGCCCGGCGTGAAGTTCAAGGATGCGGAACTGATCGGCATTCCCGTGCGCGTCACCGTCGGGCCGAAGGGCCTCGCCAGCGGCAAGCTCGAAGTGTTCTTCCGCGGCAGCGGCGAGAAGCGCGAGATCGACGTGCACAAGGCGGCGGACTTCGTCTCCGAGGCGGTGTTCGAAGGCCGCCGGCGCTAGCGATGACCGCCGCGACGGCCGTCGTCTACCTGATCGACGCGCCCGTCTACGTCTTCCGCGCCTGGGTCACGTTGCCCGCGATGCCCGCGCCCGATGGCACGCCCACCGGAGCCGCCTACGGCTACGCCAATACGCTGCTGCGCTTCCTGCGCGAGCGCGAACCGACGCACGTGGCGGCCTGCTTCGACCACGCGATCACCAGCTTCCGCAACAAGCTGTTCCCCGCGTACAAGCAGTCGCGCGGAACCGAGGTGCCGGCCGATCTCGAGCCGCAGTTCGCGTTCTGCATGGAGGCGTCGCGGGCGCTCGGCGTCGCCACGCACGAGGCGGTCGACTACGAGGCCGACGACGTGATCGCGACGCTCGCCGAGCGCGCGGCGAAGGCCGGGCTGCACGCCGAGATCGTGAGCGCGGACAAAGATCTCACGCAGCTCGTGCGCGAGGACGGCAGCGCGCGTTTCCACGATCTCGCGCGCGAGACGACGCTCGACGCGGACGGCGTGCGCGCGAAGTTCGGCGTCGCCCCCGCGCAGATCCCTGATTACCTGGCGCTGCTCGGCGACAAGGTCGACGACCTGCCGGGCGTGCCCGGCTTCGGCACGAAGAGCGCGGCCGCCGCGCTCGCCGCCTTCGGCTCGCTCGACGCGATCCCCGAGGACGCCGCCGCTTGGGCCGGCGTGCCCGTGCGCGGCGCCGAGAAGCTCGCCGCGAGCTGGCGCGCCCACCGCGCCCAAGCCCTGCGCATCCGCGAGCTCGCGACACTCGTGCGCGACGTGCCGGGCTTCGCGGCGCGCGTCGAAGACACGATCTGGCGTGGTGCCGACCGCGCCGCTTTCGCTGCGCTCTGCACAAGGCTCGGCTGGGGCCGCATCGCCGACCGCGTCCCGAAGTGGGCGAGCGACTGAATCCGCCCGCGCGAGTCCTTGACGCGCGATTCGAGCACCACGCGTGCAACGCGGGTAGCGCGGCTCGAAGCCGCGCTACCCGCGCCCTCCCCAACAACTGCCGACCCCGCATGCACGCCCCGAGAATCACCACCGAGCGCCCTGCGGCGGGCCGGGGGCCGCGGAGCCGACATCAAGCGGAGCGAGGCCCCGCGAGAACGCGCGCATGCAAC
>DATBRS010000150.1:0-7655 GCA_036560185.1 Myxococcota bacterium
TGGTGACGAGCGCCGTGCGGTAGCCGCGCGCGCCGATCGCGCGCGCGCGCTCGACCATCGCGTCGTAGGCGCCGCGCGGCCCGCCCGCCATCGAGGCGAACAGCTTGAACGGGTCGGTGTCGACGCCCTCGGCGCGGCCGAGCTCGATGATCCTGTCGCGCGCGTCCGCCAGGGCGATCTCGCCGCGCTCCAGCCGATGCCACGGGTGGTCCGTGTCCTCGTGATACGGCCCGAACACCAGCTCGAGCACGCGCTCCGGGTTCGCGCCGATCTGGGCGCCGTAGTCGCGCGCGCCGTCGAACGGGCTCGGCGTGAACACGCCGCCGAAATCGAACAAGACCGCGCGCGTTCGGATGGTCATGCGTTGCGAGCCTCGCCCGGATCGAGGCTTCGGCGGGCGGGAGCCCGGTGGGTGCGCGTGCGTTGCTCGGCGGATGCAGCGGGCGGCGCTGCGCGCCGCCGCTGATCCGGTTGGCTCGGTGCGGCGAGGGGTGCGCTCGTTCGCTCTTTCGCGCGCGGGTGATCGTTCGTCATTGCGGCTTCAGCTCCGCGACGCGAGCCATCAGCTCGATCGCGTGCTCCTGCTCGGTGTGCAGCGTCATGCCGGTGAGGCCCTCGAGGTCGCGCCAGGCGCGGAAGCGCTCGCGGATGCGCGCCTCGGGCCCGATCAGCGCACCCTGGTCGACGTACTCGTCGGGCACCGCGGCGAATGCCTCCGCCTTGCGGCCCGCGAGAAACAGCTCCTGAATCCGCTCCGCTGCTTCCGGAAAGCCGCGCAGCTTCATCATCTCCTTGTGGAAGTTCTTGCTCTTGGCGCCCATGCCGCCGACATAGAGGCCGATGAACGGCTTCTGCGCGTCGAGCGCCGCGCGCACGTCGTCGGTCACGTTCACCTGACAGCCGCCTTGGATCTCGAAGCCGCGGCCGAGCGCCTTGCCGCCGCCCGCTCGCGCGAAGCCCTGCTCGAGCCACGGCCGGAAGATGTGCTTCGTCTCCGGGTTGTATCCCATCGGCAGCCAGCCGTCGGCGAGCTCGGCTGTTAGGGCGACGTTGGCCGGCTGGCCGGTGCCGAGGAAGATCTTCGTCGCCGGGTCGGTGTGCAGCACGCTCTTCAGCGGCTTGCCGAGGCCGGAGGAACCGGCGCCGCGATAGGGCAGCTGGATCTCGGGCCCATCGTGCGCGACCGGGCCCTCGCGCCGCAGCACCTTGCGCACGATCTCGACGTAGTCGCGCAGCCGCGCGTTCGGTTTGCCCCAGGGCGTGCCGTACCAACCCTCGACGATCTGCGGGCCCGAGAGCCCGAGGCCGATGATCACGCGCCCGCCGCCCGCGAGCTGGTCGACCGTCGCCATCGCGAGCGCGGTGGCTGCGGGAGTGCGCGCCGCGGTCTGGATCACCGCGGTGCCGAGCCGGATGCGCTGCGTGTGCGCGGCCAGGAAGGCGAGCGGCGTGATCGCGTCCTGCCCGTAGATCTCGGCGGTCCACACCGAGTCGTAGCCGAGCCGCTCGGCCCTAACGACTCGCTCGACCGGCAGCGTCACGCGCGGGTTCGCCCATTGCAGCGCCAGCCCGAGTCTCATCGCGTGCTCCCGTCTCGAAGGGCGCGCAGTATACGCAGCGCCGCATTCGAGTTGACGGCGCGCGTGATCTGGCGTCTGCTTGCCGCATGTCGCGCGCGGGCTCGCTCTCGCCTTCGCCGCTCTCCGAGGGCGAGGAGCGCGACGTTCCCGAGACGCGCTTCGGCGTCTGGTTCCAGGGCACGGCGCTCTGGCGGCGCTACGTGCTGCACGACACGCTCGACGTGCTGCAGCGCTTGCTGCCGCGCGCGGACGCGCGCTTCGAGCGCATCCTCGACGCCGGCTGCGGCTGCGGCCTGGCGTTCGCCGAGCTGCGCGCGCGCTTCGCACCGCGCTCGCTGATCGGTGTCGATGCCGACGGGGCGCTCATCGCGGCGGCGCGCGCGGACGCGGGCGCCGCGCTGGAGCTGCGGATCGGCGACGTGCGGCACCTGGATCTGCCCGACGCGTCCATCGATCTCGCGCTCTGCCATCAGACCCTCCACCACGTGAGCCAGCCGGAGCGCGCGCTCACGGAGCTCCGCCGCGTGCTCGCGCCGGGCGGCGTGCTGCTGCTCGCCGAGTCGTGCCGGCCCTTTCTCCGCATGTGGTGGGTGCGCGTGTTCTTCCGGCATCCGAGCTCGGCGTATCGCGACGCGAGCGATTATGTGGAGCTCGTGCGCCGCGCGGGCTTCGCGCTCGAGCCCGCGCGGATCGCGACGCCCGAGTTCTGGTGGGCGCTGCCGGATCTCGGCTTGCTGCGCCGATTCCTACCGCGCGGCGTCGCGCGCCATCCGATCGTGTGCCTCGCGGCGACGCGGCCCGCCTAGTGAGGAGCTGAGATGTTCGCGCGCCTACTCCGCGGGCTCGGCGCGCTCGCCCTGCTCGCGCTCGTCGCCCTCGTCGCCGGCGCAGCCTGGCTCGCACTTCGCGATGCCGGCTACGAGCAGCGCGAGGATCCGCAGCGTCTCGCGCGCAAGCAGGGCGAGCTCGACTGGATGCGCGCGCGCGCGAGCGCAACGCCCGGCGCCGCGCGGCCGAACATCGTGCTCGTGCTGTTCGACGATCTCGGCCTCGGCGATCTCGGCGCCACCGGCAGCCGCGCGCTCGCGACCCCGCGCATCGATCGCCTCGCCGCGGAGGGCGCCGTGTTCGACGCCTTCTACGCCCCGGCGCCCTACTGCACGCCCTCGCGCGCGGGTTTCCTGACCGGTCGCTGGCCGATTCGCACGACGCTCACGCAGGTCGCGTTTCCGCGCGGGCACGTGGTGAACCATCTGCAGCGCATGAGCGGCCGCGCCGTGCGCTTGCCCGCCGACGAGATCCTCCTGCCCGAGGCGCTGCGGGCCGCCGGCTACGCGACGGCGATGGTGGGCAAGTGGCACCTCGGCGACGAGGCGCCGAGCCTTCCCAACGACCTCGGCTTCGACCACTACTTCGGCGTGCTGCACAGCAACGACATGGAGCCGCTGCCGCTCTGGCGGGATCGCGAGATCGCCGAGCCGCCCCCCGTCGATCAGCGCTTCCTCGCGCCGCGCTACACGGACGACGCGATCGCTTGGCTCGAGCAGCACGCGCAGCAGCCGTTCTTCCTGTACGTCGCGCACAACTTCCCGCACATCCCCCTGCACACGACGCCGGAGCAGGCGGGCAAGAGTGAGGCGGGGCTCTACGGCGACGTCATCGCCGATCTCGACGCGAGCGTCGGCAAGCTGATCGATGCGCTCACGCGACTCGGCATCGCGGAGAACACGCTCGTGCTGATCACGAGCGACAACGGCCCGTGGTTTCAGGGCAGCGCGGGCGGCGTGCGCGGGCGCAAGAACGAGACGTTCGAGGGAGGCATGCGCGTGCCGTTCGTCGCGAGCTGGCCAGGCCGTGTCGCGCCGCATCGCGTCGCCGGCGTCGCGGCCGGCATCGACGTGTTCCCCACCGCGCTGGCGCTCGCCGGCGTTCCGCTCCCGCGCGATCGCGCGGTGGATGGGATCGACCTGAGCGCTGCGCTGCTGCGCGGCGAGCCTCTGCCCGAACGCCCGATTTACTACTACAGCGACCGCCAGCTCCAGGCCGTGCGGCTCGGCGCTCTCAAGCTGCACGCGCGGCACGGCGTGTTCGGCGGCGCGCCCTGGTCGCTCCCGTTCGCGCCGCTCGCGCCCCAAGGCCCGTGGCTCTTCGATCTCGCGCGCGATCCCGACGAGGCGTACGACGTGCACGAGAAGCGCGCGGCCGAGTTCGCGCGCCTCGATGTGCTGCGCGCGGATTGGGAGCGCGAGCTCGAGCAGAATCCGCGCGGGTGGAAGCCGTGAGCGGCGCGGAGCGCGTCACGATCATCGGCAGCTTCATCTCGCCCTACGTCCGCAAGGTGCTCGCCGCACTGCATCTGAAGGGCATCGCCTACGAGATCGACCCGATCGTGCCGTTCTTCGGCAACGACGAGTTCTCGCGGCTCTCGCCGCTGCGCCGCATCCCCGTGCTGATCGACGGCGACGTCACACTCTGCGACTCGACGGTGATCTGCGAGTACCTCGAGGAGCGCACGCCAGAGCCCGCGCTGCTTCCGCGCACGGCGCGCGACCGTGCGCGCTCCCGCTGGCTCGAGGAGTTCGCGGACACGCGGCTCGGCGACGTGTTGATCTGGGCCCTGTTCAATCAGCGCGTGATCCGGCGCGGCATCTGGGGCGAGGCGGCGGACGAGGCCATCGTGGCGCGAGCGCTGAACGAGGACATTCCGGAATGCCTCGACTATCTCGAGCGCGAGCTGCCGGCGGACGGCTTCTTGTTCGGCGCGCTCGGCGTCGCCGATCTCGCGCTCGCGGCGCCGTTCCGCAACGCCGCCTTCGCGCGCTTCCAGATCGACGCGGCGCGTTGGCCGAAGAGCGCGGCGTTCGTTGCGCGCGTGCTGGAGCACGACGCGGTCGCGCGCCTGCGCGGCTTCGAGGAAGCCTCTCTGCGCACGCCGCCGGCGAACGTGCGGGACGCGCTCGCGACGCTCGGCGCGCCGATCAGCGCGCGCAGCTGGGGCGAGCAGAAGCCGCGGCGCGGCGTGATGCGGATCTGAGGCGCGTTGACTGGGCGGCCGGAAGCGCGGAATCATGCGCTCCGTCGGATCGCGCGCGCGCCGGGCGCGCGGCGCATTCTCCGCACGAGGAGCCCCCATGAAGATCGGATGCGTGTTTCCCACCTGCGAGATCGGCAGCGACCCGATCGCGATTCGCGACTTCGCGCAAGCCGCCGAGCAGCTCGGCTACTCGCACCTGATCACCTACGACCACGTGCTCGGCGCGGTGCACGCCGGCCGCGACCCGAAGCTCGGCGGCCCCTACACCGAGAACAACGCGTTCCACGAGCCGTTCGTGCTGTTCGGCTACCTCGCGGCGCTGACGAAGCGGCTCGAGCTCGTGACCGGTGTGATCATCCTGCCGCAGCGCCAGACCGCGCTGGTCGCGAAGCAGTGCGCGGAGCTCGCGCTGCTCTCGGGCAACCGCCTGAAGCTCGGCGTCGGCAGCGGCTGGAACTACGTCGAGTACGAGGCGCTGAACGAATCCTACGCGACGCGCGGCAAGCGCCTCGACGAGCAAGTCGAGTTGTTACGAAGGCTCTGGACGACGCCGGTGCTCGACTACCAGGGCCGCTACCACCGCGTCGACCGCGCCGGCATCTTGCCGCTCCCGACGCAGCCGATTCCGATCTGGTTCGGCGGATTCTCGGGGCCGGCGATCAAGCGCGCGGCGAAGACCGGCGACGGCTTCCTGTTCGGCGCGACGAACGCGGTGATGCTGAACTTCTGCGGCCAGCTGCGCGAGCAGATCGCGACGAACGGACGCGCGGCGGGCTTCGAGATCGACGCGATCACCGGCTATGGCGACGGGCCGGACGCGTGGCGCAAGGCGGCCGAGACCTGGAAGAAGGCGGGGGCGACGCACTTCTCGATGCGCGCGATGAGCACGGGGGCGTCGCTGATCGGCGACAAGGACCCGGGGTTCAAGACGCCGCAACAGCACATGGATGCGCTGGCGAAGTTCATTGAGGTGGTGCGGGATGTTTGAGGCGGGGGGCGGGCTCTAAGAGCATCGAGGCGGCGCATGGGCGGGGCAGTCGCTGCGGCTCGGCGCTCGGCCGCTGCGCGTTAGGTCGTGGCGTTGCGTCGTTTGTGGGTGGGGAGAATGAGGGAGGCGTCCCTGAAGTTGGGGCGGCCTGCGCCTGGCCTCGCCTCCGCGACTGCCCCGCCCCTGCGCCGACGCTGCGCGGTGGAACCTGGACGCAGCGGTCTGTGGGGAGGAGAGGAAGAGAAGAAAGAGGGCACGGTGCTGCGCGGTCGAACCTGAGCGCGGCGGTCTGTGGGGAGAAGAGAAGAGGGAGAGAAGAACCGGAAGTGTCGGGGCGCTGCGCCGTGGAGCCTGAACGCGCCAGAGTGAGGCGATGAAGCGCGTGTTCCTTGCGGCGTTTGGGGTGAGCGCGCTGCTCGCGGGGTGGCTGTGGGCGCTTCGGCGCGGGGCGCCGGATGCGGAGGCGCTCGACGCGTTCTGGCGGCTGTTCGTGTACGGCGACGCGATGGCGGCGTGGCTGTTTCCCGCGCTCCTCGCGCTGGCGTGTTGGCCCGGGTTGCAGCGTGTGGCGCTGCGCTGTGCGAGCTGGATCGGGGAGCACGCGAGCTCGACGGCGCTCGCGAGCTTTGTGGCGTTCGCGTTCGCGGCGCGCTTCGTTTATCAGGCGCATCCGCTGTCGCTCGACGAGTACGCCGCGGTGTTTCAGAGCGAGCTGTTCGCGGCGGGACGCATCACCGCCGTCACCTCGCCGGCGCTGCTCGATTTCCTCGTGCCGCGCGACATGCAGGATCTCTTCTTCAGCGTCTCGCACGCGAGCGGCGCGATCGCGTCGGGCTACTGGCCGGGCTTCGCGCTGCTGCTCGCGCCGTTCAGCGCGCTCGGCGCGCCGTGGCTGCTGAACCCGCTGGTCGGCGCGGCGACGGTGCGGCTCGCACAGCATACGGCGCAGGCGCTCTTCGCGTCGCGCGAGCGCGCCGGCCTGTGCGCGCTGCTGGTGCTCGGCTCCAGCGCGGTGACGATCAACGCGGCGTCGTTCTATGCGATGCCCGCGCACCTCCTGCTGAACCTCGCGTTCGCGACGCTGCTCGCGGCGCCGACGCCGCGGCGCGCGCTGCTCGCGGGCCTGTGCGGCGGGCTCGCGTTCACGCTGCACAACCCGCTTCCGCACGCGCTCTTCGCAGCGCCGTTCGGCGTGTGGCTCGCGTTGCGCGCGGACCGTGCGCGCACGCTGCCGGCGATCGCGCTCGGCTATCTGCCGCTCACGCTCCTGCTCGGTGTGGGCTGGAGTGCGCTGCTCGCACGCGAGCTCCCCGGCGGCGCGGGCACGGCGGCGCGCGTCGCCGAGCTTTCCGCGTTCTTCGTCGCGCCGAACGCGGCGATGCTCGCGGCTCGCGCGGTCGGGCTCGCGAAGCTGTGGCTGTGGGCGGCGCCGGGAGCGCTGGTGCTCGCGCTGCTCGGGATCGGGGCAGCGCGGCGCGACGTGCGGCTCGCGCTCTGGGCCGCCGCCGCCGCGCTCACAGCGCTCGGCTACGGGTTCGTGCCCTTCGATCAGGGCCACGGCTGGGGCTACCGCTACTTCCACTCGGCGTGGATGGCGATTCCGCTGCTCGCTTGCGCGGCGATCCACGCGCGCGGCGCGAGCGACGAGCGACGCGCGCTCGCCGGCTTTGCCGCCGCCTGCGCGCTGCTGGGTCTCGTCGTGCTCACGCCACTGCGCGCGCTGCAGGTGCACGCGTTCATCGCGCAGCAGCTGTCGCAGTCGCCGCGCAGCGAGCGCGGCACGCCGGTGCTCGTGCTCTTCGAGACGGGCGTGGGCTACTACACGATCGATCTCGTGCAGAACGACCCGCTCTTCGCGCGCCGGCCGCTCGCGATGGAGAGCCTCGGGCGAGCTGCGAACGCGGCGATGCGCCGGCGCTTCTTCCCCGATCTGGTCTTGCTGCACGCGGACGAGCGCGGCGAGGTGTGGGGCCGGCGCTGAGCGCGACGCCGCGCCGCCGCTCCGCGCGGGCTTGCGCCGAGGGCGGTGCTCGTTCGATGCTGAGCGGTACCC
>DATBRS010000151.1:0-5638 GCA_036560185.1 Myxococcota bacterium
CTCGGCGAAGCCCTTGGGAGCGTTCAGGCCCGTGCCGATCGCCGTGCCGCCCATGTTGACGGCGTAGAGCGCGCGCTCGGCCGTGCGCAGGTTGGCGACCTCCACGTCGAGCGAGGCCGCGAAGGCGTGCATCTCCTGCCCCACCGTCATCGGCACCGCGTCCTGCAGCTCGGTGCGCCCCATCTTCACGACGCGCATGTACTCGTTGCCCTTCGCGCGGAACGCATCGGCGAGCGCTTGCACCTCCGCGACGACGTCGTCGTTGCGCATCAGGAAAGCGATCTTGAGGGCGGTCGGAATCACGTCGTTCGTCGACTGCGAGCGGTTCAGATCATCGTGCGGGTCGAGCGCGGCGTAGTCGCCCTTCTTCTTGCCCATCAGCTCGTGGCCCTCGTTCGCGAGCACCTCGTTCGCGTTCATGTTGGCGGAGGTGCCGGCGCCGCCCTGATACCAGTCGACGCCGAATTGGTCGTGGTACTTGCCGTCGATCACCGCCCGGCTCGCGCGCTCGATGGCGTCCAGCTTGTTCTTCTCCAGCCCGCCGACCGCGTGATTGGCGCGCGCCGCGGCGATCTTGACGATCGCCAGCGCCTCGACGAACTCGGGAGTGTCGCGCAGGGTGGTGCCCGAGATCTGGAAGTTCTCGAGCGCGCGCGCCGTCTGCACGCCGTAGTAAGCGCTGGCGGGAACTCGCTTCTCTCCGAGCAGGTCGTGCTCGACACGGGTCGCCGGCTCGGCGCCGAGAGCGTGCGCGGCGAAGCCGAGTACGAGAAGAGCGAGCGGTGCGATGCGCGAGTGTCGGGAGGCCAAGGGTTCTCCTTTGATCAAGTGGGGAGCAGCCAGCGCGAGAGCACGGTCGCCGCCGCGGTGGCGACGGCCGTCGCGACCAGGCCGGGACGCATGAAGCTGTGATTCAGCAGCCAGCCGCCGATGCGGGTGGTCCCGGTCGCGTCGAACGAGACCGCGGCGAGGACCGTGCCGTACGTCGGCAGGAAAAAGTTCCCGTTCACGGCCGGATACGCCGCGAGCAGGAATGACGCCGGCAGCCCGAGCGCGATCGCGACGGGCCCGAGCGTGACGATCGTCGCGGCCTGGCTGAACAGCAGGATGGAGAGCACGAACAGACCCGCCGCGAACACCCAGGGGTGCGCCTCCACGATCGCGGAGATGCCGCCGACGATCGCCTGCTGATTGCCCTCGAAGAACGAGGACCCGAGCCACGAGACGCCGAGGATCGAGATCACCGCCGTGAGCCCGCCCTTCATGATGCTGCCGCGCAGCGCCTTCTCCGGGTCCGCGCGCACCGCGACGAGCAGCGCGCCGCCGGCCGCGAGCATCACGATCATGATCGCGCGCCCCATCTCGATGCGATCCGCGCGCACGGCTCCGTCGACGCTGTGCTCGAAGACCGGCCGCAGCTCCGGGAAGACGCCGAGCAGCACGACCGCGAGGATCGCCGCGACGAAGATTCCGCACGCGAGCTGCGCGCGGCGCCGATTGGCTCCCTCGAGACGCGGCGTGCTCGATGCGTCCGTGAGCTTGCCCTCCGCGAGCGCGCGCTGGTACGCGGGATCGCTCGCGAGCTCGGCGCCGCGGAACGCCACGGAGAGCGTTCCTGCGAGCACGCCGGCGAGCGTCGCCGGGATCGTGACGAGCAGAATCTGTGGGACGCCGACGGGCGATCCGGCGATCACACCGGCGAGTGCGACGGTCGCGGCGGAGATCGGCGACGCGATCAGGCCGTGCTGCGCCGCGATCACGCTGATCGAGAGTGGGCGCTCCGGACGCACGCCCGCCTTGCGCGCGACCTCGGCGATCACCGGCAGCAGCGCGTAGATCACGTGCTGCGTGCCCGAGGCGGCGATCAAGGCGTAGGTCACGAGCGGCGCGACGAGCGTGATCCGCTTCGGGTTCCGGCGCAGCAGCCCCTCGGCGAGCTCCACGACGTAGTCCAGCCCGCCGGCGGCCTGCATCAGCGCGAGCGCGGTCACCACCGCGAGGATCATGCCGAGGACGGTGCCCGGCGGAGCGCCCGGTGGTTCGCCGAACGCGAACACGAGGATCACCAGCCCTATGCCGGCGACCGGGCCGAGCGCCATGCCGCCCAGGCGCGCACCGACGACGATGCACGCGAGCAGCAACGCGAGCTCGACCCACAGGAGCATGCGCCCTCCGCGCACACCCTACCCCGGCACGCGTGGCGGTTGGAAGAGGCGCGGGCTGCGGGCCGAGCGATTAGGCACGGCTAGACCCGCGGTGCGCGCGCTGCGAGGCATGGTGAGCGCGGAAGGGCTCGAACCTTCGACCTAGGGATTAAGAGTCCCTTGCTCTACCAACTGAGCTACGCGCCCGCGAAAGGCCGCGGAAAGTATGGACTTCGCCGGTGCGGGGCAAGGGAAGAAACGGCCCGCGACACCTCGAAAACCCGTCCGCCGCTCCGAAATTCCTCGAAACCGCGCGGCGTGTCGAGCCGAAGCACTGCTCGCTCCGTATGCCTGGACGAACGGAGGAGCGCATGGCTTCGGCTCCCGACATCGGGGACCCCGCCCCCGACTTCACGCTGCCGTCGATCGACGGCTCGTTTCAGCTGTACGAGCGCCTGCGCGAGAGCGCGGTGCTGCTGGTGTTCTATCCGAAGGACGACACGCTGGTCTGCACACGGCAGCTCTGCAACTACCGCGATCACCTCTCAGAGTTCGAGGCGCTGCAGATCGACGTGGTCGGCGTGAACCACGATTCGGTCGCGAGCCACGAGAGCTTCGCGGCGCGCTATCGGCTGCCGTTCACGCTCTGCTCCGACCCGGATCGGCGCGTCTCGCGCGCGTACGGCGTGCTCCCCCACGCGATCAACGCGCGCCGCTCGCTGGTCGTGGTCGGCGAGGATGCGCGCATCTGGTGGCGGCATTCGGAGCTGCGCCTGTTCCGCCGCGAGGCGGACGAGCTGCTGAGCGTGGTGCGCGAGCTGCGCGCGAGCCGCTGATGCACGGCGCGCGCGCGGCGCGCGCTCACGGCAGGGTGTAGGCGATCACGTAGTCGCCGAGCGGCGAGTCCACGCCGACGTGCCCGCCCGGCGCGATCACGAGGAATTGCTTGCCGCCCTCGCGCAGCTTGTACGTGATCGGGCCGGCGTGCAGGCCGGCGGGCAGCTCGAAAGTCGCGATGCGCTCGCCGCTGTCGGCGTCGTGCACGCGCAGCACGGGCGTCGCCGTGCCGGCGTGGAAGACGAGGCCGCTCGCCGTCGCGAGCGCGGGGCCGAAGGCGGCCTGCGCTGGGTCGCCCTCGGCGCTGCTCGTCGAGACGCGCCACGCGAGCTCGCCGCGCGCGAGGTCGACGGCGGCGAGGAAGCTCCAAGGCGGCTTGTTGCAGGGCAAGTCGTCGTTCCGCATGACCGTGCGGCCGCTGATCTGGCTGAGGCGGTAGCGCTCGCCGGTGCCGCGTCCCGTGATCAGCCACCACGCGTTGCGCCAGGTGACGCCGTGCAGCGGCTTCACGTCGCCGCCGCCGCCGGTCGCGCGCTCGGCGACCTCGTCGAGGCGCACCACGTGCACGAGGTTGTTCACGGGCACGAAGAGCCGCTGCCGCGCGGGGTCCCAGGTCGCGCCCGACCAGTTCGCCCCGCCGGCGGTGAACGGATAGAGCACCGAGCCGCGCGTGCTCGGCGGCGTGAACAGGCCGTCGTTGCGCAGCTCCGCGAGCTGCGCGCGGCAGGCGGCGAGGTGCGCGGGCGTCGGCGCGTAGAGGTCGTCCTCCCCTAATTGCTGCGGCACCAGCGGCGGCGGCGCACTTGGGATCGGCTGGGTCGGCGAAGTGCGCTCGCCGGGGAGGTCGCTCTGCGGCGCCGGGCGCTCGTGCACGGGGAAGAGCGGCACGCCGGTCTCGCGGTCGAGCACGAACACGAAGCCGTGCTTGGTGGCCTGCGCGACCGCGTCCACGCGCTTGCCGTCGCGCTCGATCGTGACGAGCACCGGCGGCGCGGCGAGGTCGTAGTCCCAGAGATCGTGGTGCACGGTCTGGTAGTGCCAGCGCACGGCTCCCGTTTGCGCATCGAGCGCGACGACGGAATCGCTGTAGAGGTTGTCGCCGAGGCGGTCGCCGCCGTAGAAGTCCGGGCTCGGCGTGCTCACCGGCAGGAACACGAGACCGCGCGCGAGATCGGCCGTGATCGTCGACCACACGTTGGCCGCGCCGGTCAGGCGCACGCCGCTCTCCCAGGTCTCGTGTCCCGGCTCGCCGGCGTGCGGGATCGTGTGGAAGGTCCAGCGCAGCGCGCCGCTGCGCACGTCGAAGGCGCGCACGTCGCCGGGCGGCGAATCAGGCCGGAGCGTGTCCGCGATCGACGAGCCGACCACGAGCAGGTCGCCGACCACGTTTCCGGGCGACGTGACGTTGTACTCCCAGCTGTCGTAGACCGGCGCGATGCCTTCGAGCAGGTTGAGTGCGCCGTCGGAGCCGAAACCCGCGCAGGGCTTCCCGGTCGCGGCGTCGAGCGCGAACAGCCGCGCGTCGAGCGTCGCGAGGAAGACGCGCGCGGCGCACGGGCCGCTCGCTCGCGCATCGCGCCAGTACGCGACGCCGCGGTTGATCCACATGTTCGCGTAGGCGCGGCCGCCCTCGAGCTTGGGATCGAAGGTCCAGAGCTCGCGTCCGGTCTCGGGGTCGAGCGCGATCACGCGATTGCGCGGCGTCGTGAAGATCAGGCGCCCGTCGACCTCGATCGGCGTCGACTCGAAGGCGCTGCCGCGATTGCGCTCGAGCGGGAACGCGCCTGCGAAGAAGTCGCCGTGGCGGTAGGTCCAGGCGACGCGCAGCTGCTTCACGTTCTCGCGCGTGATGTCGCGCAGCGGCGAGAAGCGGCCGCCGCCTGGCGCTCCCTCGGTGACGGGCCAATCGGCGGTACTCGGCGGCGCTGTCTCTGCGCCGCTCGCGACCGGCGCTTCCGCCACCGCGGGAAGGGCGCATGCGAACGCGAGGACGACGACGCGAACGCTGAAGGTTCTCATGGCAAATCTCCGTGCAAGGCGCGTGTGATGAACTCGACTACGCCGTTCTCGACGAGTGCCTCGTCGAGAAAGCGCGGATCCGGCATGGGGTCCCAGTGGCGGTGCACCGCCCACTGCGCCGCGATTTCGAGCGTAATGCGCGCGCTCAGCGTCGCGTTCGCGAGCGGCGCGAGCTGCCCGCTCGCGCTGCGCACGCGCAGGTAGCGCTCGAGCAGCGCGACGACTCCGCCGCGCCCGTCGCTCGACCAGAGCCTCGCGAGCTCGGGAAAATCGGGTGCGCAGCGATCGAGCAGCTTGATGGCGACGCGGTGCGCCGCGAGCAGGCGGAACAGCTCGCGCGCGATCGCTCCCAGCTCTGCGCGCGGATCGCGCGCTCTGCGGCGCGCGGCCGCCGCCGTGAGAGCGGGCAGCCGCGCGTCGCGCGCGATGCGGGCGCGCAGGGCGCGCAGCGTGCTGCCGGCGCGAGGCGTGGGCACGGGCAGCGCGCGCGGGAGCGGCAGCGCCGCCGCGCGGTCGGCGTGCCGCAGCGCCTGGTCGAACAGCGCCTCCTTGCTCTCGACGTACAGGTAGAGCGTGCCCTTCGCGACGCCGAGCTCCTCGGCGACGTCGGCCATCTGCGTGCGCCGATAGCCGAGCCG
>DATBRS010000152.1:0-25409 GCA_036560185.1 Myxococcota bacterium
CTTTCACCGTGCGCGGCGTGAACCACTTCGACGCGACCTGACGGAACTTCGCGTGGTCCGGCGGGTCCATGTTCAGCAGGTGCCGCGCGAGGATCTCGCCTTCCGGCGGCTGATTCAGCTGGTCGAACACCGCGAGCCGCGGCTGGATGATGAAGTCCTCCGGATTCTTCCCGATGTCGACGATGTCGGCGTGCTTCGTGATCGCCCAGAACGCCTTGAAGCGCTCCGTGTCGGCGTAGAAGCGCACCGGGTCGTTGTTACGGAGCCACGTCCACGCCTCGTGCGGGTAGCCGAAGTCGCGATAGCGCTCGGGGCTGACGATGTCCTCGGCGCTCGGAGCGTGCGTGAAGGTCTGGGGAAGCCGAGTGGCTGCGCTCATCGCGAGGTCTCCAACGGTGTGGGCGACGCCGCACACTAGCCCACTCGACCGATCGGTCGAGTGCGTCTCGCCCCCATCCGCACGCTCCTCCGCGACGGCACCCGCGAGCTGGCTGCGCTAGCGACTCGACGGGAGGCAGAGAGCGCATGAGCGCAGCGGAATCGTTCGCGACGCAGATCGGAGCCGGCCCGGAGTGGGCGCGCGCGTTCGCGCAGGTGGAGCACCTGCTCGGCGGGCGCATCGTGCGCGCCGAGAAGCAGGCGCGCTGGCGCCCGGCGTTCTTCCTCGACGTCGAGTGCGCCGGCGACCTGAAGCCCATCTACCTGCGGGGCGATCGCGGCGAGATGCAGCACGGCGTCTACGGCCTCGACCACGAATACCGCGTGCTCGCGGCGCTCGGCGCGGAGGGCATCCCGGCGCCCCACGTCTACGGCTTCCTCGAGGATCCGCTCGCGATCGTGATGGCGCGCGCGCCCGGTCGCGTGAACCTTGCGACGGCGCGCGACGAGGCCGAGCGCAGCGCGGTGCTCGATCACTGGATCGAGATCCTCGCCGCGATGCATCGCCTCCCGCTGGCGCGCTTCGAGGCCATGGGCCTTGAGCGCCCGCAACGGCCCGAACAGCTCGGGCTCGGCGACTTCGCGCGCTGGGAGAAATCCTGGCGCGATCGCAAGAATCGCCCCGACCCGCGCATCGAGTGGGTGATCCGCTGGCTGCACCGCAACGTGCCGAAGCACCGCAGCAAGCCCGCGATGCTGCAGGGCGACGCCGGGCAGTTCCTGTTCGAGAACGGGCGCGTGACCGCGATGATCGACCTCGAGCTCGCCTACATCGGCGACCCGCTCGCCGACCTCGCCGGCATGCTGAACCGCGATCTCTCGGAGCCGATGGGCGACCTCGACCGCGCGTTCCATCGCTACGCGCACCTCATGGGCGAGCCGCTCGACGTGAAGACCGTCTGGTATCACACCGCGCGCTTCGGGATCTGCACGCCGATCGCGTGCGCGCCGCTGCTCGCCGCGCCGCCGCCGCAGTTCAACTACCCGGTCTATCTGGGCTGGGACATCGTGTACGGGCGCATCTGCCTCGAAGCGATCGCGCGCTTCTCCGGCATCACGCTGCGCGAGCCGGCGCTGCCCGAGCCGGCGCCGTCGCGCCACGCGGCGGGCTTCGATCAGCTGCTCGCGACCCTGGCGGCCGCGGGCCGCAGCTATGAGATCGACACCGCCTACCGCATCGCGCAGTGGGCGCGCGAGCTCGACGCGCGCGCCGCCCTCATCGAGCAGGAGGACGCGGACGAGGTCGGGCGCCTGACGGGTGGGCGCGCAGCGCCAGGATTCGCCGCCGACGCCGCGCTCGAGGCTCTCGTGCTCGGAGCCGGCGCCGAGCGCGACGAGGAGATCCTGCAGCTGCTCTACCGCCGCACCAAGCGCCAGCAGGCGCTCGCGCAGCCGGCGCTGCGCGAGCTGGAGCACGCGCGGCTCGCAGAGATCCGCACGCGCTAGCCGATCGCAACGATCCTCCCGAGCGTGTAGCCCCGCAGCAGCCGCCTGAGGCGGCGCGCGAAGTCGCGCGGCGTGTACTCGTTCGACGGCGGACCGAGCGGCGGCTCGGGCAAGAGGCCCAGCGCCTGATACGCCTCGGCCACGAGCTCCGAGCAGAACAAGCTGTGCAGGCGCTCGCGCTTCCGCTGTGCGAACCAACCATCGAACGCGGCGTGGAACAGCTCGAGCTCGTCCACCTCGTACGGGCGCCCTGACAACTCGGCGCGGCGCGCCGCGAAGCGCGCATCCATCTCCGGCGTGATCGGCCGGTCGAGCGCGCGCAGCTTGAACTCGCCGGCGTAGCTCGTGAGCCGATCGCTCAGGAACACGAGCTGCACACCGGCCGCGGCGCGCCCGGTCTCGATGTCCGCGAGATCCGCGAGCGTGGTCGCCTCCCACAGCGCGACGCGATCCGGGAACGCGGGTACGCGAACCACGACGCCGACGTGCGACCATCTGCCGCCGACGGCCCACTTGATCACGCTCGAGAAGAAGCTCGAGCCCGAGAACAGCACCAGATCGCCGCTCTTCAGGTCGCTGCGGACATCCGCGTATTTCGCTCTCGCTCTCGGCGCTCCCGCCACGCCCCCCCCCTTCGCGCGCGGATGCCCGCGCCGACGGCCCGGACTACTGTGCCGCGCTCTCCGGAGGTTCACATGCAGTTCTCGATGATCTTCGAGGCGCAGACGTCGGATCCGTCGCGCAAGGGCGAGCAGCGCGTGATGCGGGAGTCCGTCGAGCAGGCGCTGCTCGCGGAGGAGATGGGCTTCGATCGCGTGTGGGCGGTCGAGCACCACTGCCTCAAGTGGTACGCGCACATGAGCGCGCCGGAGACGTTCCTCGCCTACGTCGCGGGCAAGACATCGCGCATCCGCATCGGCCACGGCGTCGTGTGCCTGCCGTTCAAGATGAATCACCCCGTGAAGGTCGCCGAACGCATCGCGATGCTCGACATCCTCTCGAACGGCCGCGTCGACTTCGGCGTGGGCAAGGGCGGCACCCAACAAGAGTCGGGCGCGTTCCAGACGAACGTGGGCGACATCTCGCCGCAGCTCGAAGCGAGCGCGCGCATGATTCCGAGGATGTGGCGCGACGAGATCTTCGAGCACCACTCGGAGCTGATGGACATCCCGCCGCGCCCGATCCATCCGAAGCCGCTGCAGGAGCCGCATCCGCCGATGTTCCTCGCGTGCACGCGCGAGGCGACGCTCAACCAAGCGGGCGAGTGGGGTGTCGGCGCGCTGTGTCTCGGCTTCGCGGGCCCCGACGACATCGCCAAGAAGAACCGCGTGTACCGCGCGGCGCTGAAGCGGCGCACCAGGCAATCGCAGGTCGGCGAATTTCCGAACGAGCACCTCTCGGCGCTTTGCCCCGCGATCGTGCTGGGTGACCGCGCGGAGGCGCAGAAGATCGGGCATCGCGGGCAGCGCTACTTCGCCGAGGCCATCAATCACTGGTACGACCCGACCGGGCAGGCGCCGCAGCCGCGCACGTTCGTGGACGGCGACGACGCCGACGTGCTGCTGCAGGCGGGGCAAGCGCTGGTCGCGCGCCTCAACGAAGAGAAGATCGAGGTGGGGACCGAGACGACGGGGATGTTCAACCCCAACAACGCCTACGGAAACGTCGCCGACGCGATCGAGTACGTGGAGAAGCTGATCGCGGCCGGTGCGGACGAGATCATGTTCCTGCTGCAGATGGGCACCGTGCCGCAGGACGCGATCCTCGAGTCGATTCGCAACCTCGGGAAGCACGTGATCCCGAGGTTCAGGAAGAACTGAGGGCGCGCTCCTCGAGCGAGCTGCGCGCTCGATCTCAGGCAGGCCGGCGCGCGCGCGACCACGCCGCGATGCGCAGCGCGAGCGCTCCGAACAGCGCGGCCTGGATTCCCACGTACAGCACTTGGTGCCCGGGGCCGAGCTTCTCGAACGCGAACGGGACGTTCCCCCAATTCGTGAGCGCGAAGATGAACCACACCCAGTACGCGCCCACCGTGTGCAGCGCCTTCCACGCACGCTGGCCGAGCGCGGACTGCGCGGCGTCGCTCGAGCTGAGGGCCATCGCGAAGTAGAGGGCGAAGCCGAGCCCGCCGCCGACGAGGCCGGTGAGATCGGGCTCGTACTTCACGAAGCGGGTGAAGAGCAACACGAGCGAGATGCCGTGCAGCAGCTGGGCGTAGGCCGCGGAGACGCCGAGATAGCGGCGATTCGCGACCAGCCAGCGTGAGACGCGGCCGCGCCAGAGCTGATGCAGCGCGCTCGCGACGAACGCCATCAGGAACAGCGCGATCGACGCGCGCGCGGTCGCGCGAACCCACGCGCGCACGGATTCCTCGCTCACCCCGGAGCTCGCGAACAGCGCGATCGACGCGAGCGTGAGCACCGCCGCGATGCGCAGCGTGAGGCCCCAGCCACGCGAGCTGGCGCCCTGGCGGGCGGAAATCATCTCAGTCGTCATGCCGGGCTCCGGTCGCGCGGCGCGCATCCTGACACATCTCGCTGTCGCGTGGCGCATCGCGGATACTGCTGCGCCCGCGCGAGCGCGGCGATGGAGGGCGCGGTGCCGGAAGAAGTGCGCGGGATCGATTCGGCGCGCGTGTCGGCGTGGCTCGCAGCGAATCTCGACGGCGCGCGCGCGCCGTTCGCGTTCGAGCTGATCGCTGCGGGCGGCTCGAACCTGACCTACCGCGTGACGGACGCGAATGGCCGCAGCGTCGCGCTGCGCCGTCCGCCGGTCGCCGCGCGCATCGCGACCGCGCACGACATGGCGCGAGAGTGGAAAATCCTCGCCGCCCTCTCGCGCCCGGCGAGCCCCGTCCCCGTGCCGGCAGCGCTCGCGTTCTGCGGCGACGAAGGTGTGAACTGCGCGCCGTTCTACGTGATGAGCTTCGTCGAAGGGCTGATCCTACGAGACGCCGCGCAGGCCGCGGCGCTGGGCGCCGCGCAGAAGGAGCGCGCGACCGAGGCGCTGATCGAGACCCAGGCGGCGCTGCACACGCTCGACGTCGATGCGCTGGGCCTCGGCGATCTCGCGCGCCAACGCGCCAGCTACGTCGGGCGTCAGCTCGCGCGCTGGCGCAAGCAGGCCGAGGCGTCGACGACGCGCGCCGTGCCGCACATGGCCGAAGTGCACGCGCGGCTCGCGCGCGCGATCCCGCCGGAGATCGCGCGGCCCGGCCTCGCGCATGGCGACTACCGCTTCGACAACGTGGTGATGGACGGCGCGCAGCGCGTGATCGCCGTGCTCGACTGGGAGCTGTGCACGATCGGCGACCCGATCGCCGACTTCTGCTGGTCGCTCATGTACTGGGCTGCGCCCGGCGAGGCGAACCCCTGGCTGCAGAATCCGCCGACGCAGGCACCGGGCTTTTGTAGCCGCGCCGAAGTGGCCGCGCGCTACGCGAAGCGCACCGGCTTCGATCTCTCGCGCCTACCTTACTACGAAGCCTTCTCCTGGTGGAAGATGGCCTGCCTGATCGAAGGCGTCGCCGCCCGCGCAAGAGCCGGCGCGAGCGGCGGCATGAAGTCCGGCCCTCACGAGCAAATTCAGGAACGCGCCGACACGTACTTCGCGCGCGCGGAAGAACTCTCCCGCCACCTCTGACTCCGTGCCGCAGCGAATGCGCGATGTGGCTCGATCGATGACGCACGGGCAACACACGAGATCGACCTCGAAGACGAACCCTCCTCGCGGCAGGTCTGCTAGGCCGCAAGCGAAGCGCGCAGCGAGCCGTAGTCCTCGGAGGCGAGCGAAGTAAATCAGGAGAAAAGCGAACCTCGGTCCCGCGGTATCTCCTCGACCTCCGCACGCTAGAAGCGCACCGGCAGCGAGGCGAAGCCCTGCACGAACTCGGTGTTGAAGCGGCGCGCCCGAGCGAGATCCACCTCGTAGCTCGGCGCTGCGGCGAGGATCGCCTCGAGACACAGCTTGCCTTCGAGGCGCGCGACGTGAGTGCCGAGGCACGCGTGCTGCCCCGCGCCGAACGACGCGATGCGCGCGGCGCGGCGGTTGATGTCGAACACGTCCGGGCGCGCGAACTCGCGCTCGTCGCGATTCGCCGACGGATAGAGCAGGAGCACGCCCTGGCCGGGCCTCAACGTCTGGCCATGCAGCGGCAGCTCCTTCGAGACGGTGCGGCAGAGGTACTGCGTGGGCATGTCGAAGCGCAGGATCTCGGTGTACGCGTCGGGGATCCCGCTGGGGTCGCGCACGAGCTGCGCGCGCTGGTCCTTGTGCTGCCACAGCCGCACGAGGCCGTTCGCGAGCGTCTTCGGGAACGTCTCGCTGCCACCCACGATCAGCAGCGTGAGGTGCGAGGCCACGTCCTCGTCCGATAGGCGTTTGCCCTCGAGCTCGGCGGCGCAGAGCGCGGGTAGCGCTTGGGGCGCGTCCGACGGTGCGCGCCGCTCGTCGCGCACGCGCGCGAGGCAATAGTCGGTCATCTCCGTCATCGCGGCCCAGCCGTCGGCCGAGATGCCGTGCTGCTGGGGGTCGTGCTCGAAGAAGCGCTGCACGAGGCGATGCAGGTACTCGCCGTCCGCGGCTGGCAGGCCGATCGCGAGGCACGCGACCTTGATCGAGAGCCGCGCGGCCACGTCGCCGACGATGTCGCAGCCGCCGCGCTCGAGCTGCGGCGCGAGCAGCTCCGCGAGCAGCCTGCGCAGCTGCGGCTCCACCGCGCGCAGGTGCTTCGGGAGAAAGCACTGCCGCACGACGGCGCGCAGTCGCGAATGCGCGGGCGGGTCCATCGAGTTGAGCATCGCCGTGCACGGCTGATCCTTGGTCACGACCTGCGCCGACGACGTGCCCTTCGTCGCCGTGAAGTGCAGGGTGTCGCTCGACGCGTTCCAGATGTCCTCGAAGCGCGAGAGCGCCCAGCAGTCGTACTTGGCGAGGTAGTGAGCCGGCGCGTGGTCGCGCAGCTGCTTGTAGAACGGATACGGATCGCGAATGACTTCCGGCGCGAACGGGTCGTAGCTCAGCACGCGTTCTCTCCAGCGATCGAGCTCGCAGGGTGCAATTCGCGTTCCGTGATTCGGCGCGCGCTTCCGGCCGCGCGGGGCGACGCGGGGCGCAGCCTGCCGCAGATCTCGCCGCGCACGAGGCGAAGGGCCTCGCGCGCTCACCGCTCAGGCGGGTTCGTATTGGATCCAGAGCTGCTCGAGACCGCGCAAGATGAAGCTCGGCACGTGCTTGAAGTCGTTCTTGCCGGGCGAGAAGCGCCAGTTCCGCGTGCCGTCGAAGAGCGTCTCGAACGCGATCGCCGCTTCCTTGCGCGCGAGCGCCGCGCCGATGCAGAAGTGCTCGCCGCGGCCGAAGGCGAGGTGCTCGCGCGCGTTCTTGCGGGTCACGTCGAAGCGATCGGGGTCGGGAAACAGCGCGGGGTCGCGGTTCGCGGCGGCGTAGCTCACCGCGATGCGCGCGCCCTTCGGGATCGCGACGCCGCCGACCTCGGTGTCGCACTTCGCCATGCGGAACAGCGTCTGCACCGGCGACTCCACGCGCAGCGCTTCCTCCACCAGATTGGGGATCAGCGACGGGTCGTCGCGCACGAGCTTCGCCTGCTCCGGATTCTGGATCAGCAGCCGGACCGCGCTGGCGATCAGGTTCGCCGTGGTCTCGTTTCCGGCGACGAGGAACTGCTGCAGGATCGAGAGCATCTCGGCGACGTCGAGCGGCGCGACGCCGTCGAGTCGCGCGTCGACGAGATCGGAGAGAATGTCGTCCTCGGCGCGCTTTCGGCGCTCCTCGATCTTCGCGGCGAAGTAGTGCTGCAGGTCGACGATCGACTGCGCGCATTCGAGCGCGCGCTGCGGCGAGGTCATGCCGCCGAGCGGAGCCACCGAGTCGTCGCTCCATTTCTTGAAGAGCGCGAGGTCCGCGCGCGGCACGCCGAGCTGGTCGGCGATCACCGTCAGCGGGAGCGGCACGCCGAACTGGGGCGGCACGTTCATCTCGCCCGCGTGCTTCAGCTTCGCGACGAGCTCCTGCGCGACGCCGCGGATGTAGGGCTCGATGCGCGCGACGGCGCGGCCGGAGAACGCGCGCGTGCACAGGCTGCGATAGCGCGTGTGCTCCGGCGGGTCTGCGCTCAGCAGCGTGTCCACGGGCGGATAGCCGCGCTTCATGATTTCGATCAGCTCGGGCGGCGGGCTCGCGTTGCCGCCTACTGCGGGGCCCGAGCGCGAAGAGAAGCGCTCTTGATCTCCGAGCACCTCGAGCAAGAGGTCATAGCGCGTGACGATGAAGAACCCGAGCACGGGAACGCGATGGACGGGCGCCTCCTCGCGCAGCGCGCGATAGAACTCGAAGGGATTCTCGACCACGGCGGGGTCGAGCGCGTTCAGGCTGGCGAGGCGAGACATCGCGGCGGCGCTCCTCGGCGCGGACGGCCGCGCGCGCGCGAGAGTGCGCGAGGCGCGCGGGCACAGTCAACCGCCGAGCCTCCGGCTCGCGAGCGCGCGGGAATCGGCCGCCCGGGGACGCGCGCTGCGCATCGCTTGCCGGCGCAGCGCGGGTTCTCGCGCGCGCCTCACAATTTCCACGCGCCGCCCCTGGTCGGATCCGGTCGCGCCACTAGCCTCGGCCCGCTGTTCCTTTCGCGCGCCCGCTCGAAGGGAAATCTCGTGAAACGCTCAATTCTCTCTCTCTCGGTTTCTGCACTGCTCGCTCTCGCCGCCGGCCCCGCTCTCGCGGACACGTTCTCGGGCGAGATCACCAAGCTCGATCGCGGCTCGAAGTCGATCGAGGTGAAGGGCGGAGAGTCGGCCCGGCGACTGCGCTTCTTCCTCACCCCGGGCGGTGAGATCACACGCGGCGGCCTCCCGGTCGCGTTCGTCGATCTGAAGCGCGGCGATCGCGTCGAGGTCGATTACTCCCGCAAGGGCTCGACCCAGACCGCGCGCAGCGTGGCGGTGGTCGCCCAGCCGCTCGAAACGATCGGCATGAGCGAGTAAGCGCGGCCCCGTCTCTCGTACTCGCCGGGATCGGCGCGGCGTGCCGCGCCGATCCCGTGCAGAGCGCCGCGCGCGGTGCGATCACACGCGCCGCACCAGCCCCGCGGTGTTGTCGTGCATCACGAGCTTCTGCTCCGCCGGCGTGAACGCCTTCAGCTCGCGGATGAAGTCGGTCGGATCTGCCAGGCCCTCGGCGTGCGGCCAGTCGCTGCCCATCAGCAGCCGATCGGCACCGATCAGATCGCGCAGGTGCGCGACGTCGTCCTCATGGAACGGCGAGATCCAGACGTGCCGCTTGAAGGTCTCGACCGGGTCCTCGTGGAAATCTCTCGGGCTGATGCCGTAGGCGCGCTTGAAGCTCTGGATCAGCCACGGCACCCAGTTCGCGCCCATCTCGATCGAGCACACCCGGATGCGCGGGAAGCGCTGGAAGAGACCGTGGCAGACGAGGGCGGCCATCGCGTCGAAGGGCGCGCGCGAGCCGCCGACGACACCCTTCCAGGCGCTGCCCTTGAACGACTCGACGTCGCCGCCCTCGCCCCAATCGGCGAAGTAGCGGCCATAGCCGGAGTCGCCGCCGTGCATGGCGACCGTGATGCCCGCCTCGTTGACCCGCGCCCAGAAGCGGTCGTAGTACGGGTCCGCGAGCGAGCGCGAGACACCGGGCAGCCGCACCGGCGCCGGGCGCATCACGATCACGCGCACGTCGCGGCTGAGCGCGAGCTCGAGCTGCGCCACCGCGTTGTCGAGATCCATCAGCGAGAAGTACGGCGCCGCGAAGATCATGTTCTTGTACGCGTAGCCCCAGTCTTCGTGGAGCCACTCGTTGAAGGCGTTGAAGGCGGCGGCGACCGCGGGCGGGTCGGCGTGCAGCGCCTCCTCCATGCCGACGCCGAGCGTCGGGAAGAACAGCGCGCCCTCCATGCGCTGCCGCTTCATCACCTGGATGCGCGCGTCGCGGTCGCGGTACTCGACGTGGATCGGCTCGAGCGCGCCGAACGCGTCCTTGATCGAGAGCCCCGCCTTGTTCTTGCCCTGGTAGTAGTCGTCGAGGCAGCCGGGGCGCGCGACCGGATCGAAGGTCGGGTTCGGGATGAAGCGGTTGACGGCGCCCGCCACCAACAACTCCTTGCGCCCGTTCACCAGCGCCCAGTCCATGCAGCGCCGGCGCAGCTTGCGATCCAGGTGGCGCGTGAAGGCGTCCTCGGCCTCGTAGTAGTGGTTGTCGCCGTCGAAGATTTCGTAGGGAAGCTGCGGCATGGCGTCCTCGCGGTGGGTTGCGCGCGCAGGTTAGACGCACGGGCCGCGCCACCCAACCAGGCGCGCGCCCGCTCACTCGTCCGCGGGAAGCGGCGGCAGCTCGGGGTGACGCGGCAGGTCGTCGCCGAGCTCGATCCAAGGCAGCCGCTTGCGCTCCCACATGTGCAGCTGCGGCGGCAAGCGTTCCGGCTCGTCGAAGCTCGCGATCGTGAGATCGATCAAGCCGGGCAGGAAGTCGGCGCTGAACGAGAGCGTCGTGCCGCAGCGCCCGCAGAAGCCGCGCAAGACGCCGGGCGACGAGGCGTACACCGCGAACGCGCCGCGCTCGAGCGCGAAGGCGTCGAGCGGGAACATCGCCCACGCGACCAGCGGCGCGCCGGCCGCGCGCCGGCACAGCGTGCAGTGGCACAGCGTGGTGACGATCGCGTCGTTGCGCACACGGAAGCGGATCGCGCCGCACATGCAGCCGCCCGCGAGATCGGCGGAGCCGTCGAAAGTTTCGCGGTCACTCACTCGGAGCCCTCCCTGGGTGCCAGCGGCGCGCGAGTTGCGAGAGTAATGCGCGCAGCCGGGGCGCGGGAATCAAGGGCGCCTCCAGAAAGGACGAAAGGCCCGCGATGCAGCTGGTGCTGGTCGGGTTCGCGTTGTTCTTCGCCGTCTCGCTCACGGTCGGCGTCCGCTTGCTCGCGCTGGCGGCGCGCTCGCGGCAGGCGCCAGAGCTCTTGATCGGCCTGGGCGTGCTCGGCATCGGACCCGTCGGCTTCGGCTTGCAGACCGTTGCCGGACGCGTCGGCGACTACGCGCTCGCCGAGCAGCTCGCGACCGCCGGCGCCGTGGCCGTCGCGGTGGGGATCTGGGCGAAGCTCGCGTTCAACTGGCTCGTGTACCGCCGCGGCAGCCGCGCCGCGCTGGCCGTGATGCTCACGCTCGGAGCCGCGGTCGCCGCGCAGCTGCTCGCGCAGCCGCTGGTCGGGAGCTTCCTCGAGGCCGACCGGCACGTCGGGCTCGCCGCGGCGCGCGGCGCGCTGCAAGCGGCCGCGCTCGGCTGGGGCTCGCTCGAGGCGTTCGCGTACTGGATCCAGCTGCGCCGGCGTGCGCGGCTCGGCCTCTCGGAGCCGGTGCTGGTGAATCGCTTCGTGCTGTGGGCGATCTCAGCGGGTGCAGCGGCGCTCGGCACGGCGATCGGCGTCGCGGCGTCGGTCGTCACGGGCCGGCCCATTCAGCAGATTCCCGCCGTGCTCGCGAGCGCGTCGGCGTTCGGCCTCGTGGCGGCGCTCGGCATGTGGCTCGCGTTCGCTCCGCCGCGCGTCTACGCGCGCTGGATCGCAGCCGGGCGCTCGCGCGCCTGAACGCGCGCCCGCCGCAGCCGGGCCGAGATGCGCTCTAATGTGCGCCTTCTCGGAGGGCGAGCGCATGGATCAGGTCAGCGTCGTGACGGGCGCGAACTCGGGGATCGGGCGGGCCACCGCGGTCCACCTCGCGCAGCGCGGGCATCGCGTGTTCGGAACGCTCCGTTCGCTCGACAAGGCGGCGAAGCTGCGCGCGATGGCGGAGCAGGCCGGCGTCGAGGTGCAGCTCGCCGTGATGGACGTCGCGGACGACGACTCCGTCCGGCGCGGCATGCGCGAGATCGCAGAGCGCGCCGGCCGCATCGACAACCTGGTGAACAACGCGGGGGTCGGCGGCAACGCGGTCACCGAAGAGTGCCCGATCAGTCTCTACGCGGACGTGATGAACGTGAACTTGTACGGCGCCGTGCGCTGCATTCAAGCCGTGCTGCCGCAGATGCGCGAGCGGCGCAGCGGCGTGATCGTGAACGTCTCGTCGGTGGTCGGCCGCGTGGCGGCGATCGGGCAGCAGCCGTACTTCGCGTCGAAGTGGGCGCTCGAAGGCATGTCCGAGGGTCTCGCGCAGGAGCTCGCGCCCCACGGCATCCGCGTGGCGATCGTCGAGCCGGGCGTCACGAAGTCGGCGATCTTCGCGAAGAACGTCGACGCGCCGAATTCCACTGGCGCCTACGAGGCGCCATATCGGCGCATGTTCCAGTTCTATGCGCGCGGCATCGCCGAGGCCACCGACCCGTTCGAGGTCGGCGCCGTCGTGCACGAAGCGATCGTGAGCCGCGAGCCGAAGCTCCGCTACGCCGTCTCGTGGGGCGCCGCCGGAATGATCGAAGGCCGCAGCCGCATGAGCGACGCCGAGTGGGTGGCGATGGGCGCGCTCGACGCCGACGCCGACTACTACGACGCGTTCCAGCGCCACTTCGGCGTGCGCATCCACCCGTGACACGCATGCGCGGAGCGGCGCGAGCTCGCCGGCCGCATCGTTAGACTGCGCCGCTCTCCAACCCCTTCCTCCCCAGGAGCCCCCATGCCCTCGCTTCGCAACGTGGTTCTCGTCGATGGCGCCCGCACCGCATTCGCGCGCGGCGCGAAGGGCAAGCTCGTAGCCACGCGCCTCGACGAGGCGGGCGGGCAGGTGGTCCGCGCACTGCTCGACCGCAACCCGAGAGTGAAGGACACGATGATCGAGGACGCCGGCCTCGGGAACGTGGGCGGCTACGGAGAGTTCACCGGCCTCGGCGTGATGGCGCGGCTCGCGGGCCTCCCGCTCGAGACGTGCAGCTTCAACAGCAACCGCCAGTGCGGCTCGTCGATGGAGACGCTGCACCGGGTCGCGATGGCGATCATGGTGGGCTCGATCGACTGCGGTCTCGCGCTCGGCGTCGAGCGCATGGGGCGCGGCCTCGGCGGCGGGCCCCAGGTTCCGGCGACGCGCGTCACCAAGCTGAATCCGCGGCTGTTCCAGATGAACGACGTGCAGAAGCGCATGGCCCACGACCACGCGCAGACCTTCTCGGTGCCGTTCCCCGACTACATCCTGAACTCGCCGCCACTGCAGGCGATGGTGCAGACCGCGCAGAACGCGGCCGAGTGTTATGGCCTCGGGCGCGCCGAGCTCGACGCGTTCTCCGCCGAGAGCCACCGCAAGGCCCACGCCGCGACCGAGGCGGGCATCTACAAGGACGAGATCGTGCCGCTCGAGGTCGAGGACCCGGTGTTCGACGCGCAGGGGAACTGGCTCGAGGCCGAGACGGGCCCGCGCGTGTTGTTCGAGCGCGACGAGTGCATCCGCCCCGACACCACCGCGGAGAAGCTCGGCGCGCTCCAGCCGGTGAAGGGCGTACTCAGCTTCGGTGGCAAGGAGATCGTGATCACCGCCGGCAACTCGTGCCCGACCAACGACGCGGTCTCTGCCGCGCTGCTGATGAGCGAGGAGCTCGCGATCAAGCTCGGGCTCACGCCGCTCGCGCGCATCGTCGGCCTCGGCGTCGCCGGCGTGAAGCCGCAGGTGATGGGGCTCGGGCCGATTCCGTCGACGAAGAAGGCACTGAAGCACGCGGGCATCGGCTCGGAGAAGATCGACCGCGTCGAGTTCAACGAGGCCTTCGCCGCGCAGGTGATCCCGAGCTGCAAGGACCTCGGCATCCCCCTCAGCCGCGTCAATGTGAACGGCGGCTCGATCGCGCTCGGCCACCCGCTCGGCGCCACCGGTGCGCGGCTCGTCACGACGGTCGCCAAGGAGCTGCGCCGCTCGAACACGCGCTACGGCCTCGCCACGCAGTGCATCGGCGCCGGCATGGGGATCAGCACGATCCTCGAGCGGATGGACTGACTGCGCGCGTCTCGGGCGCGCGCGGCTGCGTGGAACGCGTTGCTGCGCAACCTGATCAGCGACCCGATCGCGCGAACGGCCAGCGCAGCTGCGGCCACCAGCCGTCGGGAACCGGATCGCCGGGGATCCCGTAGCTCGCGGGGAACTCGCCGGGCTCGAAGGCCGTGCCGAACAGGCGATCGATCACGGGCAGGTGGATCGCGAAGTTCTTGTCCGCGGGCGTGGTCGCGTGATGCCAGTGATGGAACTCGGGTGTCGCCACGAACGTGCGCAGCGCGCCGAAGCGGAAGCGCAGGTTCGCGTGCAGGAAGACGGCCTGGAACGAGACGATCACCAAATAGATCGCGAGGGCGCGCGCGCTGAAGCCGACGAAGAAGAGCGGCGCGAAGGTCGACGCGCGGGTCGCGATCACGTCGACGAGGTGCAGGCGCGAGCCGGCGAGCCAATCCATCTCGCGGCTCGAATGATGGATCGCATGAAAACGCCAGAGCGCCGGGTTCGCGTGAAACGCGCGATGCACCCAGTACTGCGTGAGATCGGCGAGTGCGATCGCCGCGACCACCTGCAGCGCGAGCGGCCACGCCGCGACCGCGGCCTGAACGCGCGGCGACACGACGCCGCCGAGCAGCCACGCCGCGGGCGCGATCGTGAGCAACGCGAGCGCGCTGACGAGCAGGTGGCTCACGCCGAAGTGGGCGAGATCGGTGCGCCAGCCCGCGCGCAGCACGCGCTGCGCGGGCGCGCACGCGAAGGCGCGCTCGAGCGGCACGAACAGCAGGGCGAGCACGAGCAGATCGAGCACGAACCAATCGAGGCCGACGTGCGCCGAGGCCGAGACGGCGCGCGCTTCGACCCAGGCGCCGCCGAGCGCGATCGCCGCGCCGGCGAACGCGATGCCGACGAGGCCGCTGCGCGTCCCCAACAACACCGCGAGCGCGCCGAAGCCGAGTGCGAGCAGCAGCGCCGCGAACAGCGCCGCGCGCACCAGCGCGAGCGGATAAACGGCGCGCAGCTCGGGCGTGGTCAGCAGCTCGGGGAAGCGGAAGCACAGCACGGCGAGCAGCGCGAGCGCGCCGAGCGCGCAGGAGAGCGCGCTCGAGAGTCGCCCTTCGCCGATGCGAAACTCGGGGGCCTCGGGTGCGGGCTCTCGGGCGGACACGGCGCGCCTCCTGGCCGGATGCTTCGTCCCGTCTTCGGTGAGCCCTGAGCGCGAGCGGCGCGCGCCCGCAGGCGCGCGAACTCGCGACGCGTCACTTGCGCGGCGCCGCGCCTCCCTCGCCGCCTCCGCCGGCCTCGGGCTTGATGCGCCCGAGATACTCCGGCAGCTCGACGCCGGCCATCTTGGCGATCTCCTGCAGCGGCGGGAGGCTTGTCACTAGGCTCGCGAGGAAGCTCGCGGTCGAGGACTTTCCGCCTGCCGTCGCGCCCGAATCCCACACCGTGATCTTGTCGATCTTCAGGTTCTGAATCGCCTCGACCTGCTTCGCGACGATCTCCTCGAGCTTCTCGATCATCAGCAGCGTCGCCGCGGAGCGCGCGTCGCCCGAGCTGCGCACGAGCGCCTCGTAGCCCGCGGCCTTGCTCTCGAGCACCTGGCGGATTCCGCGCGCCTCCGCCTCGTACTTCATCAGGATCGCGTCGGCCTGGCCGCGCGCGTTGCGCCGGATGCGCTCGGCCTCGGCCTCGGCTGCGATCTCGATCTTGCGCCGCTCGATCTCCTGGCGCACGACCTCGAGCGCGGTCAGCCGCTCCGTTTCCGCGGCGGCCTGCGCCTTCTGGATCTCCACCTGCGCGTTCAGGCGCGCGATCTCGCCGCGCTGCAGCGCCTCGGCTTCGCGCTGCGAGAGCGTGGCGTTGGCCTGGGCGATGTCGGCCTTCGCGGTGTTCTCGCCCTTGATGGCCTCGGCTTCCTGCGCCTGCACGTACACGCGCTGATCGGCCTCGGCGGCTTTCTTGCCCTTCTCCGCCTGCGCGACGTTCTCCGCCACGCGCACCGTCTTCTGCCGGTTCGCCTCCGCCTCGCCGATCGCGGCGGTCGATTCCTGTTGCTGCACGAAGACGCGCTGGTCGGCCTCCGCCGCCTTCTTGCCCTTCTCGGATTGCGCGACGTTCTCCGCCACGCGGATCGTGCGCTCGCGAACGTTCTCGGCGTTGCCGATCTCGCCGATGCGCTCCTGCTCGGAGACGTCGACCTTCGCGCGGTTCACCGCCTCGGACGCCGCCTTCTTGCCGATGCTCTCGATGTATTCGGACTCGTCCGTGATGTCCGTGATGTTCACGTTGATCAGGTAGAGGCCGATCTTGTTGAGCTCGGGCTCGACGTTCGCGCGAATCGCGGTCAGGAAGCTCTCGCGATCGGTGTTGATCTGCTCGATCGTGAGCGAGGCCACCGTGAGGCGCAGCTGGCCGAAGATGATCTCCTTGGCCATCTCCTCGATCGATCCCTGCTCGAGCCGCAGCAGGCGCTCGGCCGCGTTGTTCATGATCTCCGGGTTGGTGCTGATGCCGATCGTGAAGGTGCTCGGCACGTTCACGCGGATGTTCTGCAGCGAGAGCGCGCCCTGGAGGGGGATCGCGATCGTCATCGGCGTGAGGCGCAGGAACGCGTAGTCCTGCACGAGCGGGAGGATCAGCGCGCCGCCGCCGTGGATGCAGCGCGACGACTGCCCGGAGCCGACGCGGCCGTAGATCACGAGGATCATGTCCGACGGGCAGCGCTTGTAGCGCGACGCGAAGAACAGCACGGAGGTGAACAGGATGAACACCAATCCCAGCGCAGCGAGCGCGGAGAATCCGCTGGCGAACAGGAATTCCATGAAGTCCTCCCGAATCCAGTTGAGGGGGGAAGGGCTGCGTCGCGGGGATTAGGCCGAGGGCAGCGCTTCGACGACGAGCTGGCCCGCGCGCACGCCGACGACGCGCACGGCGCGGCCGGTCGCGATCTCGGTGCCGCTGCCGCCCTGGGCTTCGTACACGCCGAGCCGGCCTTGCACGGCGACCTGCACTTGGCCGCCCGTGCCCGCCTTGATGGTCAGGTAGACGACGCCCTCTTGGCCGATGGCGTGACTGAGATCGATCGTCCCGCTCGACTGCAAGCCGATCATGAGCGCGAAGACTCTCGCGACCACCCACATCGACGCGAGGCCCGCCGCGAGGGCGATCGCCACCGAGAGCTGCGGGTTCAGCGCTGCCTCGCGCGTGAGGGCGAGCCCGACCAAGCCGAACATCATCAAGAACGCGGAGACGCCCTGCAGCGAGATCAAGCGCATGCCGACGTCGGTGTCGCTGTGCGTCGCGCCGTGGCCGGCCGCCGCACCGAGATCGTGATCACCGCCGAAGCTGTGGTCGTCGCCGACGCCGAGCAGCATCAGCACGGTTCGCAGGACGAACGCGCCTCCGCCGAGCACCGCCGAGAAAACGAACAGCGAGTCGAGCACCGTCTTCTCTCCTGGGCGCGCGCGGCGGGGCGATCATAATTGCTGGCGCGGGATGCCGTCCATGAGAATCGGCGCGCGCTTCATGCGATCTTCAGCGCGCCGGCCGGTCCCTCCTCGCGAGCGGCCGAGGGCGCTCCCGCTACGGTGCCGGCTCGCTCGCCGCATTCGCCCCGTGCGGCGCGGAGGATGAGATGCCCGCATCGAGCCCCGTCACCGTCGGCATACTGATCTTCGACGACGTCGAGGAGCTCGACTTCGTCGGCCCCTGGGAAGTGTTCGGTGGGCTGTTCAAGTTCTCGCCGGAGCTGGGCCGCGCCGTCCTGATCGCCGAGCGCGCTGGCACCGTGCAGTGCAACAAGGGCCTGCGCGTGATCGCCGAGCACGGCTTCGATGACGCTCCGCCGCTCGACGTGCTCCTCGTGCCGGGCGGGCAGGGCACACGGCGCGAAGTGAGCAACCCGCGCCTCATCGAGTGGCTGCGCAAGACCGGCGCGCAGTGCCGCTGGGTGACGAGCGTGTGCACCGGCGCGCTGTTGCTCCACGAGGCCGGCTTCGCGCGCGGGAAGCGGGTGACGACGCACTGGAACTTCGTGAAGACGCTGCGCGAGCGCGGCGACGTGACGGTGCTCGACGGTCCGCGCTACGTGCGCGACGGCAATCTCGTGACCGCAGCCGGCGTCTCGGCGGGCATCGACATGGCGCTCTGGCTGGTCGGTCAGCTCTGGACGCCAGAGATTGCGCGGCGCGTGCAGCGGTACATCCAGTACGACCCGGCGCCACCCTACGCAGCGGAGGCGTGAGCCAACGCGCTCGCGCTAGCGTGCGCGTCCTATGACGAACACCGAGCTTCCGGCCGTCGCGCTGGCCGCGGTCCCCGGCCGGCGCAAGCGAACCCTCGAGCTGGCCCAGGAGATCGAACGCCGCGGCTACGCCGGCATCTACTGCGCGAGCGTCGGCGACGCGATGGGCCTGTGTGAGGCGATCGCGCTCTCCACCACGCGCATTCCGTTCGGCACCGCGATCGCGAACATGTACACGCGCCACGTGCTCGACTACGCGCAGAGCGCTTCGCTGATCCACGAGTTATCAGGCGGGCGCTTTCATTTCGGGGCCGGCGTCTCGCACGGTCCGATGAACGACCGCCTCGGCCTACGCACCGGCAAACCGCTCGCGGACGCGCGCCGCTTCGCCGAGCAATACAAGGCAGCGCCGCGCGTCGGCGAGCTCGCGCCGCTCGTGCTCGCGGCGTTGCGCAAGAAGATGGTCGCGCTCGCCGGCGAGGTCGCGGACGGCGTCGTGTTCGCGAACACGACGCGCTCCACGCTGCCCGACGCCCTCTCGGCGCTGCCCGCGGCGAAGCGCGCCGACCCGCGCTTCTACATCGGCAACATGCTCCCGACCTGCATCAGCGACGATCGCGCCGCGGCGGCCGCGATCAACCGCCGCACCTTCGTGATGTACCTGAATCTCCCCAACTACCGGAATGCCTGGCGCGACGCGGGCTACGCGAGCGAGATCGCGGCGGTCGAGCAGGCGATTGCGGGCGGCGAACGCGGCGAGAAGCTGGCGGAGCTGATGGGCGAGCGCTGGCTGAGAGACATCTCGCTGTTCGGCAGCGTCAAAGAAGTGCGCGAGGGCTACGAGGCGTGGCTCGACGCGGGCCTGCGCACACCGATCCTCGTGCCCTCGTCCGCCAAGGGCAATCAGCTCGTCGCGTTCGAGGAGCTGTTTGCGGCCTTCGCCTGAGCAAGCGGCGTATCGCCGCGCGCAGCGAGGTGAAGCCGAGCGGAGTCGAACAGTGGCCTCCCAGCCCGAGACGCCTCGGATTGTGAGCTCGCCGCGGCGTGACAGGACGCGGCGATGAGCGCGACCACACTGCGCGCGCCCGCAGAGAAGCTGCGCGCGCTGCTCGCCGAGCCGCGCCTGCGCGTGATGCCGTGTTGTTGGGATGCGCTGTCCGCGCGGCTGATCGAGCGCGCCGGCTTCCCGCTCACGTTCATGAGCGGCTTCGCCGTCTCCGCCGCGCGTCTCGGCGCTCCCGACACGCAGCTGATCTCCTACGCGGAGATGCTCGATCAAGGGCGCAACCTGTGCGGCGCGACGTCGATCCCGGTGATCGGCGACGCCGACACCGGCTACGGCAACGCGCTCAACGCCAAGCGCACCGTGCACGGCTACGCGCAAGCGGGCTTCGCCAGCGTGATGATCGAAGACCAGCTCGCGCCCAAGCGCTGCGGGCACACGCGGGGCAAGGAGGTGGTGCCGCGCGGCGAAGCGCTCGCGCGCGTGCGCGCTGCCTGCGACGCGCGCGACGAGGGCGCGGGGGTGCTGGTGCTCGCGCGCACCGACGCGCGCGCGACGCACGGCCTCGAGGAGGCGATCGCACGCGCGCAGGCGTTCCGCGACGCCGGCGCCGACATCTTGTTCGTGGAGGCGCCGACCAGCGAGGCCGAGCTCGAGCGCGTGGCGCGCGCGCTCGAAGGCGCCGTGCTGATGGCGAACCTGGTCGAGGACGGTGACACGCCGCTGCTCGGGCATGTGCGGCTCGGCGCGCTCGGCTTCCGCATCGCCGCGTATCCCCTCACGCTGCTCGAAGTCGGAGCGCGCGCGATCGAACGCGCGCTCACGACGATGGCGCATGGCGCGCATCCCGCGGACGCCGACCGCCTCTCGTTCGGCGAGCTGCGCGCGCTGGTCGGCTTCGACGCCTACGACGCGGAGGCGAAGCGCTACCGCAGCGAATAGCGCGTGCTCAGCGCCCGAGGCGCGCCTCGCTCGTGTCGAAAGCGAAGCTCGTCGCCGTGCTGAAGCTCATCAGCGTCGCCGCCTGCGGCGGCTTCGCCGGCTCTGCCCCTGCGCTCACCGCGAGCTCCGCCTCGATGCGTCCGGCGCGCACTTCGAGCGCGAGCAGCCGCGCACGCGGATCCGCTCCCTGGGCGGCGCACTCGATGCCGCGCCCCTCGCCGCGCGCGAGCAGGCCGAGCCAGCCGGCGTGCGCAGGGTCGAGCAGCTCGGCGCGCTGCGGCGCGAGCGCGACGCGAACGCGCTCGCCGTCGGCGGCGATCTCGCGCGAGAACCCCGGCGGCAGTGCGGCGTGGAGCCGTAGCACTCGCGCCACCCCGTCGGCGCCGCCGCCCGCGACGCCGAGGGCGCGTGCGAGCCGCGCGCCAGCGTGCCAGCCGACCGCACTCCACTGCGCGCTGAGCGCCTCGCGCGCCTTGTCCGCGCCGATGCGCTCCGCGAGCGCTAGCTCCGCGGAGCACGCGAGCAGCTGCACCTGGATCTGGAACTCGCGCGCGACGGCGGCGAGGGTCGCGCTCGACAGATGCCCGAGCTTGAAGCCCGGAGCGGCGGGCCGCGTGTAGTCGGTCCAGCCCGCGTCGCGCTCGGGCGCGCGCGTGTTCTCGATCTGCGCGAGCGGCAGCGCGGCGACTGCGCGCGTGTTCTTCGCGGGCCCGACCGGTTCGTTCGCCGCGTCGATCTCGATCGTCCAATGACAGTGCGGATGCCGATCTTTGGGAGTGCGCGGCGGACGGTGAATCGGGCGAATGCGCGCGCGCGGGTTGGTGGCGTACGCGGTCGCGTCGAAGGTCGGGTCCTCGATCGTGTGGCACATGCCGACGACGCGCGCTTCGCCGTGCGGCTCGACGTCCATCAGCGCACCGCAGTGCAGCAGGAAGAACTCGCCATGCGCGTCGTCGATCAGCTTCCAGCCCACGTCCATGTACTGGTGGGGAAAGCCGCAATCGAGCTGCAGCGCCTTCACGATCGCCGGCACCCCGTCGCCCTCGATCTTCATCAGGCGCCGCATGCGCCCCGTGTAGACCGGGCTCGCTCCCATCCACTCGTCGATCGCGACTTGGTCGACCGTGTTCACGTCGCGCGTCGCGAGGAACACCTGCGGCATCAGCGCGCGGTCGACGAGGTGGCCGACGTGCATCGTCTCGAGCGCGACGCGCAGCAGCGTCGCGCGCGGGAGCTCGTCGAGGGCCGCGCACTGATTCATCCGCACTCCCTCCGTTCGCGTGCCAAGCGCGGGGTCAGAAGCCCGGCAGCCCGGGACAGTGTTTCCCGGCGGTCCAGCCGCCGTCCACCGCCAGCTCGGCGCCGGTGATGCGGCGCGCCTCGTCCGAGAGCAAGAAGCAGATCGCGGGGGTGATGTCGTCGATCGCGACATCGCCGGGGCTCCCGCCCTCCCTGAGGACGGGCGGCGGGAGGTGTCGCGCGTAGCGCTTCACGTCGATCTGGCCGGCGAACGGCGCGCTCATCGCGGGATTGCCAGAAGAAGGGCAGAGGCAGTTCACGCGAATGTTGTCGCGGCCGAGCTCGATCGCGGCGCTCTTGGTGAAGCCGCGCGAGCCCCACTTGCTCGCCGTGTAAGCCGCGACGCTGTTCATGCCGCCGAGCGCCTCGATCGACGTGACGTTCACGATCGCGCCGCCGCCCGCGGCGCGCAGCGCGGGCACCACGGCCTTGGTGCCGAGCATCGTCCCCAACAAGTTGACGCGCAGCACGCGCTCCATCTCCGCGACCGGCGTGTGCTCGAGCGCGCCCATCCAGAGCACGCCGGCGTTGTTCACGAGCCCGTCGAGGCGGCCGAATGCGGCGAGCGCCTCCGCCAGCGCGCTCTGCCAGCTCGGCTCCGAGCCCACGTCGAGCGCCACGAAGCGGGCGGCGTCGCCCAGTCGCGCAGCCAGCGCGCGCCCCGCTGCGAGCTGCACGTCGGCGACGACCGCGCGCCCGCCCTCCGCGACGATGCGCTCCGCCGTGCCCGCGCCCGTGCCCTGCGCCGCGCCGGTCACGATCACCACCTTGCCTGCCAGTCGACCGCTCATGCTCGCCTCCCCGGGGCGGCAACTGTGGCACGCGGCGTACACGCGCTGCCCGGCATTTGGCTGGCGGCGAGCCGCCGCCGGATGCGCGAATCCCGTGCCAAGCGCCTGAATTCACGGAGTTTCCATCGCGCGATCCGAACCGGGCACGCGGCTTGCGCTGGAGGGGCGCAGCCCTCCCGAAAGGAGCCCGACATGTCCAGCGCACTCCAGGAAGCTTTCTCGCCGCGCAGCCTCCCGAACGCGTTCACGGCCACGCGCCTCGCGCTGGTGCCGGTGCTGCTGCTGCTCGCTGCGGCCGACCATCCGACGGCGTTCGTCGCCGTGCTGGCGGTCGCCTTCGCGACCGACGCCATCGACGGCTGGCTCGCGCGCCGCTTCCGGCTGGAGAGCCCGCTCGGCGCGAAGCTCGACAGCCGCGCCGACCTGGCGCTCTGGCTCTCGCTGCCGCTCGCGACGTGGTTGTTACGACCGGCGTTCGTGCGCGACGAGGCGACCGCTGTCGGCGTGCTGCTCGCGAGCCTCGCGCTGCCGCTCGCAGCCGGACTCGTGAAGTTCCGGCGCGTGCCCAGCTACCACACCTGGATCGCGAAGGGCACCGCGATCGTGCTCGCAGGCGCGATGCTCTCGATCTATCTGGATGGCCCGCTCTGGCCGTTCCAGCTCGCGACGCTACTCGCGGTGGCGTGCGCTCTCGAAGAGCTGGCGATCACCGCGATCCTGCCGGAGCTGCACGCCGACGTGCGCACCTGGCGCGCGGCGCTCCGCATCCGCGCGAAGTCGCGCGCGCGCTGACGCGCGGAGCGCATCGCACGGGCGTCAAGCGACGCGCAGCACCACGCCTTCCGCGGGCCCGAGCGTCACATGCGCGAGATCGCGCGGCAGCTCGGCGCCGTGCCGAGAGCACAATCCGGAGAGCGGTGCACCCGCGCCGAGCGAGGCGACCGCGGCCTCGTCGCCAAAGTTCAGCGCGGCCACGAAGCGCTCGCCGCCTCGCGCGCGCTCGAACGCGAACACGCCGGCGGGCGCGGGCAGCGTGCGCTGCGCGCCGCGCGAGAGCGCGGGGTGCGCGGCGCGCAGCGCGATCAGCGCGCGGTAGAGATGGAGCAGCGAGCCCGCGTCGGCGCGCTGCGCCCGCACGTTGCGATGGGTGGAATCCGCGTGAATGGGGAGCCAGGGCTCGGCACTCGAAAAGCCGGCGTGGGCCGTCTCGTCCCATTGCATCGGCGTGCGCTCCGGATCGCGCGTCAGGCTCGGGTGCAGCGTGATGGCGAGCGGGTCGCGCAGTCGGTGCTCGGGGATCGGCACGCAGCGCATGCCGATCTCTTCGCCGTAGTAGAGAAACGGAGTCCCGCGCAGCGCGAGCAGCAGCAGCGCCGCCAGCCGCGCGCGCGCCTCGCCGAGCTCCGCGTGGTCGTAGCGGGTCGCGTGACGGTGCACGTCGTGGTTCGAGAGCACCTGATTCGGCCAGCCCTGCGGCGGCACCGCGCCGTGAAAGCGCTCGACCTCGTGTCGGAAGCGCTCGCCCGACCACGCGCCCGAGAGCAGCGAGAAGTTGAAGCCCTGATGGAGCTCGTCGCCGGCGCCGTAGTACTTCGCGACCCGCGCGGGATCGAACAGGTAGACCTCGCCGATCAGCACGCGCTCGTCGTATTCGTCGACCAGCGCGCGCATGCGCCGGAAGAGCGCGTGCACGTCGGGATGATCCTCGTCGTGCACGTGGAGCTGCCCGCCGTAGCCCGGGTCGGCGCTGCCGGGCACGAGCGGGTTCGAGCGCAGCGCCGGATCCTTGGCGATGCGGTGCGCGACATCGATGCGGAAGCCGTCGACGCCGCGCTCGAGCCAGAAACGCAGCACCGCGAGCATCGCGCGCTCGAGCTCGGGGTTGCGCCAGTTCAGCTCGGGCTGCTCTCTCAAGAACGAGTGCAGGTAGTACTGCCCCGTCGCCGCGTCCCATTCCCAGGCCGGGCCGCCGAAGATCGCGACCCAGTTGTTGGGCGGTCCGCCGCCCGGCGCCGGGTCGCGCCACACGTACCAGTCGCGCCTCGGGTTCGTGCGCGACGCGCGCGCTTCGAGGAACCACGGGTGCTGGTCGGACGAGTGATTGGGGACGAAGTCGAGGATCACGCGGATGCCGCGCTCGTGGGCGTCGCGCAACAACCGGTCGAAGTCCGAGAGCGAGCCGAAGATCGGATCGACGTCGCAGTAGTCGGAGACGTCGTAGCCGAAGTCCTTCATCGGCGAGGGGAAGAAGGGCGAGATCCAGATGCCGGCGACGCCGAGCCACGCGAGATGGTCGAGACGCGAGCGGATGCCCTCCAAGTCGCCGACGCCGTCTCCATTCGAATCGGCGAACGAGCGCGGATAGACCTGATAGATCACGCCGTCGCGCCACCAAAGCCGCTCGGAGTCGCCGGCCGAGTGCGCGATCGGACGCGAGCCCGGGGGCACTAGGATTTCTCCAACGCCTTCCGCTCGTCGTCCGCGAGCTCGACGCTGTGCGGCAGCTGCACCGGCGTGATCGAGACGACGCCCCGCTTCGCCGCCACCACGTCCGCGCGCCGCAGGCTGGCGTCCGAGCGCCGCACCATGCCGCCGAACTCGTGAAAGTAGACGCCGGGCGCGCGCTCGAAGAAGACGCGGTCGTAGCCGACGCGCCCGAGCTCGGTGATCTCGCGGGGCGTCTCCGGCCCCGCTCCGAACGCGAAGTTCACGTTCAGCAGATCGGCGCCGCTCGGCATGCCGCGCGCGTGCACCACTCCCGCGATCTCGGCCGAGAGCGCCGCCGCGCGCTCCCAATCCTGCGCTGCCGCTGGCGAACGCGAGTGCTCCGCCCACGCGTCGTGCCCCTCGAGCACGCCCGCGGAGATCGCGATCGCCGGCAGGCCCGCGATCCAGCCCTCGGTCGCGCCGCCGACGGTCCCGCTCGACATGAAGAACGCGAGGCCGTGGTTGAAGCCGAGATTGATGCCCGAGACCACCAGCGCCGGCCGCTCGCCGAACAGCGTGTGCACGCCCAGCTGCGTGCAGTCCGCCGGCGAGCCGCTCGTGCGCCAGATCTCACACCCGTCCCGGTCGGCGCGCTCGACGCGCACATCCTCCCACCGCGTGATCGCCTTCGCGATCCAAGACCGCTCTCGATCCGGCACCACCGCACGCACCCGCCCGACCCTCGCGAGCGCCCGAATCAACGGCACGAGCGAGGGCGACGAATACCCATCGTCGTTCGTCACGAGAATGAAGCTCACGGGCTCTCCCACCATCGCACGCTACCAGCGTCGCGAAGATCCCAGCACGAGCAGCCGCGGCGGGGCCGGGGGCGGCGG
>DATBRS010000153.1:0-19323 GCA_036560185.1 Myxococcota bacterium
GAGGTGGCAGCATTCTGGGCGCGCGCGTTCTCGCACGCCACCGCATCCGCGCCGCGCGCGGTAGCTTGCCGCGATGCATCGCAGTCGCCTCGCCGGCTTCATCGTGGATTGCAAGGACGCGGATCCCGCGCGCGCCGCGGAATTCTGGGGGCCCGCGCTCGGGCTGGGCGTGCTCGGCGCGGACGGGCCCGGCTACGTGCGCCTCGACGCTTCAGCGCACACCCTCACGATCGAGGTGCAGCGCGTGGAACACGAAAGCCGCGTGCATCTGGACATCGAGAGCGATGACATCGAGGCAGAGGCTGCGCGGCTCGAGAAGCTTGGGGCGCGGCGTGTCGGGCCGGTCAAGGGATGGGTCGTGATGGAGTCGCCTACTGGGCAGCGGTTTTGTGTGGTGCGGGCGAAGCAGGCGCTCGAGGGACTGCCGGGGACGAATACCTGGGCGTAGGCGACGAAGGCGCGAAGAGGGGATCGGAGCATCGAGGCGGCGCAGGGGCGGGGCCGGGCGGTCGCGACTTTGCGCCCTTGGCGTTTGGGTGTGCAGCGTTGGGTGGTGGTGGTGCGGGGCATGTGGGCGCGCTTTAGCGCTCGCGACCGAGGCCTCGTCACTTGGGAGTGTGCGGCGGTTTCGGTGGGGACCGGGCCCTCCGCTGCGACTCGCCCGCCCCCGCCCCTGCGCCGGCGGTGCGTCGTGGAACCTGGGCTGGCGCGGTGCTCAATTCAAAATTGGGGGGCGAAGCGAGGGCGCCATCGAGGCGCTCTCGCTTCGTTTGGAATTGTCGTGCTCGGGTGGGGATGGTTTGAGCGCGAGTGTTAGGCGCGGCGGCCGCCGGCGCTCGTTGCGATCGAGCCGGTGACGACGCAGGCGGCGCCGAGCCAGCTGGTGGGGTCGAGGTGCTCGGCGGGGACGATTCCGGTTGCGAGCGAGGCGATCGCGAGCGTCACGAGGGGGCCGAGCGCTAGCAGTGCGGAGACGCGGGAGGCTTCCCAGTGCGCGAGGGCGGCGGCGAGGGCGCCGTAGCCGAGGAGGGTGTTCGCGCCGCAGAAGACGACGAGCGCCCAGCCCTGCGCATCTAGGGCCGCGAGCTGCACGGGCGACGCGAACGGGGTGAAGCAGAGCGCGCAGCCGGCGTAGATCAGGAGCATGAGGGGCTGCGCGCCGAGCCGCACGAGCAGCTGCTTCTGTGCGAGGCCGTAGCCGGCCCAGAGGACCGCTGAGAACACGATCAGGGCGATGCCTGATAAGTAGCGGTCGAAGTCGCCGGCGAGCTGCGCCAGCTGCGCCCAGCTGAACGTGGCGAGGCCCGCGACGAGCACGCAGAAGCCCGCCCACTGCACGCGCGTGAAGCGCTCGCCGAACACGAGGATCGCCCCGAGCGAGAGCAGCACCTGCGCGAGCTGGATCATCACCTGGGCGCCGGCGGGAGTCGTGCGCTGCAAGCCCACGAGGTAGGTGATGTAATTCACCGCGAGCCCGAACACCGCAGCGGCGAGTAGCCGCCAGCCGCCGCCCGCGAGCTTGCGCAGCTCGGGCAACTTCCCGCGCAGCGCGAGCCACGCGAACAGCGCGGCGCTCGCGATCACGAAGCGGAACCACGTCAGCGTGACCGGCTCGACGCGCTCGAGCGCGCCGGCCAGCGCGAAGGGCAGCACCGACCAGAGCAGCATCGTGGCGGTTGCGAAGCTCGCGCCGAGCGCGACCTCGCCGGTCGGCTTGTGCAGCGTGGGAGACGCCAAGCGCGCCCTCAGCGCACGGGCGCGCTGGCGGCGAGACCGACGAACCGCGCGCGGTAGCGCGGGCACGCGCGCTCGATGCGCTCGCGCGAGAGCCCGAACTTCTCGGCGCTGTATTCGTGCGGCGGGCGGTGCTCGCGCGGATTCTTCGCCACCCACGCGCGCATCGCCGCCTCGGCCTCGGGCGTGAGCGCGCGCCCGATCGCCGCGTAGATCGCGCGCACCGTGCCCACCGGGTCGCGCGCGACGTCGCGGTACGACACGTCGACGATGCGCTCGCTCGGAATCGCCTCGCGCAGGACGATCGAGCGCTCGGCCGCGCGCGCGTAGCGATCCAGCACCTGGTTGCCGATCTCGAGCGGATCCGGCGCGTCCGTGTTCAAGCCCCACAGCGAGAAGTACATGCTCGCGACGCTGGCGATCGTCTCGACCGGATCGCGATGGGTGTGGATCACGACCGCGCCGGGGAACGTCTCGAACAGGCGATCGAGATTTCCCTGATGCGTCGGCGCCTTCAGCACCCAGCGCTGCGCGTGCTCGCCGCGCCGCTTCTTCTGCCACTGCAGGTACTGCAGCAATCGCTTCAGGAACGCGTACTGCGCGCGCTGATCCTGGCGCTCGATCCACGCGCGGTAGCTCGGCAGGTTCGCGCTCGACTCGGGCACGTGCGAGACAAACGCGTGCTCCATCAGCATGATCTCTTCGTCCGGGCCTTCCGCGTCCCACGGATGGATCGCCGCGAGCGCCGGCATCGTCTCGAGGATCGTGCGCACCTGCGCGTGCGCCTCCGCGATGCGCGGATCCGGTCCGCGCCAATCCCAGCCCGCGAACGGCGCCGGGAAGCGCACCTCCCACCAGCGCGCCGAGTAGAGCCCGGGGTCGCTCGACACCAGGCGGTGGAGCATGGTGGTGCCGGTGCGCGCGAGGCCGACGATCACGATCGGGTCGTCGATGCGCTCCGCGAGGATCGCGGGATGTCGCTTGCAGGCCTCGACGAGCGTGAGCCGCACGGCGAGCGAATCGACCAGGCGCTGGCGCTGCACGCTGCGGCCGATCGCGTGGAGCTTCGCCTCGCGATCGAGAGCGGCGGCGAGCACCGTCAATGCTTCGCGCCACGGCTCGTCGCCGATGTCGGTGAGCCCTGTCTTCGCGCGCGCGTCGGCGATCAGGGATTCGACGTCGAGGGGGACAGCGGTCATCACGGTTTCCTGCGAGCGCCCTAGCGTGACGTGGGCTCGCGGAGCACGCTAGGCGGCCTCGTCGACCGGGAGCTCGCATGGATCTGCGCCTCTTCTTCACCATCTTCGCCAGCGTGTTCGTCGCCGAGCTCGGCGACAAGACGCAGCTCGCGACGCTGCTCTTCGCGTCCGACCGCGAGGTCTCGAAGCTCACCGTGTTCGCCGCTTCGGCGAGCGCGCTCGTGCTCAGCTCCGCCCTCGGCGTGCTCGCTGGCGGCGTCGTCGGCGAGTACGTGAGCCCGCGCGTCTTGCGCTGGGTGGCGGGCGGCGGCTTCATCGCGGTCGGGCTATGGGTGTTATTGGCGCGCGGCGAGTAGCGCGCGCGACCTCGCGGAATCGGGAGCGGCGTTGCTGAAGATCAAGCTGGACCACGTTGCGCTCGGGCTGCACTCCATTGCCGACGCCGAGCCGTTCCTCGAGGGCACGCTCGGCGGCGTGAAGGCGGGCGGCTTCGACGGCTCGCCGCCGTTCGGCTTCATGCAGTGGGTGTTCGCGGGCGGCGGCCGCATCGAGGCGATCTACCCGATCGGCGCCGACGGCTTCCTGCATCGCTTCCTCGCGCGCGGCGGCCCGCGCGTCCATCACGTCACTTTCAAGGTCTCGAGCCTCGACGCGATGATCGAGCGCGCAACGCGCATGGGCTACGCGCTCGCTTCCCAGGATCGCAGCGATCCGCACTGGCAGGAGGCCTTCCTCCACCCGAAGCAGATGCTCGGCATCGTGATCCAGCTGGTGGAACACCAAACGCGCCCTGACAACTTCGACCCCGCCGAGGCCGCGCCCGCTGCGCACGCCGTGCGCGTGATCGGCCCGCGCCTCGCCGCTCCCAGCGCCGAGGCGGCGCGCCGCCAGTGGGGCGAGCTGATGGGCGGGCGCGAGACGCGCGCGGGCGATGCGCTGGTGTTCTCGTGGCCCGATTCTCCGCTCACGATCGCGGTCGACCTCGATGCGCGGGGTGAGGCGGGCCCGCGCTGCATCGAGATCGACGCGGCGCGCGCGCTCGCTCTACCCGCGGGCGACGTGCCGAGACTCGGCACGCGCTTCGTGCAAGCGTCGCGCTAGCGGCGCGCGCAGCGAGGCGAAGCCGAGCGAAGTCGAACCGTGGCCTCGCAGCTGGCCTCGCCTCGGCGCAGCGCGTTCGCGCATCCTTCGCGGGACACGTGCTGCACCGCGCTAGCGCGCGAGCTCGAGCGCCATCGCGACGCGCCGCTCGCGCGCGAGGCCGCGCGCGATCTCCTCTTCGTAGATCCGCCGGAGCGCGGGCGGGATCGCGGCCTCCGCGAACGCGACGAAGCCGAGGCGCTCGTACCAGGGCTGATTCCACGACACGAAGCGGAAGGTGGTGAGCGTGAGGCGCGCGGCGCCGTCGGCCTCGGCGCGCGCCCGCACCGCTTGCACGAGCGCGCTGCCGACGCCGCGCCGCTGCTGGCGCGGGTGCACGTCGATCTCGTCGAGGTGCAGGTCGCGGCCGAGGCGCAGTGCGATCGCCCAGCCGAGCACCTCGCCGCCCTCGTCCAGCGCGCACCAGAGCAGATCCTGCGCGCGCGCCTCTGAAAATTCCGCGTCCGAGGTGAGCGTTTCGCCGCGCAGCGCGAGCGGGAGGTCGTCGACGGAGAAGCTCTCCTCCGCGGCGCGCTCGACCTCGCGCATCGCCGCGAAGTGCTCCGGCCGCGCGAGCGCGACTCGATGAGGTTGCGCTGCGCTCACTCGGCCTCGAACAGCCAGCGCGTCGCCACCTCGCCGAACTCTTCCGCGGTTTCGCTGAAGCCGAACGCGACGCGCGGCGCAACGCGATAGAGGGGTGAGTCGTCTGGATATCCGCCGCCGTACTTCGCGGCGTAGCTCTCCGCGAGCTCGCGCGGCGCGGCGCTGGCGGCCATCCGCTCGGCCGCGCCCTCCACGATCACGGCCTCCGACTCGTGCTCCACGCCGACGCTGCACTCCGGGCGCGCGGCGAGGTTCTTGGACTTGCGGCTCTCGCCGCCCGTGCTGAACCAGAGCGCGCCGTCGTGCCACACGGCCCACACCGGCATCACGTGCGGCCGGCCGTCGGCGCGCGCAGTCGCGACCCAGTAGTTATGGCCCGCGCGCAGGATCTGCTCGGCCCAGCTCCACGGCTTCAGTCCCTGGGTGCTCTCGGGCAGGCCGTAGCCGGGCATGTGCGGGCGTGTCGCGCGAGCTCGCGGCGGCATGTGTGCAGCCTATCACGGCGCATGAAGACAGCGTGAAGCGTGGCTAGGCGCGGCTCCGCGTCCGTGAGAGGTTGGACGAGAACCCGCGACGAGGAGAAGCGAAGATGTCGGCGACACGCGCTCACGTTCGGCTGTCACTCATCGGCCTCGCGTTCCCGGCGGCGGCGCTCGCGGAAGAGCTCACGCGCGCGGCGCTCGACACGGGGGCTTCGCATGCGCTGGCACGCGATCTCTCGGTCTGGGGGATGTTCCGCGACGCGGGCAGCGCGGCGAAGGCCGTGATGATCCTGCTCGCGGGCTGCTCGCTGTGGAACGTGACGATCTGGCTCGACAAGGCGCTGCGCTTGCGCGCCGCCAACCGCCGCGCCGATCGCTTCCTCGCGCAATTTCGCGAGAACGCTTCGATCGATGGGATCGAAGCGGCGGGGGTCGAGGCGGAGGAGTGCCCGATGGCGGAGATGTGTCGCGTCGGCATCGAGGAGCTGCGCGCCTCGCAGCGCACCGGGGCACCGATCATCGGCGAAGCGCGCGATCGGCTCGCGCAACGCGTCGAATCTGCCCAACAAGTCGTGCACGCAGAGGCGGCCCACGCACTCGGCGACTCTATGAGTGTGCTCGCCACGATCGGCGCGACCGCGCCGTTCATCGGCCTGTTCGGGACCGTCTACGGGATCATGACGTCGTTCATCGGAATCGCGCAGACGCAGACGACGAACCTCGCCGTCGTCGCGCCCGGCATCGCCGAAGCGCTGCTCGCGACCGCGGTCGGCCTGTTCGCCGCGATTCCCGCGGTCGTGCTCTACAACAAATTCAGCCGCGACATCGCCGGGTTCCTCGGCCGCCTCGCCACGTTCCGCAGCGAGTTCGCGCTGGCGCTCGCGCGCCAGCTCGACCTCGGAGGGCGCTGAGATGGGCGCGAGGCTTCCGGGCGCGGCAGGCGACTCGGCTTTCCCCGCAAACAGCGAGATGAACGTCACGCCGTTCGTCGACGTGATGCTCGTGCTGCTCATCATCTTCATGATCGCCGCGCCGCTCTCGACGGTGACCGTTCCGGTCGAGCTGCCGCCCGCGACCACCAAGCCCGCCGACGCGTCGAAGCCGCGCGATCCCGTGTTCGTGAGCCTCGAGAAGAGCGGCGCGCTCTTCGTGATGGACGCGGAGACGTCGCTCGCGCAGCTGCCCGAGCGCCTGCGCGAGCAGACCGCCGGCGACGTGAACGAGCGCATCTACCTGCGCGCCGACCAGAGCCTGCCGTATCGGCGCGTGATGCAGGTGATGAACGTGCTTCAGGACGCCGGCTTCTACCGCGTCGGCCTCGTCGCGGAAGAAATCGAGGCGGGGAGCTGAGCCGTGCGCGACTCGACGCGCGCCGCCTCGTCCGCCCGCCGCACCCGCGTGGCGCCGCGTGCCGTCTCCTTCGCAGTCCATGCGGTCGCGGTCGCGTGGATCTATCAGGCTCACCTCGCGCCGCTCCCGCCGCTCGAGATCGCGCGCGAGGTCGAGCTCGTGGCTCCGCTTTTCGTGCCGCCGCCACCTCCGCTGCCGCCGCCCGAGCGGGAGGCGCCGCCGCCGGAACCGATCGAGCGCGCGCGCGTTCGCCCGCGCGCCCCGGCGACCCCTCCGCCCGAGAGCGCGCAGACCGAAGCATTGCCCGCGCCGCCTGCACCGCCGGCGCCGCCCGACGCCGCGATCGGCGAGACGATCGCGCGCGAGGCTTACGTGCGAAGCGCGAAGCCCCTGCACCGCCCCGACCCGAAGTACCCGCGCCGCGCCGCGCGCGTCGGCCGAGAAGGCTTCGTCACGCTGCGCTTCACGATCCTCGAGACCGGCGCCGTGACCGACATCGAAATCCTCGATGCCGACCCGCGCGGCTACTTCGAAGAAGCCGCGCAGGAAGCCGTCTCCCGCTGGCGCTACGCCCCCTGCGAATGGAACGGCGTCAAAGTCTCGGTCCCCGGCGTCATGACGCGACTCCGCTTCGAGCTGAGGAGCTGAGGAGCGAGAAGACCGTCGCGCAACACACCGAGCGCGATGCCCGCCGCGGGCGGCGCGGGCGGGGGCGCGGCGGCGAGCGCCAGGCGCAGGCCCGGACCCAAGCCACGAAACGCCTACGACCGCCTCGCTACCCAGAGTTCCCCTAACACCCAGAACCCGCGCACCCGGGCCGAGCGCCGAGCCGCCGCGCCCCCGCCCGCGCCGCCCGCGCCTCGACCCTCCTCAGCCCACCTCAAGCCGACTCGCGCGCCGTCCGCGAGCGATCCTCCACGACATACCCCACGCCCTTCAGCGTGTGGATCAGCCGCAGCTCGAACGGCTTGTCCACCTTGTTCCGCAGGTTGTTCACGTGCACGTCGATCGCGTTCGAATACGAGTCGAAGCCCTCGCCCCAGACGCGCTCGACGATCATCTGGCGCGACACGACGCTGCCCTCGTTGCGCATCAGGTACGCGAGCAGATCGAACTCGCGCGGCGTCAGCACGATCGTCTTGCCCGCGCGCCGCACCTGATGCGCCGAGATGTCCACGCACAGGTCGCCCACCTGCATGCGGCTCGCGAGCGGGCGCTCACGCCGGCGCACCAGCGCGCGGATGCGCGCGAGCAGCTCGGCGAGCGCGAACGGCTTGGCGAGATAGTCGTCGGCGCCGAGCTCGAGGCCGCGCACGCGGCTCGCGACTTCGCCGAGCGCGGTGAGGCACAGCACCGGGGTCGAGACGCCGGCGGCGCGAATGCGCCGGATGATCTCGAAGCCGTCCATGCCGGGCAGCTTCACGTCGAGCACGAGCGCGTCGTAGGCGCGCGCGAGCGCGCGCTCGAGGCCGAGCCGGCCGTCGTGCGCGGTCTCGACGCTGAGCCCCGCCTCGCCGAGGAACCGGGCGATCAGCTCGCGCGCCTCTCCGTCATCTTCGACGTAGAGCACCTTCATGGGGTCTCCTGATGCGTCCCTGAGAAGTCCGCCGGCGTGGCGCCCCGGAGAGCGCCGCGCGCGCAGGATCCTCTGCGAGCAGCGGCAGGACGACGGTGAAGCGGCTGCCGCCGAGCGGCGCGCTCTCGACCTCGAGCGAGCCATCGTGCGCGCGCGCGATCTCGCGGGCGAGCGGAAGCCCGAGGCCGAATCCGCCGCGCGCGGTGTGCCCGGCGCCGCGCGCGAAGCGCTCGAACAGGTGCGGGAGATCCTCGGCGGCGATGCCCGGGCCGCTGTCCGCGATCGCGATGCGCACCCGCTCGCCGTCGCGGCGCACGCCGACTTCGACGCGATCGCCGGGGCGGCTGTACTTCAGCGCGTTGTCGAGCAAGTTCGAGAACAGCCGCTCGAGCCAGCTCGGATCGCCGAGCACGCTCGCCTCGGGCAGCGGCTCCAGCAGCAGGAGGGGAATGCCGCGCGCTTCGGCGAGCGGCGCGAAGAACTCGAGCTGCGTCCGCAACAGCTTCGCGAGCTCGACCGGACCGGTGTGCGCCGGATCGAGGCCCGCCTCCATCTGCGCGAGGCGCAGCAGCGCGTTCACTCCTCCGCCGAGCGCATCCACCTCGGCGCGCAGATCCAGCAGCGCGTCGCGATAGGCGGCGGCGTCGCGCGGCTGTGCGAGCGTGGCGTCGAGCATGCTGCCGATGCGGTGCAGCGGCGTGCGCAGCTCGTGTGCGGCGTTCGCGTTGAAGCGGTGCATCTGCTCCACGCCCGCCCGGATGCGCGCGAGCATCGCGTTCAGCGTGACGGCGAGGCGGTCGAGCTCGTCGCCCGAGCCCGTGACCGGGAGCGTCTCGTGCAGGTTCGCGCTCGACAGGTGATCCGCGACGCGCGTGATCCGGTCGACGCTCGCGAGGCTGCGGCGCGCGAGTAGGAAGCCGCTGATGCCGGAGAGCAGCAGCATCAGCGGGAACGCCGCGAGCATGACGTTGCGCAGCGCGGCGAGGCCCTTCACCCAGTGTCGCGTCGAGACGGCGACCTGCAGGAAGCCCGCCGGCGCCGCCGCGGAGGCGACGAAGTAGCGGCCCGACGAAGCGATCTCTCCCGAGAACACCGCGAGCGTCTCGCGCCCGCGCGCGACGTCCGGCGGCAGCACGATCGCGATGCCGCGCAGGGAGCCCGCGTCGTGCCGCAGGCGCCCGTCGAACGCGAGCAGGCGGATGCCGAGGCCGAGCTCGGGATCCGCCTGCGCGACCCGGTGCGCGATCTGTGCGGCACACCAGCGTTCGTACTCCGCCGCGCTTCCGAGCTTGGCCTGCGCCTCGAGCGCGTCGAGCAGCAGCGTCGCTTGGGTGCGCGCCAGCAGCGCGGCCGCCTGATCGGACTTCTGCTGCGCGACCGCCTGGATCACGACCGCGAACACCGCGAGCGTTGCGGCCATCGCCAGCGTGTACCGCAGCGCCCAGCGCGCCCCGACCGAGAGTCTCCACGGCATCCGCAGCCTCGAGCCTGATGAGAAGCTCTGCGGCCAGCCTATCACCCGCGCGCGATCGACCGGACGCGTTCCTTCATCTTGGCTTCAGGTTGCGCGCGAGGCGGCGCTCAGAGCTCGACCTGCGCGCCGAGCTCGACGACGCGATTCGGCGGCAGGCCGAAGTATTGGGTCGCCGGCCGCGCGTTTCGCGAGAGGAATGCGAACAGCGCCTTGCGCCAGCGCGCGAGCTTCGCGGGGCCCGTGGTGATCAGGGATTCGCGCCCGAGGAAGTAGCTCGCCTGCCCGGGGTCGATCTCGAGGCCGCTCGCCCTCGCCTCGCGCAGGAGCGCGGGAACGTCGGGATCCTGCATGTAGCCGACGCGCGCCTGCAGCCGGAAGAAGCCGTGGCCGAGCGCTTCGACGCGCACGCGGAAGCCCTCGCTGACGCGCGGGCGGCGCTCCGTCTCGACGCTCAGCAGCACGATCTTCTCGTGCAGGGTGCGGTTGTGCTTGAAGTGGTGGAGCAGCACGACCGGAACGCCCTCGGGCGTTCCGCTCATCACGACCGCGGTGCCGGAGACGCGCGTCGGCTTGGTGGCCGCGACGTCGGCGAGGAAGAGCTCGAGCGGCAGCGAACGCATCTCGCGCGCGTTCGCGAGCGCATCGCGCCCGCTGCGCCACGTCGTCATCACCGCGAACACGCCGAGGCCGATCGCGAGGGGAAGCCAGCCGCCGTGGGCGATCTTCACGACGTTCGCCGTGAAGAACGAGAGATCCAGCGCGAGGAAGAGCGCGAGCATGCCCGCGACGGCGGCGCGCGACCAGGCGAAGCGCGTGCGTGCGATGTGCGCGAACAGCAGCGACGTGATCACCATCGTGCCGGTGACCGAGACGCCGTACGCCGCGGCGAGCTGCGACGAGCCGCGGAACGAGATCGCGAGCCACACGCACGAGATGAGCAGCGCCCAGTTCACCTCGGGCACGTAAATCTGTCCCTCCGCGCTCGCGGAGGTGTGGACGATGCGCGTGCGCGGCCAGTAGCCGAGCTGCACCGCCTGCCGCGTCAGCGAGAACACGCCGGAGATCAGCGCTTGCGACGCGATCACCGCCGCCGCCGTCGCGAGCGCGAGCATGGGGTAGAGCGTCCAGCCGGGCGTGAGCGCGTAGAACGGGCTCGACGCCGCGCTCGGATCGCGCAGCAGCAGCGCGCCTTGGCCGAAATAGTTGAGCAGCAGCGCGGGCAACACGACGGACAGCCAGGCCACGCGAATGGGCTGCCGCCCGAAATGCCCGAGATCCGCGTAGAGCGCCTCGGCGCCCGTGATCACCAGCACGACCGAGCCGAGCAGCAGGAAGCCGGGCAGCCCGGCATGCGCCATGAAGCGGGCGGCCCAGAGCGGACTCAGCGCGGCGAGCACGCTGGGCTCGCGCAGGATCGAGACGCTGCCCGCAACGGCGAGGGAGAGGAACCAGAGCGCCATCACCGGGCCGAAAGCTCGCCCGATGCGCGCGGTACCGCTGCGCTGCACGCTGAACAGCGCGATCAGGATCACGACCGTCGCCGGCACGACGAGCGGCTCGAGCCCCGGCGCGACCACCTCGAGCCCTTCGAGCGCGCCGAACACGGAGACGACCGGTGTAATCACTCCGTCGCCGACGAGCAGCCCGGCGCCGAACAGCCCCAACAACAACAGCACGCTGACGCTGCGCGAGTGCTTCCCGGGCTGGCCCTCGACCAGCGCGAACAGCGCGAGCACACCGCCCTCGCCCTGATTGTCCGCGCGCAGCACGAACCACAGGTATTTCAGCGTCACCGCCAGCACGAGCGCCCAGAAGATGAGGGAGAGCAGACCGAGCACGTTCTCGGGAGTGGGCGGAACGCCGTGACCGCCGGGGCCGGTGTTCACGCACTCGCGCAGCGCATAGAGCGGCGAGGTTCCGATGTCGCCGTAGACCACGCCGAGCGCGGCGAGCGCGAGGCCGGGGAGCGGGCTCGCGTGACGCGCCGCCGGGGCGGGCGGTGCGGCTTGAGTTGGCCCCGACATTGGGGCGTTCTCTACGTCTTCAGCTCTGCGTGCGCCAGCCAGCGAACTGCGGCAGGCCGTCCGCCAGCGGCGCCCAATCGACGCGGTCCGCGAGCCAGATGTGACACGCGGGCCGCAGCGCGGCGGGCGCATCCAGACTCGCGATCGTCACGTCGATCGCGTCCGCGCGCGCATCGTGCCGGTAGCTGAGCGACGTTCCGCACGCCGCGCAGAATCCGCGCTCCACCGGCGGCGACGAGCGCCGCAGCGCGAGCGCGCCGCGCGTCACGCGAAAGCGATCGGTCGCGAACGTCGCCCAGGCGACGGGCGACGCGCCCGCCGCGCGGCGACAGCTCGCGCAATGACAGAAGCAGAGATTCTCCGCGGGCCCGCGCGCCTCGTAGCGCACGGCGCCGCACCCACAGCCGCCGGCGTACGTGGCCTCGCTCATGCCTGCGCGCCGCGCTCGTGCGCGAGCAGCCAGCGCTTGCGCTCGATTCCGCCGGCGTAGCCGGTGAGCGCGCCGCTCGCGCCGACGATGCGATGGCAGGGCACGAGGATCGCGAGCGGATTGCGCGCGTTCGCGTGGCCGACGGCGCGCGCGTGATTCGGTGCGCCGAGCCGTCGCGCCAGGGCGCCATACGTCGTGGCCGCGCCGAAGGGAATCTCCGCGAGCGCGGCCCACACCTTGTGCTGGAACTCGCTGCCTCGCGGCGCGAGTGGCAGCGCGAACGCGCGCAGCTCGCGGGCGAAGTACGCGGCCAGCTGACGCTGCGGCTCGACGAGCGGCGCCGCGCGCTCGTCGAGCCGCGAGTCGAGCGAGAGCGGCGCCCAGTCCGCATGATCCTCGAACTGCACGTGCGTGAGGGCGGCTCCATCCGAGCGCACGAAGAGCACGCCGAGCGGCGTCTCGAGGTACGCATGCACCGCAGCGCGCGACGTCATCCCGCCTCCTTCGCGAGCGACGCCCAGAGATGCAGCGCGCCGTACGCTCGCCACGGGCGCCACGCTTCGGCGCGCGCGAGCACGGCGCGCGCGTCGTCGATCGCGAGTGCGCGCCGAAGCCCGAGATCGCCGTGCGGGAACGCGTCGGGCCAGCCGAGCGCGCGCATCAGCACGTAGTCCGCGGTCCAGGGACCGATGCCGGGCAGCGCGAGCAATGCATCGCGCTGCGCTTCCGGATCCGCGCCGGGCGCGAGATCGAGCACACCCTCGGCGCAGGCCCGCGCGGCGGCGCGCAGGCTCTCGGCGCGCGGCCGCGTGAGGCCGATCGCGGCGATCGCGTCCACGCGCGCCGCGGCGATGCGCGCCGCGCTCGGCGTGAGGCGCGTGAGCGCGGGCAGCGGCGTGGCGATCGGCTCGCCGAAGCGTTCGCCGAGCCGAGCCGCGAACGTGGTCGCCGAGGCCACCGAGACCTGCTGGCCGAGGATCGCGCGCGCGAGCAGCTCGAAGCCGTCGAAAGCACCTGGCACGCGCAGGCCGGGGCGGCGCGCGACGAGCGCGCGCAGCGCCGCGTCCTCGGCGAGTCGCGGCTCGATGCGCGCCGGATCCGCGGCGAGATCGAACAGCGCGCGCAGCTTGCCCGCGACCGCGAGCAGCGCCGGCGCGAGCGACGCCGAGACCTGCGCGCGCAGCGCATTCGCGCGCGGCGACGGCGCCACGCGCAGCCAGCCGCGCTGCGCGCCGATCTCGAGCGTGCGCGCATAACAACCGTCCGTCACGGACTCGACGCCGCGCGTCGCGCGCGGCGCCAGGAAGCCGAGCAGCGCGTCCCAGGCGAGCGGCGGCCGGAACGTCAGGTCGAGCGCGAGCGCGTCGAGCGGCGCGCCCGCCGAAGCGGCAGCCGGCCCGCGCTTCGCCGCGATCGGCTTCGCCGCGGCGCTCTTGCGCAGCGCCGTCGGCGCCAGCCGGTAGCGCTCGCGGAAGGCTGAGTTGAAGCGCCGCAAGCTCGCGAAGCCGCTCGCGAACGCGACGTCGGTGACGGGCATGCGCGTATCCGTGAGCAGCTGCTTCGCTAGCAGCAAGCGGCGCGTGCGGATCAGCTCCGCCGGCGCGACGCCGAGCTCGGCGGTCAGCGCGCGGCGCACGTGCCGCGCCGAGACGCCGAGCGCGCGCGCCAGCGCGGGCAGATCGCTCGCGCCGTCGTCGATGCGCCGCACCGCGCGCTGCGCGAGGCGCGAGAGCGCGTCGACGCGCGCGAGTCCGGGCGCGAGCTCGGGCCGGCAGCGCAGGCAAGGCCGGAATCCAGCGCGCTCCGCGGCGGCTGCGCTCGCGAAGAAGCGGCAGTTCTCCGCGCGCGGCGTCTTCGCGGTGCAGACCGGCCGGCAGTAGATGCGCGTCGTCGCCACGCCCACGAACAGCCGGCCGTCGAAGCGCGCGTCGCGCGCGCGAATCGCGGCGTAGGCGGCGCTCGCGTCGAGCGTGGCGGCGCTCGGGGCTGCGCTCGTGCGCTCGCGCGCTCGCGACGGCGTCTCGGTGTCCATGGCGGGCCATCGTACGCGAGGCGCCGGCGCGGACTCGCCGTTTTCGGACGCGCTCATCGCGAGCCTCGCGCCGAGCGCCGGGTCAGCCCCTCTCGCGCATCGAGCGCTCGTCCCAGAGGTGCACGCGGTAGCCGTCGGGGTCGAGCAGCTCGGCGCCGTAGCCCCAGAGCAGCTTCTGCGGCGGCTTCGCGAACACGACGCCCGCCGCGGCGAGATGTCGATGCTTCGCGTCGACGTCGTCGACCTGAATGAACAGATCGCACGCCGCCTGTGACGCGCGCTCGCGGTCGCGCGAGAGGAAGATCGTGAAGTCTGCGTCGTCCTTGATCGCCACCATGCGGCCGTCCGGCGGCTCGAGCTCGATCGCGAAGCCGAGGTGGTGCACGTAGAACTCGGCGCTGAGCTTCGGGTCGCTGACGAAGATTCCGACGTGGTCGACCTTCACCATGGAGATCTCCTCGCGCTCACAGCGCGCGGTGCATCAGCACCGCGCTGGCGGGACAGAGCCCGGCGAACTCGCGCGTCGCGCGGATCGCGCCCGGGGCGCGCTCGCGCGCGAGCGCTGCGAAGCCGAGGCGCTCGAAGAAGCGCGGCGCGGTGGTGGTGAGCAGATACGCGTCGCTCACACCGCGGCGACGCGCGTCGCCGAGCAGCGTGTCGCAGAGCGCGGCGCCGAGGCCGCCCGAGCGCAGCGCCGGCGCGATCGCCACGGAGCGCACCAACGCCTGCGCGCCGTAGTGCTCGAAGCCGGCGCTCGCCACGAGTGCGCCGCCGCGCTCGCCGACGAGGAATGCGCCGAAGTGCGGCGCGACATCCTCCCACGGCAGCGCGGCTTCGCGCAGGAGCGCCTCGACGCTCGCGAGGTCCGATGCGCGCGCCGGCCGGATCTCCATGCGACGCTCCTCGTGCGGAACGCGCGGATGCTACGGCGCGGGCGCGGCGCGCGTCAGTGCGGCGGCGCGCGAAGGGCCGCGCAGCCGGACTATGCTGCGCGATCCGCCGGAGAGAGGAGCGCGCATGCCCGTCTACATCGTGGCCGAGGTGACGATCGCGGACCGCGCCGAATACGCGCGCTACGAGGCGGGATTCATGGAGATCTTCCAGCGCTACCGCGGCGAGCTGCTCGCCGTGGAGGAGCAGCCCGCCGTGATCGAGGGCGACTGGAAGCACACGCGCACCGTGCTGCTGCGCTTCCCCGACCGAGCGGAGGCCGAGCGCTGGTACCAGTCGCCCGAGTACCAAGCGATCGCGCAGCATCGCTGGAACGCGTCGCGAGCGAACGTCGCGCTGCTGCAAGGCCTCGCCTGAGAGATTTCCGCGCCCCGCATTTTCACGAGGAGGATCCCGTGCCCGTCGAGATGAACGGCATCGCCCACATCCAGCTGAACGTGAACGATGCGGCGCGCTGCCTGCCCTTCTGGGAGCGCTTCTGTCATTTCCTGTCGATGACGACGCTGATCAAGAACGCGGACACGATCTACTGCATCGGTTCGCGCACCGGCATCCTGGTGCGCGCCGCGGCGCCCGAGCATCGCGCCACGCGCTTCGATCAGACGCGCGCCGGGCTGCATCACTTCTGCTTCCGCGCGCGCAACAACGAGGACGTCGCCGCGGTGTACGAGTTCCTGAAGGGCGAGCCCGACGTGAAGATCCTGCGTGCGCCGGAGATCGGCCCCTGGGCGCCGGGTTACTACTCGATCCTGTTCGAGGATCCGGACGGCATCCGCGTCGAGCTGAATCACGTGCCGGGGCGCGGGCACCTAGGGCCCGAGGGCCAGATCGGCAGCGGCAAGGGGCCGAAGGCGCGACTCGAAGGCACCTGAGCCCCGCGTGCAGCCGCTCAGAACAGCGGCCCCACCTCCTCGTCGTCTTCCGCCGGCGGCGGAATCGGCGGCAGCGCGGGCTCGCGCGCGAGCTGGCGCGCGAGCGACCACAGCCCGAGCGCGACCGAGGCGGCGGCAGGGATTAGGTACGCGAGCGGCGTGGTGGCGCCCGGGGCGTTGAAGCCGGGGATCGCGAGCTGGCCGGGGTAGACGGTCGCCGCGACGCCGAGAGCGGAGAGGCCGGCGGCGAGCGCGATGCACGGCAGCAGCGATCCGCTCGCGAGCCGCAGCAGGCCGAGCGTCGCCGCGAGGGCGAGCGCTTGCGCGAGCGCGCTCAGCGCGCCGGCCGCCGTGCGGGGGTCACCCTCCGCGAACAGCAGCGCTTGCAACAGCGCGACCAGCCCCACCCCCCGCAGCCGCCCGAGCGCCGACACGCAGCCTTGCAGGAGCACGCCGCGGAAGAAGAACTCGCGCACGACGGGCAGCAGCAAGACGATCAGCAGAATCTCCTCGGGCGCAGCGCTCTGGGGCTTGCCCAAGCCCTCGGCGGAGGGCGCCCCGAGCGCGAGCCGAATCCAGTTGTCGAGCTCGGAGTTGAGCAGCGCGATCGGCAGCAACACGACGACCGGGAGCAGCGCGCGAGCCGGGAACGGCGTGAGCCCGATCCGCACGGCGGCCGGCTCCGGCACGAAGCGCGCCGCGAGCGTGCCGAGGCCGCCGAAGCCGAGCGCCGCCGCGACCGCGTACGGCGCCGCTCCGCCTCCGAAGGCGCTGGCGACGCCGGTGATCAGCAGCATCGCGAGCGCCGCCAGCGCGAACGTGATCGTCGGCGTGGGGAACGGCGGCCCGGCCTCGCGCCCGCTCATCGCAGCGACGCCGCGAGCGCGCGGCCCGTGTGGCTCTCTGCGCTGCGCGCGACTTCCTCGGGCGTGCCGGCCGCCACGATGCGCCCGCCGCCCGCGCCGCTCTCGGGCCCGAGGTCGACGACGTAGTCCGCCACCTTGATGACGTCCAGCTGGTGCTCGATCACGAGCACGGTGTTGCCGCGTTCGACGAGGCGCTGCAAGACGTCGAGTAGCCGCTCGATGTCGGCGAAGTGGAGGCCGGTGGTCGGCTCGTCGAGCAGATACAGCGTCTTGCCGTCGCCGCGGCGCGAGAGCTCGCGCGAGAGCTTCACGCGCTGTGCCTCGCCGCCCGAGAGCGTGGTCGCGGGCTGCCCGAGATGCAGGTAGCCGAGCCCGACGTCGCGCAGCGTCTCGAGCGGACGCCGCAGCTTCGGCACGTTCTCGAAGAACGTCACTGCCTCCTCGATCGACGACTCGAGCACCTCGGCGATGGTCTTGCCCTTGTACCGGATCTCGAGCGTCTCGCGGTTGTAGCGGCGCGCGCCGCACACCTCGCACGGCACGAACAGGTCCGGCAGGAAGTGCATCTCGACGCGCAGCGAGCCGTCGCCCTGACAGCTCTCGCAGCGCCCGCCCTTCACGTTGAACGAGAAGCGGCCCGGGCCGTAGCCACGCGCGCGCGCCTCCGGCACTGCGGCGAAGAGCGCGCGAATGCCGTCGAACACGCCCGTGTACGTGGCCGGGTTCGAGCGCGGCGTGCGCCCGATCGGCGCCTGGTCGACGTCGACCACGCGCTCGAGCGCCTCCGCACCTGTTAGGGACTCGTGCGCTCCCGGCTCCGCCGCGGCGCGGTGCAGCCGCTTGGCGAGGGCACGATGCAGCGTGTCGTTCACGAGCGTCGACTTGCCGGAGCCGGAGACGCCCGTCACCACCGTGAAGCGCCCGAGCGGCAGCTCGAAGCGCAGGTCGCGCAGGTTGTTGGCGCGGCAGCCCGAGAGCACGAGCCGCGGCGCGCCGGCGAGCGGGCGGCGCTGCGGCGCGCGGATGCTGCGCTTGCCTGAGAGGTAGGCGCCCGTGAGCGACGCGGCGTCGTCCATGATCGCCGCGGGCGTGCCCTGCGCGACGATGCGGCCCCCGTGCACGCCCGCGCCGGGGCCCATGTCGATCACCCAGTCCGCCCGGCGGATCGTCTCCTCGTCGTGCTCGACCACGACCACGCTGTTGCCCGCGTCGCGCAGCTTCTCGAGGCTCGCGAGCAGGCGCGCGTGATCGCGCGGGTGGAGGCCAATCGACGGCTCGTCGAGCACGTAGAGCACGCCCATCAGGTGAGCGCCCACCTGCGTCGCGAGCCGGATGCGCTGCGCCTCGCCGCCCGAGAGCGTCGCGGTCGGGCGATCGAGGGAGAGGTAGTCGAGGCCGACGTCGCACAGGAACTTCAGCTGCTCGCGAATCTCCTCGAGGATGCGCTCCGCGATCGCGCGCTGATTCACGCCGAGCGCGAGCGCGCCGAGCCACGCGCGCGTCTCCGAGATCGGTCGCGCCGCGAGCTCGGGCAGCGTGCGCCCGTCGACGCGCACGTTGCGGCCGACCACGCCCAGCCGCGCGCCGCCGCACTCGCTGCACGGCGCTTCGCGCGTGTAGCGCGCGCGCTCCTCGTCCGAGACGTCGCCGGCCGCGATGCGGCGCGCCAGCTCGCCGAGCACGCCGTCGAATTTTCGCTTCACGCGGCGCAGGCCGCGCTTGCCGTGCTTGAACTCGAGCTCGCGCTCGCCCGCCCCGGAGAGCACGAGGCTCTGCGCGCTCTTCGGCAGCTCGTTCCACGGCGTCTCGAGCGTCACCCCGAGATGCGCCGCGACGCCCTCCAGCAGCTGCACGTAGTAACGCGCCGCGCGCCCGCCGCCCCACGGCGCGATCGCGCTGCCGAGCGCGCGCGCCGGGTCGGGCACGATCTTCTCGGGATCGAGCTCGCTGGCGGTGCCGAGGCCGGAGCATGCGCGGCACGCGCCCGCCGCGCCGTTGAAGGAGAAGTGCCTCGGCTCGAGCGCGGGATACGAGACGCCGCAGTCGGGACAAGCGCTCGTCTGCGAGAGCAGCGCCTCCTCGGGGCCGCGCGCCGTCTCCCACGCCAGCGTGCACGCGCCGCCGCCGAGCCCGAGCGCGGTCGCGAGCGACTCCGCGATGCGCGCGCGCGCCGATTCGCGCACCACCACGCGGTCGACCACCGCCTCGATCGTGTGCGCGCGCGTCTTCGCGAGCTTGATCTCGCTCGCGAGATCGCGCAGCTCGCCGTCGATGCGCGCGCGCACGAAGCCCTTCTCCGCGAGCTCGGCGAGCTCCTGTTTGCGCTCGCCCTTCTTCCCGCGAACGATCGGCGCCAGCAGCGTCACTCGCGCGCCGTCGCCGAGCGCGAGCACGCGCGCCGTCATCTGCTCGAGCGTCTGGCTCGAGATCGGCTTGCCGCAGCGGTGGCAGTGCGCGACCCCGACGCGCGCGAACAACAAGCGCAGGTGGTCGAGCAGCTCGGTGGCGGTGCCGACGGTCGAGCGCGGGCTGCGGCTGACGGTGGCCTGCTCGATCGCGATCGAGGGCGAGAGGCCGGTGATGGATT
>DATBRS010000154.1:0-16580 GCA_036560185.1 Myxococcota bacterium
TCGATCTGCAGCAGCGCCGGGTCGGCTCCGTGAGCGGCGATCGTGGCGGCGAACTCGGTCGCGAAGCGTGGGCCGAACTCGCGCGTCGACACGTTGAGGGACACCCGCGCGCCGGCGGCCCGCAGAGCCTGCCCCCGGCCCGCGACTTCCGCGCAGACTCGGTCGAGGACCCAGCGGCCCAATCCCGCAATCAGTCCCGTCTGCTCCGCGACCGGGATGAAATCCGTGGGTGCGACGGCGCCGAGCTCGGAGTCGTGCCAACGCGCGAGCGCCTCGAATCCGATGATGCGTCCGCTCGAGAGCTCGGCCTTGGGCTGGAAGTGCAGCTCGAGATCGCCCGCCGCAAGCGCCTCCCGCAGGCGAACCTCGACGCTCAAGCGGCGCATCGCAGCCTCGTTCATCGACGCGTCGTAAAAGCTGCTCGTGTTTCGACCCGCCGCCTTCGCGTGGTACATCGCAGCATCTGCATTCCCGAGCAGCGCATCGACGCGATCGCCGTCGTCGGGCCACGTCGCGATGCCGATGCTGGCGCTGATGACGACCTCCTGGGACCCGATCCGATACGGACGCTGCAGGCCCTGCAGGAGGTGCTCGCTGATCAAGGCGAGGTCGCGCGCGTCGCGCACGTCGGTGATCAGAACCACGAACTCGTCTCCACCGAGCCGGGCGACGGCCGGCTCGAAGCCTTCGGCTCGAACTTGCGTGGCGATCCCCGCCTCCTTCGTTCCTCGGACGATGCGGTCCGCCACTTGCCGCAGCACGTCGTCGCCCACGTCGTGGCCCAGCGTGTCGTTGACGCGCTTGAAGTCGTCTAGATCGAGATAGAGCACTCCGAGCTTCGTGCCGCGCCGTCGTGCCTGAGGAACCGCGAGGTTCACGCGCTCGCTGAACAGGGCTCGATTGCCGAGCCCGGTCAGGCCGTCGTGATAGGCCATGTAGCGGATCTGCTCCTCGGCTCGTCTCCGCTCGGTGAGATCCTGCACCGTCCCCTCGACGCGCCGTTGCGTCCCGTCGGCAAGCGTTAAGAGGTGAAATTGCGTCTGGAGGAAGTGCTCGGAGCCGTCCGGCCAGCGAATCCGATAGCCCAGGTGCGCCCGCGTGCCGTGCTGCATGCAAGCGCGAAACGCTTCGACCAGAGAGTCGCGGTCCTCCGGGTGGAGGCGCTCCAGCAGTTGGTCCGTGGTGAGGCCCTTGCGAAGGTCCTCGGCCGCGAAGAGCGTCCAGAATTCCTCCGACGCCGACAGCTCGGCGCTAGCGAGGTCCAGCTCGAAGCTTCCGACGCGCGCGAGCTGTTGCGCGCGAGTGAGGTGCTCCCGGCTGCGGCGCAGCTCGTCGACGCGCGCGGCGAGCTCGCGGTGCGACTCGGAGAGCTTCTCCGCCATGCGGTCCACGTCGCGCGCCATCTCGCCGATCTCGTCCGTGCGATGACTCTCGATGCGCACCGACAAATCGCCGCCTCCGATCGAGGCCAACGCTCGCTGGATTTGTCGCACGGGTCGGACCAAACCTCGCGCAACCGCGGTAGAGGTACCGAGCGTCAATGCCAAGGCCACCACGCCCGCCCACGCGAGCTGCCAGCGCGCGCTTCGCAGCGCAGCACGCTCGAGCGCGAGGTCGACTACGACGACGAGGCCCGTTCCACGCCAGCGCTCGAGCGGAGCTGCGAGCGCTTCTCCCGACGCCGTGCTGGGCTTGTCCAACGTCAAGCTCGCGCCACTCAGGTCCGACCACCGGGTCAGCAAGGTTGTGTCGATCGGTTCGAGGGCGACCAGCGTGACGACGTGCGTCGGCGAAAGGCCGATCGGGAGCGAGATAGCCGCATGGATCTCGCCGTTCACGAGGACCAAGGTCGAGCGCTCGGCAGCGAGAGCATCCGGCTGAATCGACGCGCGGCCGCTGCGCGCCAGCAGCTTTCCACGGGAGGACAGGAACGCGACCCCGGCCGCGGCTTGTTGGGCGCGAACCTGATCCGCCAGCGCCTTCGTGGTTCGCGCGTGGGCCAGCTCGAGAGTCGCGCGAACCTGCGGGGTCGCAGCGACGGCCCGATAGCGAGCGTCGGCCTGCGCGAGGTGGTCCTCGATGAGCAGATCCGCGGCGCGCGATGCGCGTGAGAGGCGCTGCTCGGCGCTCAGCCGCATCCCCCCCACCAGCGCGCGGTCGTACAGGGAGAACGCGAACAGCATCGACAGCAACGCCGCGCCGGCGAGGGCCGCGGTCAGGCGGTGCGCGAGCGCCCAGCCGGGGGGAAGGACCCGAACCTCCGCATTCATGGGCACCCCGACCCCGCGACGCTCGTGAGCCACGTGGGTTCGAAGACTTCGACCCTGCGGGTGCCGATCTTGAGTGCGCCGAATCGCCTGCTTCTGCTCGGCGTCGATCAGATTGAAGAGCAGCGTCTGGATTCACGTGAAGGAGATCGGGACGGCGGCGGAGCGGCGTTTGGGGGGGACGGCTTCGACGACGACGATCGCGCCTTCGGAGCCTCCTGCGCGGCCTTGCGGGTCGATCTCGGCCGACAGCTCGGCCTCGCTCCCGAACTCGGTGTCGAGCTCCACGCCGTCGAGCTCGATCACGCTCTTCTCGGAAAAACCGCTGCCCTGGACGCGCAGCTCGATCGCGCCCCCGCCGACGGGGATTTGGGCGGGAAGGACGCTGTCGATCGCGATCGTCGTCGCCTGCAGCTTGTCCGCGTTTTCCTCCTTCGTGCTGAACATGGCGTCGAAGATGTCGCTGAGCTTCTCGGTGGCCTTCATGGAGAAGAGCCCCGCCAGGCCGCCGATCGCGAGCACGCCGTATGGGCTCACACCGTCGGTCACGCCTGGCATCAGGCCGCCGCGCGCCACCACGTAGAACAGCGCACCGAGGGTCGCGCCGATCGGCGCGCGCATCAGGTACCACCACGCCCAGCTCATGCGCAGACTGCGGTTGCCGACGAACGCGGCGAAGGATTGCAGCGCGTGGAGTGTGGCGCCGAGCGCGCCGCCGAGAATCGTCAGCAGCAGGAAACCGCGCTCGACTCCGAGGGTCGGAGCGTTCTGACACAGCGCCCCGAGCGGCGGGCACGAGAAGATCCAGCTCGCGCTTTCTGCGCTGCCGGCTTCCGGGAAGATCATCATCAGCGCCACGAGATAGGTGGCTGCGGAAGCGAGCAGCCACGCGCCGAGCAACCAGCGCGCGAGTCTCGATCGCTTCGAAGTCTTCATGCGGCACCTCGCTGGCCCCCTCGTACGCCGCTCGCTCCGCGTGGGCAGTGAAGTGATTCACAGCGCACGCTCGTTAGGGTCAGCCCCGGCGCAAGGAGAACGTCATGAGACCAGAGCGAATCGCGCGGGCGCTGGGCGCCGCTGCGCTGATCGGCGCGCTCGCGAGCGCGGGCGGCGCGGATCCGGGCCTCGCCCCGCTCGAGGATCGCGTTCAGTGGGTCGCGCTCGAACGCGACCTGATCGCGATCGACTCCGCGGGCGGCGGCGAGCACCGAGCGCCGCTCGGCATCGGAGAGCGCGTGAGCGCCTCCTGGGTCGATGGGGAGATCGGCGTCGCGCTCACCAACCGGCGCCTGATCGCGGTCACGGCCAACACCGGCGGCGTCCACGAAGTGCGCTTCCACGCCGGCGAGCGCACGATCGCGGGGCCCACGCTCGGCGATCGCGTCGCGCTGGTCGTGACCACGCGCCGCGCGCTCGGCTTCGACGGCGGCAGCGGCAACTGGCTCGAGGCCAGCCTCGGGCCGCGCGAGCGCCTGCTCGCGACCGCCGTCGCGAACCACGTGGCGGCGCTCGCGACCGATCGGCGCGCGCTCGCACTCTCGCCGCTGCGCGGCGGCTTCTTCGAGGCGCCGCTCACGCTGGCGGATGCGCCGCTGAGCCTCAGCGCGAGCGGCGATCTCGTGACGCTGCGCTCGCACACGAGGCTGCTCGTGTTCCGCGCGAGCGGCGCGCGCTGGAGCGAGCGCAGCCTCGGACTCGGGCACTGAGCGCGCGCGAGTCGCGGCGTCCGCGTCTCGCCCCGCGCGCTAAGCGCTCACCGCTCGCGGCTTCAGCGCGCGGCTGATCACGCGCGCGTGCTTGGCGTTGATCTCGCGCAGCTCGGCGACGGTCTGCATCGCGAGCTCGTGGCCGACCACTTCGTCGTGCTCGCGCTGGAGCTCGTTCATGTCCACCCAGCCCGCGTACACGGCGCGCGTGCGCTCGGTGATGATGCCGGCCTTCAGCAGCGTCTTGATCAGCACGCGGAAGATGTTGGTGCTCTGCGTCATCACACGGCGGCGGTCCTTGTCGGTGAACGCCTCCATGATCGCGCCGCGCACCCATTGCCAGTCGAGGCCGAACTGCGGATAGATCGCCTGCTTCTGCTCGGCGTTGATCAGATTGAAGAGCAGCGTCTGGAAGCACTGCGCGGCCCAGTCCTCGACCGCGATGTGCTCCTGCTCGCTCAGCTTCGAGACGGTGCGATCGGCCCAGATCTTTCCGAACTTGTGATGGAACGCCTCGTCGCTCATGGTGAGCTGGATCAGGCGCCGCAGCGTCGCGTCGTTCGTCATCGAGTGAAAGGTCGCGAACGCGCCCATCGCGAGGCCTTCGATCAGCATCTGCATGCCGACCAGCTTCTTGTAGACCTCGGGCGCGAGCACGATGTCGTTCATCAGGTTCGCGAGCGTGGTGCCGCACGCGATCGGCGTGGTCCAGCGCTTCGCCACGTAGCGCGAGAAGCCGGCGACGTGGCGCGCCTCTTCGCGCGCCTGATTGGTCGCGTACTCCTGGGCACCCGGGTCGCGCAGGATGTGCGCGAGGCTCGCCGAGAGCGAGAGCGCGCCCTGCTCGCCGTGCAGGATGGACGAGATCGAGAAGCGCGTGGACTCGTTCGCGAGCCGGATCTGCTGGCCCTCGTCGAGGCGCTCCGCGACGGCGCAGTTCAGCTCGACGGTGAACTCACGTGGCATGATCAGGCGCGTCGTCACGTCGAAGGGCTCGGCGTCGAAGTCGATGTAGACGGGGTCCGTCGGGTCCCAGTGGTGATCGCGCGTCGCGGAGATGATCTCGTCGAACGCGTCGCAGCGCGTGCCGTAGCGCGACGGCTCGATCATCGACCGGAAGTCGTCGCGATCGACCGTGTTGTAGGCGGGGTCGTGGGTGATGTGGGACATGTGCGGTCGAGTTCCTCGGTTTGGGGCGCGTGTCGTTACGGGTTCGTGGCGGGCGCAGGCGCGCCCGGGTCGAGCCTCAGCAGGGTCGCGGCGACCTCGGCGCGGGTGGCCCGAGTCGGATCCTCGCTCCACCACGCCGCGATGCGCACGAGCGCAGCGGCGCGTGCTTGCGCGGCGACGCCGGCGTGCAGCTCGCGCGTCATCTGCCCCGCGGCCTTTAGCGCCTGATAGCGGCGCTCGATCCCGGGAGCGATCACGCCCGCGATCTCTTCCGCGATGCCGGCGGCCTCGGCACTGCGCGCGAACAGCACGCGCATCAGCGAGCGCTTCTCTTCCGCGAAGTCGAGAAACACTTCGGTGCGCGCGCGCAGCTCGGCCTGGCTGGCGGATGGATGGCGCGCGGCCGCTGCGTCTTGGCGCGTGCGCAGCTCGGCGAGCGCTTCGAACACGATCGCGCGAAACAGCTCGAGCTTGTCCGCGAAATGCAGATAGAAGGTCCCCGTCGCGAGGCCCGCGTGGCGCGCGATCTGCGCGCTCGTGACCGCGTGCAGCCCGTGCTCCGCGAACAGCTCGGTCGCGGCGGACACGAGGCGCGTGCGCGTCAGTGCCGGGTCGCGCCGCAGCACGCTGCGCGGCGGGGAGGCGTCGGTCGTGGGCGCGGAAATCACTGACATGAAATTCAGTTCACCACCGTAGCATGCGAATTCAGTCGTGAAATCGCTGAGATGCATCGCCTGCCCAGATTTCCACCTCGTGCCCCGAGGGGTCTAACGGATCGCCGCACTCATGCGTCGGGTGCGAACGGGCGCCTCTCCCAGTAACGAGTCCGGCAGCGCGACTTCCCGCTGCGCTGCGCGGCCCGCGGCGTCGTGCAAGCGCGGCGGCGAGCTCGAGCGCGCGCCCCGTAACCTGCGCCCCGCACGCGTCGTCTGGAGGCCGCATGTCCGCCGCAGCTCGTTCCTTCGACCGCGCGCTCGCCGACCACGGCTTGCCCGCGCTCGCGCGCGCCGAGGCGACGACGCTGCAGGTGAACGTCGGGCTGCGCTGCGACCTCGCGTGCCATCACTGCCACGTCGAGGCCGGCCCGAGGCGCAGCGAAGCGCTCGGCGAGCGGCTCGCCGAGCGCGTGTTGGACGTGCTCGCGCGCAATCCGGGCCTCGCCACGCTCGACCTAACAGGCGGAGCGCCCGAGCTGAACCCGTTCTTCCGCGCGCTCGTGCGCGGTGCGGGCGCGCTCGGGCGGCGCGTGATCGACCGCTGCAACTTGACCGTGCTCTTCGAACCCGGGCAGGAGGACACGGCCGAGTTCCTCGCCACGGAGCGCGTGGAGATCATCGCCTCGCTGCCTTGCTATACGCCGGGCAACGTCGACGCGCAGCGCGGCAAGCACGTGTACGCGCGCAGCCTCGAGGCGCTGCGCCGCCTGAACACGCTCGGCTACGCGAGGCCGGGCGGCGAGCTCGCGCTCTCGCTCGTCTACAACCCGCTCGGTGCATTCCTGCCGGCGCCGCAGCGGCAGCTCGAAGCCGACTACCGGCGCGAGCTCGGCGCGCTCGGCGTCGCGTTCGACCGGCTGCTCACGCTCACGAACATGCCGATCAAGCGCTTCGCACGCGAGCTCGCGCGCGACGGCAAGCACGCCGAGTACATGGCCCTGCTCGTGAGTCACTTCAACCCGAGCACAGCGCACGCGCTGATGTGCCGCAGCACGCTCTCGGTGGCGTGGGACGGCGCGCTCTACGACTGCGACTTCAATCAAGCGCTCGCGCTGCCGCTGCGGGGGCCCCGCACGCTGTTCGCGCTCGACGACGTGCGCGAGCTCTCGGGCCGCCGCGTCGCGACCGGCGCGCACTGCTTCGGCTGTACCGCCGGCGCGGGCTCGAGCTGCGGCGGCGCGCTCGCGAGCGCGTGACGCCGCGACTGCGCGAGCATCCAGCACGCCGCGCGAGGAGAGACACGTGAGCGAGCATCGATCTGCGACCAGCGCGCCCGAGGCGAGCGGAGCGCCTTGGGGGAGAGTCGTGCTCGGCGTGCTCGCCCTCGCCGCGCTGATCGCGCTCGGCCGCGCCGCCGGCGCGCGCATCGACGAGTTCCGCGCCTGGATCGACGGGCTCGGGGCGGTCGGGCCGATCGCGTTCGTCGCCGCCTACGCCATCGGCGTCGCCGCCTTCCTGCCCGGCGCAGCGCTGACGATCGCCGGCGGCGCGATCTTCGGCGTCGTGAAGGGCACCGCGATCGTCTTCGGCGCCGCTCTGCTCGGCTCGACCCTCGCGTTCTTGATCGCGCGCTACCTCGCGCGCGGCTTCGTCGAGCAGCGCATCGCCGGCAACGCGCAGTTCGCCGCGATCGATCGCGCGATCGGACAGCAGGGCCGCAAGATCGTCTTCCTGCTGCGGCTCTCGCCCGTGTTCCCGTTCTCGCTGGGCAACTACGCGCTCGGGCTCACGCGCGTCGGCCTCGCGGACTACGTGATCGCGGGCGCCGGCATGCTGCCCGGCACGCTGCTCTACGTCTACCTCGGCAGCGTTGCGACCGACGTGGCCTCCGCCGCAGCAGTCGGCGGCGCGGCCAGCGGAAGAACCGCGCTCACCATCGTCGGTCTCGCGGCGACGGCGCTCGTGACGATCTTCGTGACGCGCATCGCCCGCCGCGCGCTCGCCGACGCGAGCGGCCGAGATCTCGGCTCGAAGGAGTAGCTCCGTGGCCGTTCGCGTCGCTCCGTACGACAGACACAACGAACAGCTGGTCGCCAACGTGCATCCGCCGGCGTGGCAGAACCCGCGTTTCGACGGCGTGTACGACTTGGTCGTCGTCGGCGCGGGCACGGCCGGGCTGATCACCTCCCTGATCGCGTCGAGCCTCGGCGCGAAGACGGCGCTGATCGAGCGCCACCTGATGGGTGGCGACTGTCTGAACGTCGGCTGCGTGCCCTCGAAGGCCGTTATCCGCGCGGCGCACATGGCCCACGAGTCGCGCGCGGCAGCGAAGCTCGGGCTCGGCGGCGAGCTCGCGGGCGCGCCGAGCTTCGCAGCGGCGATGGAGCGCATGCGCGAGATCCGCGCGCGCATCAGCCACGAAGACAGCGCGAAGCGCTACTCGGAGGAATTCGGCGTCGACGTGCATCTCGGCGACGCGCAGTTCGTCGGCCAAGACGAGCTCCGCGTCGGCGACCAGACGCTGCGCTTTCGCCGCGCGGTGATCGCGACCGGCGCGCGCGCCGTGGCGCCCCCGATCCCCGGGCTCGCCGAGGCCGGCTACCTCGACAACGAGAGCGTCTTCACGCTCACCGAGCGCCCGCGGCGGCTCGCCGTGATCGGGGCCGGGCCGATCGGCTGCGAGCTCGCGCAATCGTTCCGCCGCCTCGGCAGCGAGGTCACGATCCTCGAGATGGGATCGCAGATCCTCGCGCGCGAGGATCCCGACGCAGCCGCGATCGTGCAGGACGCGTTCGTGCGCGACGGCGTCGAGCTTTGGTTCGATCTCTCGATCCAGCGCGTCGAGCGGCGCGGCGCCGAGCGAGTCGTGCACGCTCTCGACAAGGCAGGCCGCGCGCGCGTGCTCGTCTGCGACGAAATCCTGGTGGGCGCGGGGCGCGCGCCGAACGTGACGGGCATGGGCCTCGAGGCCGTCGGCGTCGCCTTCGACGCGGCGCAGGGCGTGCGCGTCGACGACTTCCTGCGCACGACCAACCCGCGGATCTTCGCTGCCGGCGACGTGTGCATGGCCTGGAAGTTCACCCACGCGGCCGACGCGGCGGCGAAGCTCGTGGTGCAGAACGCGCTGTTCTCGTTCGGGCCGTTCGGCAAGCAGCGCCTCTCGCGGCTCGTGATGCCCTGGTGCACCTACACGCAGCCGGAGATCGCGCACGTCGGCCTGTACGAGCGCGACGCGCGCGCGCGCGGCATCGCGCTCGACACTTATCAGGTGCCGATCACACGCGCGAACCGCGCCGTCACCGACGGCGAGGAAGCCGGCTTCGTGAAGGTGCACGTGCGCCAGGGCACGGACCGGATCGTCGGCGCGACGATCGTGGCCGCCCGCGCGGGCGAGCTGATCACCCAGTACACGCTGGCGATCACCCAGAGCATCGGGCTCGGCGCGTTCACGCGCGTGATCTACCCGTACCCCACTCAGGGCGAGGCGCTGAAGGCGGTGGCCGGCGCGTTCACGCGCACGCGGCTCACGCCGTTCGCGAAGCGTGCGCTCGGCGCGATCGTGCGGCTCAAGCGCGCGATCTGAGCGCGCTAGGGCTTCGCGCGCGCCGCCAAGATCGCCCGCACCAGCGCCTCGGGCACGTCGTCGGGGAGCGAGGCGTCCTCGCTGCAGGCCGCCTTGCCGAGCCGCACGGCCGCCTGATAGGTCTCCATGTAGTTGACGCACGACTGGCAGCCGTGGAGGTGGAAGTCGAACGAGTCGCGCTCGCTTTCGGGCAGCTCGCCGTCGAGGTAGGCCATCAGGAAGTCGGTGAATTCGCGGCAGTTCATGCGGGCGCTCCCTCCAGCTCGTGCATCAGGTCGTCGAGCCGTTCACGCAGCGCGAGCCGCGCGCGATGCAGCCGCGTCTTCAGCGCGGCGACCGTGATTCCGAGCGCCGTGGCGGCCTCCTCGGTGGTCAGCTCCTCGATGTCGCGCAGCAGCAGCACGTCGCGATAGAGGTCGGGCAGCTCGTCGATCGCGGCGCGCACCGCCTTGCGCAGCTCGGCGCTCGCGAGCGCGCGGTCGCCGCTCGCGCCCCAGGCAGTAGGCGCGTGCTCGTGCTCGCCGTCGGCGTGGAAGCGCGGCAGGCGGTCGTCGATCGACTCCTCGGGGTGACGTCGCCGGCTGCGCAGCTTCATCAGCGCGGCGTTCACCGCGATGCGGTGCAGCCAGGTCGAGAGCTGCGAGCTGCCGTCGAAGCTCGCGAGGTGGCGGAACGCGGACAGGAACGCGTCCTGCACCACGTCCTGCGAGTCCTGCTCGTTGCGCATGAAGCGGCGCACGACGCGCAACAGGCGCGGCGCGCTCGCGCGCACCCAGCGTTCGTAGGCCGCCGCGTCGCCTGCGCGCAGTTGCGCGAGCAGCGCCGCGTCCTCGGGCCGCATCGCGAATGCTGCGCGCGCCTCGCTCACGCGAGCAGCTCGAGGATCGCGCCGGGCGGACGCCCCACGACGGCGCGTTCGCCCCGCACGAGGATCGGGCGCTCCAGCAGCTCGGGGTTGCGCGCCAGCGCATCGAGCAGCGAGTCATTAGGGGCCGGTGTCGCGAGGCGTAGCGCGGCGTAGGCGGGCTCTTGCGAGCGCGTCCATTCCCGCACCGGCCGGCCGAGGCGTCGCGCCAGCTCGGCGAGCTCCGCGCGCGAGAGCGGCGCCTCGAGGTAACGCCGCTCCTGGTAGGCGACGCCGCGCGCGTCCAAGAGGGCCTTCGCCTCGCGGCTCTTCGAGCAGCGCGGGTTGTGGAGCAACAACAGGGAATCGGGGCTCGCGGGCAGCATCGCGCCAACGTAGCCGCTCGGCTCGCCTCGCCACCCGCACTCGCGCCGCGGCCGTCTCGACCCCGCTCGGGGTGTTGCCTAGCTTGCGCCGCGTTTGTTCGGGGGATCTCGTGGCGTTCCTGCGCTGGCTCGGAATCGGAGGCGAATCGGACGCTCCCGCTGCCGCCGCCCAGACGAAATCGGTGCGCGAGATCTCCGCGCGCCTCGAGCGCCTCGATCCGCAGCTCGCGCGCTACCTCGCGGCGTTCGCGTACGTGCTCGCCCGCGGCGCGGGCGCCGATCTCTCGGTCGCCGACGCCGAAGCCGCCGAGATGCGACGCATCGTCTCGGACATCGCGGACCTCGCGCCCGACGAAGCGGACCTCGTGGTCGAGATCGCGCGCTCCCAAGTGCGCCTGCTCGGCGGCACCGAGAACTACGTGGTGACGCGCGAGTTCAAGAACCTCGCGACGCGCGTACAGCGCGCGCAGCTGCTCGAGTGCCTGTTCGCGGTCGCCGCTGCCGACGGCACGGTCGCGCCGGCCGAATCCGCCGAGATCGTCGCGATCGCCGAGGAGCTCGGCTTCACGCGCGCCGAGGCCAACGCCGTGCGGGCGAAGTACCGCGAGCGGCTGAGCGAGTTCCAGAAGCGCTGAGGTCGCGCGGCGCTCAGGCCTGCGCGCTCGCCCGCACCTTTTCGAGGAACGCCGCCGCGGCCCGCACGGCGTGCGCGCTGCGCGGCGAGTGGAACACGTCGAAGGCGTGCTGCGCGCCCACCAGCTCGAGGTAAGCGACCGGTGCGCGCGACTTCTCGCGCAGCGCGCGCACGAACGCGCGCGCCTCTTCGACGAACACGAGCGTGTCGTGAGTGCCTTGGATCACGAGGAACGGCGGCGCGCTGTCGCTGACGCGCGTGATCGGGCTCATCGCGTCCCACAGCTCTGGATCCTGCTCGGGCGTGGTCTTGAACACCTGCTTCGCGAGCAGCGGCAGCATCGACTGCGAGCCGCGGATGTTCTCGCGGTCGAGGAGGTCGTAGACGCCGTAGAACGGGACCGCCGCGACGACGCTCGTGTCGACTCCCTCGAAGCCGGGCTGGAAACGCGGATCGTTCGCGGACAAGGCAGTCAGGGCCGTGAGATGCCCTCCCGCGGAACCTCCCGTCACGCACACGAAGCGGGGATCGCCGCCGTACTCCGCAACGTGCTCGCGGATCCAGCGCAGCGCGCGCTTCACGTCGACGATGTGGTCGGGGAAGGTGGCCCGCGGCGAGAGGCGATAGTTCACCGCGACGCATACCCAGCCGTACTCGGCGGCCATGTGCGCCATCAGCGGCTGCGCCTGCTCGCGCTTGTCGCCGATCATCCAGGCGCCGCCGTGGATCTGCAGCAGCACCGGGTGCGCATCGCCCGCGCTGGCGCCTCGCGGGCGGATGACGTCGAGCAGATTGCGCCGGCCCTTGTCGCCGGGGAGCGCTTCGCCGTACGCGATGTCCGTGATGCGCTCGACGCGCGGATGCGCGAACGCGAACGCGAGCGGGAAGCCATGCAGCGCGGACACCTCGCCGCGCGGGCGCAGCCCGATCTGCGCGAGCGCGCGCTGCGCCTCGTCGCCGCTGCCGATGCCGCGCGAGTGCGCGCGCGCGAGCAGCGCGATGCTCGCGAGCGTGAGCGCGAGCGCGGCGACGCCGGTCGCGTGCTCGAGCGCGCCCGCGGCGACGAACACGACGGCCATCAAGGCGTGCGCGAGGATCGCGTGGGGCGCGAGCTCGCCGATCACCCACGCGAACAGAAAGTAGGGCGCGACGAGCGGCCCGAGCCGGCGCGCCTGCAGGTTGGTGCTGAGCGCGACGCCGAAGCCGAGCGTCGCGAGGACCAGATACAGCGTCGCGGCGCTCACGCTGAGCCCCTATGAGCGCTTCAGCAGCAGCGTCTTCGGATCGAGCGCGACGCGCAGCGCCTCGGGATTCGGGTTCTCGTGGTCTTTGAGCGCGCGCAGCGCGACGGCGCCGTGGTCCGGCTCGAGCGCGAGGATCACGGCGAACGAGTCGCGCGCAGACGCCATCTCCTTCGGCAGGCTCGGGATGCGCTCGGTCGGCGCGGAGGCCGAGATCCAGATCTCGGCGGGAATCTCGGCGGCGAGCTTGCAGACGGCCTCGAGATCGGCCGCGCTCGCGCGCGCCACGTCCCAACCCTCGATGATCACCGCGCTCGGTTTGCCGCCGGTCGCCTCGCCCAGCTGCACCGCTTCGCGCAGCTTCGCGGCGCCGAAGCCTGCAGCCGGCACCGCGCGGATCGCGCGCAGATGCTCGAGCTCGCCCTGCACCGCCGCGCCGTCTTCGAGCTTCGTGGTCGCGCGCAGCTCCGCGAACACCGTGTCGTAGTGCGCACGCGTGTGCGCGACGGTCTGGTCGAGCACGACGTGCAGCACGCGATCGCCGCGCAGCAGATCGTCGAGCGCGACGCCCACCAGGAACGAGCTCTTGCCGACGCCCGGTCCGGCGAGCACGAGTCCGACGTTGCCCTTGCCGAGCCCACCGTGCAGGCCCTTCTCGAGCACCCGCAGCGGGCTCCGTGCCGTCAAGAACTTCCTGTACATCATCTCGTCTCCCGCTGCGTGAGGGGTGCGGTCGATTCTACTCCGACGGAGCGCTGCGCGGCTCCCGCGCCGCCTCGCGCGTTCAGTCGTCGTCCTCGCCCTTGACGCGGCCGCTGAACTTCTCGACCAGCTTCTCTTTGACGTCGTTCGGCGCCGGCGCGTACTTCGCGAACTCCATGGTGAACTCGGCCTTGCCCTGGGTGTTCGAGCGCAGGTCCGTCGCGTAGCCGAACATGTCCGCGAACGGCACCTCGGCCTCGATCTGGCAGAAGCCGTCCTGCTCGGTCGTACCGATCACGACGCCGCGGCGCTGCATGATCGTCTTGATGATCGAGCCCTGGAACTCGATGGGGCCCTCGACGCCGAGCTTCATGATCGGCTCGAGCACGATCGGCCGCGCCTGCGGATAGACCGTGCGGAACGCGCCGCGCGCCGCCGCCTGGAAGGCGTTGTCCGATGAGTCGACCGAGTGCGCCGCGCCGTCGTTCAGCACGACGCGCAGGTTGATCACCGGGAAGCCGATCAGCCGGCCCTTCGGGATCATCGACTTGAAGCCCTTCTCGACGGACGGGATGAACTCGATCGGCACCGAGCCACCGCGCACCTCGTCCGAGAACTCGAAGTTCGCCGAGCCGTCGGTGATCGGCTCGATGTACCCGCCAATCTTCGCGTACTGACCCGAGCCGCCCGTCTGCTTGCGGTGCGTGTAGTTGTATTCGGCGCGCTGCGAGATCGTCTCGCGGTAGGCCACCTGCGGCGCGCCGGTGATGACCTCGACGCCGTACTCGCGCTTCATGCGCTCGACGTACACCTCGAGGTGCAGCTCGCCCATGCCGCTGATGATCGTCTCGCCCGATTCGGCGTCGACGTGCGAGCGGAAGGTCGGGTCCTCGCGCACGAAGCGGCCGAGCGCCTTGCCGAGGTTCGCCTGCGCCTTGTTGTCCTTCGGCTTGATCGAGAGCGAGATCACGGCGTCGGGCACGTGCATCGCGCTCATCGCGACGTCGATCGTGCCGTCGGTGAAGGTGTCGCCCGAGGCGCAGTCGATGCCGAACAGCGCGACGATGTCGCCGCCCTCGGACGACTCGATGTCCTCCATGTCGCTCGCGTGCATGCGCACCAGGCGCCCGACTTTGTGGCGGCGCTGCGTGCGCATGTTCGTGATCGTGCCGCCCTTCGCGAGCGTGCCCTGATAAACGCGCACGTAGGTGAGCTGGCCGTAGCGCCCGTCTTCGAGCTTGAACGCGAGCGCCACGAGCGGCTTGTTGGCATCCGCCGAGATCGCGATCGGCGCCTCGTTGTTGCTGAGATCGACGCCCATGTTCTCGACGTCGGTCGGGCACGGCAGGTACATCGTGACCGCGTTGAGCAGCAGCTGGACGCCCTTGTTCTTGTAGGCGGAGCCGAGGAACACGGGTGTGAGCGCGAGCGAGATCGTGCCGCGCCGAATCGCGTCGTGAATCAGCTCCTCGGTCACGCGCTCCTCGAGGATCGCCTCGGTGAGCTCGTCGGAGTACATCGAGACCGCGTCGAGCATCTCCTCGCGCGCGACGCGCGCCTCGTCGGCCCGCTCGGCGGGAATCTCTTCCTCGATGATGTGCTCGCCGTTGTCGCCCTCGAAGCGGAACGCTCGCATCTTCACGAGATCGATGATCCCGCGGAAGTCGCTCTCGAGGCCGATCGGCAGCTGGATCAGCACCGCGTTGTGCTTCAGCTTCTCGCGCAGGCCTTCGACCACGCGGCGCGGATTCGCGCCGGAGCGATCGAGCTTGTTGATGAACGCGAGGCGCGGAACCTTGTAGCGGCGCATCTGCCGGTCGACGGTCATCGACTGCGACTGCACCCCGGCGACGCCGCACAGCACGAGGATCGCGCCGTCGAGCACGCGCAACGAGCGCTCGACCTCGATCGTGAAATCCACGTGGCCGGGCGTGTCGATGATGTTGATGTGGTGGCCGGCCCATTCGCAGAACGTCGCGGCGGACTGGATCGTGATGCCGCGCTCGCGCTCGAGCTCCATGAAGTCCATGGTCGCGCCGACTTGGTCCTTGCCCTTCACCTCGTGGATCTTGTGAATCCGCTGCGTGTAGAAGAGGATGCGCTCCGTCAGCGTGGTCTTGCCGGAGTCGATGTGGGCACTGATGCCGATGTTGCGGACCTTCGAGAGTTCCATGCCTGAACCATGAGGCGCGGGCCGCCGGGAGCCGTTGCCGAGTGAGTGGCCCGTGACCGGGCGCCCCGACTGCCGACTCTCGGCGCGGTGCGCGGCCTGCGGGCCCCGATGCTGCGTTCCAGTTTTTGCGTCTGCGTTGAGTGGGCTGGAGCCTGGGCCGGAGTCTCGGCCGGTCCCCTCCTACCCATACTTACCTGCGGGGCCGGGAAACGGGCGCGGAAAGTAGGCGCTCCGCCTCGCGGGGCAAGGCTCGACGACCTGAGACCCCGTGGGAAGTTGCGCTCGGCCGAGCGCGAGCGCTCAGCCGAGCACGTCCCCGACCGCCACGCCCGCCTCCGCCGCCGCGAGCTTCGCGCCGGCGCCGACTCTCAGCTTCGCGACGTGCAGCACGCCGCCGCTCGCCGCGATGCGCGCGCCCTTCGCATCGAGGCCGATCACCGTGCCGGGCGGCGCGGCGCTCGGCTCGGCGCCTGCGCTGAGCGAGCAACCGTAGAGGCGCACGACGTCGGCGCCGCGCGCGGCGTGTGCGCCGGGGTTGGGGTCGCAGCCGCGGATCAGCCGATCGATCTCGGCGGCACCGCGCGACCAGTCGATGCGCGCGACCGCATCGTCGACCAGCCCTTGGAAGCTCGCGCGCGACTCGTCCTGCGCCGTGTACGTCGCGGTCCCGTTCGCGACCCGCGCGACGGCCTCGACGGTCGCCTCGACGCCGAGCGCATACAGCGCCTCGAAATAGAGGCTCGCGGCGGTGTGGTGCGGAAGGATCGGCACCGGCCCCTTCTGCACGACGATCGGCCCGGTATCGACCCCCGCGTCGGGCTTGAACACGCTGACGCCCGCCTCGCGCTCGCCCGCGATGATCTGCCACGCGAGCGCGTTGCCGCCGCGGAACTTCGGCAGCAGCGAGGGGTGGAAGCAGAGCGAGCCGAAGCGCGGCGCATCCACGATCTCGGCCGGGAGGATCATCGTCACGAACGCGAGCACGTTCAGCTCGGCGCGCAGCGCCGCGTGCTCGGCGATGCGCGACGGAATCGGCTCGCCGCTCTTCATGCGCATCGCCGCGTGGCGGAACAGCGCGAGCCCGCGTTTCTCGGCCTCCTCCGCGAGCGGGTCCGGCTTCGCGCCCGGCTTCGTCGGCGGCGCGTACACGCCGACGACCTCGTGGCCCGCCTCGAGCAGGCGCAGCAGCACGTCGCGCCCGAACGGCGCTTGCCCGAA
>DATBRS010000155.1:0-5207 GCA_036560185.1 Myxococcota bacterium
CGGGCAGGTTCATGGCGCTGATCGGCGGCTTCTTCGCCTACGTGTTCCGCATGCAGAACGCGTTTCCCGGCATGGAGGTGCCGGGCTTCGGCCTGGTCACCCCCACCGACTACAACATGCTCGTCACCAACCACGGCACGATCATGATCTTCTGGGTGGCGATGCCGGTGCTGGTCGCGGCCTTCGGGAACTTCCTGATTCCCCTGATGGTCGGCTGCGACGACATGGTGTTCCCGAAGCTGAATCGGCTCTCGTATCAGATCTTCCTGCTGTCGGCGATCGTGCTGATCGCGGGCTTCTTCGTTCCGGGCGGCGCCTTCGGCGGCGCGTGGACGGCGTATCCGCCGCTCTCCGCGGTGGGCAAGTACAACCTGACGCCCGCGGGCTCGAGCTTCTGGGTGGTCGCGGTCGCGCTCGAGTTCGTCGCGTTCCTGCTCGGCGGCATCAACTTCATCACGACGTCGATGAACTCGCGCGCGCCGGGCATGAAGCTCTACGACATCCCGATCGTGGTCTGGACGATCGTGATCGCCTCGATCCTGTTCATGGCCTCGGTCGGCCCGCTGATCGCCGGCGCGATCATGCTGCTGTTCGACCAGAACCTCGGCACCGGCTTCTTCGACCCAGGCAAGGGCGGCGACCCGGTGCTCTGGCAGCACCTGTTCTGGTTCTTCGGGCACCCCGAGGTCTACGTCGTGCTGCTGCCCGCGCTCGGCATGGTCGCGGAAGTGATGTGCGTCTTCTCACGCAAGAAGCTGTTCGCCTACCGCACCGTGCTCTACACGATGTTCGGCACCGGCATCCTCAGCTTCACGGTGTGGGCGCACCACCAGTTCATCTCGGGCATCGACCCGCGCATGGCGAACGTCTTCACGATCACCACGCTGATGATCTCGGTGCCGATCGCGGAGATGTGCTTCGTCTACATCGCCACGCTCTACAAGGGCTCGATCACGCTCTCGACGCCGATGCTGTGGGCGCTCGGCTTCATGGCGACGTTCCTGATCGGCGGCGTGACGGGCATCTACCTCGGCACCGCGGGCTCGGACATCTACTTCCATGACACCTACTTCGTGCTCGCCCACTTCCACTACACGTTCTTCCCGATCGCGATCATCGGCACCTATACCGGCGTCACGTTCTGGTACCCGAAGATGTTCGGGCGAATGCTCGACGAGACGCTCGGCAAGCTTCACTTCTGGCTGACGATCATCCCCTTCAACTGCATCTTCATCCCGCTCTTCTTCCTCGGTCTGTGGGGCGAGCATCGCCGCATCTACAGCTACGAGCTGTTCGACGAGCTCTGGAAGTATCAGGGGATCCGCCAGTTCGCGACGGTCTCGCTGGTGGTGATGCTGTTCGCGCAGCTCATCTTCATCTTCAACTTCTTCAAGAGCCTGCGCAGCGGCGCGGTCGCGGGGCCGAACCCGTACAACAGCAACACGCTCGAGTGGCAGTGCCCGTCGCCGCCGCCGCACGGCAACTTCGCCGAGCTGCCGAACTGCTACCGCGGCCCCTACGAGTACAGCCACCCGGATCGCAAGGAAGACTTCTGGCCGCAGAACTCGCCGGCCTGACGCATCCGAGAGCCGAGAACAGGAATTAGGGAGAGTCGACAGCGATGACACCGATTGCAACGTCTCGCAGCACGGCCGGACTTCCCACCGGAACGCTCGGCGTCTGGTGGCTGCTGGCGTCGGAGATCGTGATCTTCGGCGGCGTTCTGGGCTCGTACATCATGCATCGCCTCTCCCACGACTGGTGGGCGGCGGAAGCGGCGCACACGAACGTCTACATCGGTCTCACGAACACCTTCGTGCTGCTGACCTCGAGCCTGTTCGCGGTGCTGGCGCACGCAGCGGCCGAGCGCGGCGACGGCAAGCTCGCCGCGCGGCGGCTCTGGTACACGATCGGCGGCGGCGCCACGTTCCTGATCATCAAGAGCTTCGAGTGGACGATGGAGATCGGCAGCGGGATGACGATCTCGTCCAGCTTCTTCTGGTCGTTCTACTACACCGCGGCCGGCATCCACGCTTCGCACGTGATCGCGGGCATGATCGCGATGGCGGTCGTCGCCAAGGACGCCGCGAAGGGCAAGTACCTGCACCGGGTCGAGAACGCGGGCATCTACTGGCACTTCGTCGACCTCGTCTGGATCTTCCTCTTCCCGCTCCTCTACATCGCGAAGTAGGCAAAGCATGTCCGACCACGCACACGCGGCTTCCGGCGATCACGGCGACGCGGCGGCTCACGAAGCGCACTACAAGAAGATCTGGGCGCTGCTGCTCGTGCTGCTACTGATCAGCTTCGCCGGGCCCTTCCTCGGCATCCGCGCGGTCACCATGATCACCGCGTTCGGGATCGCCGTGTACAAGGCCTGGCTGGTCGCGAAGCACTTCATGCACGTCACCGTGCAGCCGCGCTTCGTGCTCTACATGCTCGCGACCGTCCTCGTGTTCATGCTGCTCTTCTTCGCGGGCACCGCACCCGACGTGATGGAGCACGAGGGCGCGCACTGGGTGAAGATCAACCCCGACGCAGGTCAGCCGGATCGCGTCCTGCATCCCGAGGCGCACGGCGCTCACCACGAGTAGCCGCGGCCTTTCCCCCCAAGAGGCCCAACCATGCAGAGCCGCACGGGAACCGCGCTGCGCGTCATCTCGGATCCGCGGCCGCAGCCCCCGATTCCGAGCGCCGTGCTCGGCATGGGCATCTTCGTGTTCAGCGAGGCGATGCTGTTCGCGGGCCTGATGAGCGCGTTCTCGATCGCGCGCGCGGGCTCGCTGCTCGGCTGGCCGCCGGCGGGACAGCCGCGCCTGCCCGCGCGAGCGACCGCGATCAACACGCTCGCGCTGATCCTCTCGGCCGCGGTGCTCTGGTACGCGGGCCGCGCGCATCGCGCCGAGCAGCGCTCCGCGGCGAAGCCGATGCTCGCGGCGCTCGCGCTGGCCGCGTTCTTCGTGCTCTTCCAGGGCTTCGAGTGGACGCGACTGCTCGCTCAGGGCCTCACGCTGACGTCGAGCCAGCACGGCAGCTTCTTCTACCTGATCATCGGAATTCACGCGCTGCACTGCGTCGCGGCGATCTCGGCGCTCGCCTTTGCGTATCGCCGGCTCGCGACCGGCGTGCTCGCCGCCAGCACCTTCCAAGCGGTGCGGGTGTTCTGGTATTTCGTCGTCGGGCTCTGGCCGATGATCTATTGGCGGGTCTACTTCTGAACATGCGCCACACGCTCAGCGCAGCCGCGTTCGCGCTCGCGTCCCTTCCGGCGCAGCGCGCGCTCGCCTGCGCCGTCTGCTTCTCGGGGCGCGACGAGAGCCGCGTCGCCTACCTGCTGACGACGATCTTCATGACGTCGATCCCGATCTTCGCGCTCGCCGCCGGGATCTATTGGGTCGTGAAGAGAGCGACCGCGGCGGACGCGCCGCGTCGCTGAAGGTCACTTCTTCTTCCAGCCGCTTCCGTCGTTCAGCCACTGCCCGGCCGGCAAGCTGGCGAGCAGCTTCTGCCCGGCGAGCGCCGCCACGGCCTCGACCGGTGCGCCGTTGCGCTGCGCGATCTCGGCGTAGTACGCGCGGCGTTTCGCGTTCACTTCTTCGACCACTCGCTTCACCTCGTCCGAGGGCGAGTCCTTCACCGCGGCGACGTAGCCGTCCGCACGCTCGCCGATGACGCCCTTGGCGCGCGCCTCGTCGAGATCGAGCGCGAGCGCCGGCAGCGCAAGCGCCAGCGCGATGGCAACGATCCAGAATCGCTGGGTCCAGGTCATGTGGTTCTCCTCGGAGGCTCAGAAGACGCCGGGCTCGGCCTTGAACAGATCATCGAGCTCCTTGTCCACCTTGATGCGGATCTCGTGCTCGATCTTGATGTTCAGGTTGATCGTGATCGGCTCCTCGGCCCTCACGTTGATGTTGTGCGTGCAGCCCGCGAACAGGCCCGCGAGCGCGAGTGTCCCCAACAAGCGACTCATGGCTTCTCCTTGCCCATGGCTCTCTGCACCTGCTCCTCGATCTCGTCCGGAACGCCCGTCGCGACCGAGGCCGCGCGCAGCAGGCTCCCGAGCGGCAAATCGACGTTCACGTTGAGTACGACGGGGCGGCCTCGCTGAAAATTCGGGTTGCGGCCACGGATGTGCATCTTCACCTCCACCCTATCGGAGATGTCGCCGTTCAGCGTGAGCGTCAGCTCGTCGTAGTGCAGATCCGTGAGGGCTCCGAGCACGGGCGACAGCGCCGGCTGCTTGCGCGAGAGCGCCGCGCCGCCCTCACCCGACGTGAAGCGGATCACGCCCTGCTCGGTGGCGCGCAGCTCGCCGTTCGTCACGAGCAGCTGCGCTCCGCGCATCACGAGCGGCGTGACGCCACCGAGCACGCCGGTGCCCGAGAGGCCGTCGAAATCGAGCGCCGCCAGCAGCTGCTCGACCGAGACGCCCTCGACCCCGAGCTCGAGCGTGAGCTCGCGCGCGTCCAGCGGGATCGCGCCCGAGAAGACGATCTTGCCGCCCGCGAAGGCCCACTCTCCGCGCTCGACGTGGAGGACGCCGTCGGGCTTCAGCTGAAACCTCACTGAGCCGTTGCCGAGGGGCATCCCGACCTCCGCCGACTTCATCCAGATCGTCTGCGCGGGCGGCGTCTCGAGCGGGTCGAGCGCGGTCACCGCGAACACGCCCATCAGGCCGCGCAAGACGCCCTGATCGGTGGCGAGATCGACGCCGTTCAGCGCGATCACCGCGCTCGCCGCGAGCGCGCCGTTCGCGTACGACGCGAGCGCCTCGCCGCCGACGCGTCCGGCCGCGCGCTCGATGCTTCCCGCGAGCCACGGAAAGACGCGATCCGGCTGCCGCGTCTTCGGCGTGAGATCCGTCTCGGGCAGCACGATCTTCAGCTCGAGGCGCCCGGGCTCGGGCTCCAGCGTGCCGCTGAAGTCGAACGCGAGGCCGTCCCCCGGCGTCGTGGCCCTGCCCGAGAGCGCGATGCGCGCGAGCGGACCTGACAACTTCGCGTCGAGCCGCAGCGGCGCGATCAGCGCCGGCTGCGAGAGCTCGACGAGCTGCTCTACGTGCACGTCGCCGCTCAGCGCGTCGTCCGCGATCCGCAGGTCCGCCGCGATCCCGCCCAGGCGCGCGAGGTCGGGCGCCAGCGCGTGGGGCGCCTCGATGTGTGCGGACACGGCGCCGCTCGCGAGATCGAGCGTCGCTCGCGCGGACG
>DATBRS010000156.1:0-8170 GCA_036560185.1 Myxococcota bacterium
GCCGTGGGCACGCGGCGTTCGCGCCAAACACGAGCAGCGCGCGCCGGCGCGCCGCCAGCGGGAGCCGTCAGCTCGCCACGCCGATGACGCCCGCCTCGCGCAGCGCCGAGATCTCGCTCGCGGTGACGCCGAGCTCCGCGAGAATCGCCTCGCTGTGCTCGCCGAGGCGGGGCGCGAGCGCCGCGGGCGGCGGCGTCTGCGCGTCGAAGCGCGCGGCCGGGCGCGGCTCGCGCACCCGGCCGATGCGCGGCAGCTCGCGCTCGAACAGCGTCCCGTTCGCGCGCACCTGCGGATCCTCGTGGAGCTCCTCGAGCCTGCGCACGATGCCCACCGGCACCTCGTGCGCCGAGAGCTTCGCCTCGATCTCGGCGCGCGTGAGCTTCGCCGCGGCCTCGGGGATGTCGCGCTGGAAGAGCGCGACGAGCGCGGGCAGGTGATCCATCCGGGACGCCACGGTCGCGAAGCGCGGGTCGCTCGCGGCGGCCGCCAGGCCGAGCGCGCGGCACAGGCCCTGGAACTCGGCGTCGCTCAGGGTGGTCGCGCTCGCGAAGCCGTCGGCGAGGCGCAGCAGGCCATAATTGCTGCCGATCGGCGGCTGCCGCGTCACGCCCTCGCCGAGCATCATCGCGTCGGCCGCGGCGTCGGGCCAAAGGAAGGCGATCGCCGAGTCGAGCATCGACAGCTCGACGTGGCGGCCCGCACCGTCGCGCGCGCGCCCAATCAGCGCCGCGCAGATCGCCTGCGCGGCGGTCAGGGAGGTGAGCTTGTCGCAAGCCAGCTGCTTCAAGAGCGCGGGCTCGCCGGCGCCGCCTTGCACCGCGGCGAGGCCCGAATACGCCTGCACGACGTTGTCGTAGACGCGCTTGTTCGCGTACGGCCCCGTGGCTCCGAAGCCGCTGATCGAGACGTAGACGAGCCGCGCATTCAGCGCGCGGAACGTCTCCCAGCCGATGCCCATGCGCTCGCTGACACCCGGCCGGAAGTTCTGCACGAACACGTCGGCGCGCGCGACGAGCCTCGCGAGCACGTCGCGCCCGCGCGCGTCCGCGAGATTCAGCGCGAGCGAGCGCTTGCCGCGATTCACGACGTGGAACATCCCGGACACTCCGCCGCGATGGCTGCCGACGTGGCGCAGGATGTCGCCGGCGCCGAGCGGCTCGACCTTGATCACGTCGGCGCCCTGATCGGCGAGGATCGTCGTCGCGAGCGGCCCCGAGACGACCGCAGAGCAGTCGACGACGCGAATGCCGGAGAGCGGACGCGAGTTCACGAGTCGTTGCTCCTCGCCCCGGGGGCCTCCGGGGACGTTCCGCAACCTAGTCAACTAGGCGCGTCGAGAAAGTTGACTTAGTTGCGGAACGTCCCCGCGAATTTCGTTCCGTATCATGCCGCGCCATGTCCGACGCCGCGCGCGATCTGCTCCGCTTCATCGACGCGTCCCCGACGCCTTACCACGCGGTCGCCGAGGCGCTGCGCCGGCTCGAGCGCGCAGGCTTCACGCGCCTCGCGGAGAGCGAGCCGTGGTCTCTCGCGCCCGGCGCGCGGCACGCCGTCGTGCGCAGCGAGTCCTCGCTGCTCGCCTTCGAGGTCGGCGACGCGCCGCTCGCGGACGCCGGCTTCCACGCGGTCGGCGCGCACACAGATTCGCCCAATCTGCGCGTCAAGCCCGCGCCGGACGTGAGCGCGCACGGCTGCCGCCAGCTCGCGATCGAGCCCTACGGCGGTGTGCTTTTGCACAGCTGGCTCGATCGCGACCTCTCGCTCGCGGGCCGCGTCGTGATCGCGACGCCGAGCGGCCTGCGCAGCGTGAACCTCGATTTCGCGCGGCCGCTGCTGCGCATCCCGAATCTCGCGATCCATCTCCAGCGCGAGACCAAGACCGAGGGCCTGAAGCTGAACGAGCAGACTCACCTCGTGCCGGTGATCGGGCTCGAGAGCGCGCCGCCGTTCGCGGAGCTGCTCGCCGCCGAGCTGCGCGCCCAGGGCCACGGCGCGCTCGACGCGCGCGCCATCCACGGCTTCGACCTGATGCTCGTGGACACGCAGCCGAGCGCCGTCTCCGGCGCGCGCGGCGAGTTCCTGCACGCGCCGCGGCTCGACAACCTGGCGTCGTGTCACGCGGCGCTCAGCGCCCTCACGGCGGCTCGGCGCGCGCCGCTGCCGGCCTTCAGCCGCGTCGTGGTGCTCTACGACCACGAGGAGGTGGGCAGCCGCAGTGCGCAGGGCGCGCAGGGCAGCTTCCTCGCGGATTCGCTCGCGCGCATCGTCGAGGCCGCGAAGAGCGGCGGCGCGCAGGGGCTGCCGCGGGCGCTCTCGCGCTCGCTGCTCGTCTCCGCGGACATGGCGCACGCCGTCCACCCCAATTACTCGGAGCGGCACGAGCCCGGCCATCGGCCACGGCTCGGCGGCGGCCCGGTGATCAAGGTGAACTCGAACCAGAGCTACGCGAGCGACGCGGTCACGCTCGGGCATTTCACGGCGCTGTGCCGCGCGCGCGGCGTCGAGCCCCAACAATTCGTGGCGCGCAGCGACATGGGCTGCGGCTCGACGATCGGGCCGATCAGCGCCGCGCGCGCGGGCATCCGCACCGTCGACGTGGGCAACCCGATGCTGTCGATGCACTCCTGCCGCGAGCTGGCCGCGGTCGCCGACGTCGAGCCGATGATCTCCGTGCTCGGCGCCTTCTTCGAGACGCCGCTCGAGCTCCCATGAAGCCAGACTTCGCAGCGAGCGAGCGGAAGATGCGCGACGCCGGGCTGCCCGAGCTCGCGATCCGCGCCTTCCGGCGCAAATTCGAGCTGCTCGTCGCGGGCGATCGCGGCACGCTCTCGCGCCGCGAGATCGAACCGGTCGACGATCTGCCGCAGTTCACCGAGCGCCCCGAGCTGCGCGGCGCGGGCGAGCGCGCGCTCGCGCACGCGGTCGTGATCAAGCTCAACGGCGGGCTCGGCACGACCATGGGCATGACGCAGGCGAAGTCGCTGCTGCCGGTGAAGGACGGCCTGACCTTCCTCGACGTGATCGCGCTGCAGATCCGCGCGCTCGCGGCGGCGACCGGCGTGAACGTGCCGCTCGTGCTGATGAACAGCTTTCGCACGCGCGCCGATTCGCTCGCGGCGCTCGCGAGACACGGCGGGCTCTCGGGCGCGCTGGCGCAAGACTTCATGCAGCACAAGGTGCCGCGTCTGCTCGCGCGCGAGCTCACGCCGGTCGCGTGGCCGCGCGAGCCGGAGCACGAGTGGTGCCCGCCCGGCCACGGCGATCTCTACACCGCGCTCGTCAGCTCGGGCTCGCTCGCCGCGATGCTGGGTGCGGGCCTGCGCTACGCGTTCGTCTCGAACAGCGACAACCTCGGCGCCGCGCTCGATCTCGCGCTGCTCGGCTGGTTCGCCGAGAGCGGCGCGCCCTTCGCGATGGAGGTGAAGCGCCGCAGCGAGGCGGACAAGAAGGGCGGCCATCTCGCGCGCGCCAAGGACGGGCGCCTCGTGCTGCGCGAGACGGCTCAGTGTCCCGACGACGAGCTCGCGGACTTCCAGGACGTCGCGCTCTACAAGTTCTTCAACACCAACAACTTGTGGATCGACCTCCGCGCGCTGCAGCGCGCGCTCGACGAGCACGGCGGCGTGCTGCCGCTGCCGTTCATCCGCAACGAGAAGAGCGTCGACCCGCTCGATCCCAGCTCGCCCCGCGTCGTGCAGCTCGAGACCGCGATGGGCGCAGCGATCTCGTGCTTCGCAGACGCGCGCGCGATCCAAGTGCCCGCGCAGCGCTTCGCGCCCGTGAAGAGCACCGGCGACCTGCTCGCGATCCGCAGCGACGCTTACGTGCTGAGCGCCGACTACCGCATCCTGCCCGCTCCCGGCGGTCCCGGCGACCAGCTCGTGATCGACCTCGACCCGGTCTTTTTTCGGCGCGTCGACCAGCTCGACGCGCGCACACCCTACGGCCCGCCGAGCCTGATCCGCGCGCGCCGGCTCACGGTGCGCGGCGACGTGACGTTCGCGCGAGGGGCGGTGATCGAAGGGGATGCGCGGATCGAGGCGTAGCGCGGAGCGCGCTCGGCCCTAATTGATTCGCATCACCAGCGGCTTCAGCTGCGCGATGTTCTCTCGCACCGCCTCAGCGTCCTCCGCGTTCGGCTCGAGCGCGAGGTAGCGCTCGAGGTCGGCGAGCGCGGGGCCGAAGCACTCGAGGCGCGCGTAGAGCACGGCGCGATCGCGGTGCTCGCTGGCGAGCTCGGGCGCGAGCAGCAGGATGCGGTCGCACAGCCCGATCGCGCGCAGCCACTCCTGCTTGCCGACGTGGATGTGCTTCAAGTTGGAGCACATCCGTACCAGGGTTTGGCGCGTATCCGTTGGGCGCAGCAGCGCGGGCTCGAGCCGCGCCTCGGGGCCGAGGCTCTGCTTGAGTCGCTCGCCGGCTTCGGCGTCCGAGACGAGCCGGAAGTGGAACGCGTCGCCGAGCACCGGCGGATCCTCGGGCGTGCGCACCAGGAAGTGCGAGGGGAAGGAGAGACCTTGCAGCGGCACGCCGCAGCGCGCGCCGACTTCGATCGCGACCAGCGCGAGCGTGATCGGGATGCCGGTGCGGCGCGCGATCACCTGCGAGAGGTCGCTGTTGCGCGGGTCGCCGTACTCCGAGCGGTTGCCGTAATAGCCGCAGTCGCGCTGCAGGAAGCGCAGCAGCGCCTCGAGCCGCACGGCGGCCGCGCCGTCGGGGAGCTTCTTGCGCGCGGCGTCGCCCAGGCGGTCGAGCTCGGTGAAGGCCTTGGCGGGCTCGACGTGGGCGAACTCGCCGGCCAGCGCGAGCGCGGCCTCGGCCAGGCCCACGGCGGCGTTCGCGCGCAGCTTCACGGCGAGGGCTTGGAAGCGCTCGCTCGGCGGGTTCGCGTCGTCCATGCGCGGAGTAAACGCGGAGCGTGAAGCCGGCGCAACGCGGCGTGCGGGCGGCCGCGGCGCGGCCGTGAGTTTCTCGCCTACAGTCGCGGGCCCCATGGCCAGCACGATTCGAGACGAAATCGCAGGCATCGCGGTCGCGGACATCGCGCGCGACTTCGGTACGCCCACCTACGTCTACGACTTGGCGACGATCGCGGCGCGCATCGCGGAGCTGCGCGCCTTCGACGTCGTGCGCTACGCGCAGAAGGCGAACTCGAACCTCGCGGTGCTCGACTTCGTGCGCCGCGCGGGCGTGCTGGTCGACGCCGTCTCGGCAGGAGAGATCCATCGCGCGATCGCGGCCGGCTACCCGATCAGCGGCGATCCGGCGCCGATCGTCTACACGGCCGACGTGTTCGATCGCGAGTCGCTGGACGTGATCGCCGAGTACGGCATCGCCGTGAATTGCGGCTCCAGCGACATGCTCGCGCAGTACGCCGAGCGTGTGCCGGGCGGCGAGGTGACGCTGCGCGTGAACCCGGGCTTCGGGCACGGTCACAGCAAGAAGACGAACACCGGCGGCGAGCACTCGAAGCACGGCATCTGGCACGAGGAGCTGCCGCGAGCGCTCGAGCTGGCGGCGAGGGCGCGGCTGCGCGTGACCGGGCTGCACCTGCACATCGGCTCCGGCGCCGATCTCGAGCACCTGGCGCTGGTGGCGGGCGCGGCCGAAAAGCTCGCCGGCGTCGTCGGGGCCTCGCTCCGCACGCTCAGTGCGGGCGGCGGGCTCCCGGTTCCGTATCGCGCCGGCGACGTTCGCCCCGACATCGGCGCGTACTTCCGGATCTGGGACGCGGCGCGCAAGCGCGTCGAGGCGCGTCTGGGCAGGCAGCTGCGGCTCGAGCTCGAGCCGGGCCGCTACATCGTGGCCGAGTCCGGCTTCCTGATCGCGGAGGTGCGCGCGGTGAAGCGCGTCGCGGCGCGCACCTTCGTGCTGCTCGACGCCGGCTTCAACGCGCTCGCCCGGCCGGCGATGTACGGCGCCTACCACCCGATGTCGCTCGCGCCGAGCGACGACGCGCGGCGCGCCGAGCTCGAGGTCGTGGTCGGCGGCCCGCTGTGCGAGAGCGGCGACATCTTCACGCAGGACGAGGGCGGCGTGGTGCGCACGCAGCGCCTCGCCGAGGCGCGCGTCGGCGACTTCGTGGTGATCGAGTGCGCCGGCGCCTACGGCTTCGCGATGGCCTCGAACTACAACAGCAAACCGCGGCCCGCCGAAGTGATTCTGCGCAACGGCAAGGCGCTGCTGTCGCGCGCGCGCGAGACGAGCGCCGACATGCTGCGCGGCGAGCTGATTCCGGGCGAGTAGCGCCGCGCTTCGCGCCTCCCATCCACGACGCCGGCGCCCAGGTTCCACCGCGCAGCGCCGGCGCAGAGGCGGGCGGGGCGGGGGATCGCAGCGGAGGGCCCGGATCTCGCCGAGCACGCTGCAATCGCACCAGTGCCGCATCCTCGGCCGCGAGCGCGCAAGCACGCCCACCCGCAACGCGCCGTTTCCACCCAACCAGGCAAGCCGTCACGCCAAGGGCCCGAAGTCGCGACCCCCGGCCCGCCTGCCTCTGCGCCGCCTCGATGCTCTCAGGGCGCAGCGGACGATCACCACTCCTTGCGCTTGCCGTCCGGCCCCTCGATCGGGAGCTTCGCGAGGCGGTGCGCGAGCGTGCGGATGAAGCGCAGGCCGATCGCGGGGTTCGCGGTGACGAAGCGCTCGAGCTCGGCGGCGTTCAGCACGACGGCCCAGACCGAGCCCGCCGCGTGCATGCTCGCGGTGCGCGGCATGCTGGTGAGCGTCGCCACTTCGCTCAGGAACGAGCCCTCGCGCTCGACGCGCGCCAGCTCGCGGCCCGCGCGCGAGACGGTGACGGCGCCCTTCAGCAGCAGAAACGCGTAGTACGAATGCTCGCCCTCGCCGCACATCTGCTCGCCGTCCTCGAACTTCACGAAGTACGGGCGTAAGCCGGGCCGCTTGCACAGGTCGATCAGCAGCGGATCGACCAGCGACTCGATCAGCTTCGTCAGCGCGGTGTCGTCGACGTTGCTGCGACGGCTCGCGGCGTAGGTCGTCGACTCGAACGCCCAGCCCGCGACCACCGAGTTCACGCGCGCCTGCACCTCGGCGACGCTGCCCGGACGGCGCGACGGGTCGAGGAACAGCATGCTCATGATCACGTCTTCGAGCTCGGCGGAGCAGGTGAGGCGGCGGTCGCTCAGCGCGGGCAAGCCGTAGATCGCGTCGTCGCTGTCGGTGCGCACGAGGTCGCCGCGCTCGGCGAGGTTGACGCCCGTCGCGAACGCCCAGGCCGTGACGCCGAGGCCCCACAGGTCCGTGCGCAGGTCGTACTGATCGAAGCGCTCGTTGCGCTGCTCGGGCGCCTGATAACCGCGCGTACCCACGCTGAACGGCAGCAGCCCGCGGTTGATGCGGGATGCCTGCGAGACGCCGAAGTCGGTCAGCACGTAGCCACCGCGGCCGTCGATCAGCACGTTTGCGGGCTTGATGTCGAGATGCAGCAGCGAGGCGCGGTGCGCGACGTCGAGCGCGGAGAGCAGGTCGCCGAGCAGGCGCCAGACCTGATCCTCCTCGGCGGGACCGGACAGCATCATCAGATCGCGCAGGCTGCCTTCGGGGAAGTACTCCATCACGACGAAGGCGGGCGCGGAGTCGAGCCGCCAGTCGTAGACGCGCGGGATGCGATCGTGCTGGATGGCGAGCAGCGCGGCGAGCTCGCGGCGCGCGAGATCGCTCGAGGCGCCTTTGGTGTCGCCGAGGATCTTCACGGCGACGCGCTCGGGCGGGCTGTCGTCGCGCCGCCGGTCATGATCGAGGCAGCGCGCGAAGAACACCGAGCCGAACGAGCCCTTGCCCGTGCGCTTGATCAGCCGGTAGCGAAAGCGCGCGCGCAGCTCGGTGCCGAAGCTCGGTGCCGCCAGCACCGCCGCGGGCTCGGCCATCGGTTCGCTGCTGCTGCTACTGCCCTCGGCCTTCACGCGGCCTCCCCAATGCGTTCCTTGCGGAGGAACCCCCGCCGCTCTTGAGGCGCACTCGCCCCCTGGCGCGCGGAGTTGCACCGGGCCTGCGCATTTCGTCTTGCTCCGTCGGCGCCGCGCGGGTACCAAGCGGCCACACCAACCGGAGGCGCCCGTGCCCGTCAGCTCCGACCTGTTGCGCGAGCTGTGCTCGCGCACCCTCGACCGCACCGACTTCGCCGGCCTCGGGGCGCGCATCGAGGGCA